>CAZFGO010000008.1:0-1314 GCA_964518525.1 uncultured Gammaproteobacteria bacterium | reverse complement strand
AATTTTGAGAACAGTTGGTTGTTGAATTAAGACCGCAATAGCCTGTCACATTGGCCGCATTGGTATAAGTAGTCCGACCGTCTTGCACTGCGGTATAGCCGTCCATG
Source organism: uncultured Gammaproteobacteria bacterium (assembly GCA_964518525.1). GTDB lineage: Bacteria > Patescibacteriota > Patescibacteriia > JAGVFQ01 > JAGVFQ01 > CAZFGO01. Next base: position 1,207 of record CAZFGO010000008.1, on the reverse strand, counting down.
GCGATAATCGAAGGCGAACCAGGGCGAGGCACATTTTCCGTGTACCATTTGAGCGGCGGCAGATGATCAACATTTTTTAGAACCCGTACGCCCAAGGCATCGGCGGAATTATCATAAAATTTATCAGTCGTATCCCTGGGGAAAAGGAATTCTTTGAATAAATTGGCGCTGGGTTGACCAGGTAAAACCACCGGCGGGTAGACCAGGGCCGGCAAATCACCACTTTCCTGGTCGCGGCAATAATAGGTTTCAAAGTTGGTGTAAGGACTAATCGCATTAGGCGGACTGTCGCTATAAGGAGACCAGGATCCACTGTTACGCGGCGGCCAAGGATTGGCGCACATGAAGATTGTGACATTGACTTTTTCTTCGGCATAGCCGCAATTTACTCCTGGACCGCAATTACCGAGCGCGCCGACCGGTATGATCGCTTGAGCGCTCTGAACCGGATTGCCAGTCAAATAAATTTTTTGGGCAACCCATTGTTGACTGCCATCGCTATTAGTTACTGGCGTCATACCGCCAAGCTGACAAGTATTGCCACTGCCGCAATCAGCATTAGTAATACAGCTCTGACTGGCGTTATTGCTGCAGACGCTGCCCACCAAGGCCACGGCACTCTTGGGATCAAGCGTCTTATTGTCGTGAAGCCAAGTATAGGTCGCCTCAAGCGGCAGACCCGTGGCATCAAAGGCCTGGGCCGCATACGCGTGTTGGGCTCCATCCAGTTTATTCGTCTGATCATCAAAGCAATCATTTCGGCCAGCGCAAGTATAAAAATCTTCGTTAGTGTAATTACCCGGCGGCGCCACGCTCACTCGCACCGAAGCCACACTGCAATAAGTTGTGCCAGCGCCAGCCGCGCTAGTCTTAAAGGTCCAGGCAAAATCAGAACCCGCAATCGGTGAAGGTGAATTAGTGGTATCCAAAGATAAATCATTTGTGCCAAGAACTCCACTCGGCCCGCCCTTGACTGTTACCTGATAAGTAATGCTGGGATTTAAAAGACTGGTCGGAACAACTGCGGCAATAGTTTGACCATTCTGGACCGCCGTGGTCACTGTGCCTGGCACGGGAACCAGACCACCACTGCTTTGGGCTTGTAAAAGGATGGTCGTACTATCGATATTCTTCATTGTCTGATTAAAGACCACGATCGCTCCGGCGTTAAGGCAAATGTTAGTTGCTCCGGTTGCTGGCAGATAAT
>CAZFGO010000007.1:10414-33418 GCA_964518525.1 uncultured Gammaproteobacteria bacterium | reverse complement strand
GCAGTAAACAGAAAAAAGAAAAACTATGGTCTGTTTTCTTTTGTCTGTTGTCTGTTTATTTTATGAGAATAATTTTAACCAAAGATATTAAAGGCGTGGGAAGAGCGGGAGAGGTCAAGAATGTGGCCGAGGGCTATGCCCGAAATTTTTTATTGCCTCAAAAATTGGCTTCCCTGGCTACGCCAACAGCGCTAGTTGCCCTTAAAATTAAAGAAGAGACTAGATTGGCCAAAGAATCGAATCAAAGAAAGCTGGCCGAAGAGCTAGCAGCGAAGCTTAAGAATTTGAAATTAGAAATCAAGGCCAATTCTGATGAGAAGGGAACTTTATTTGCCGCAGTTAACGAGAAGCAATTAGTGGAGGAATTAGAAAAAAGGGGTTATCAGTTTAAACTGCAACAAATCAAACTTAGCGGACCAATAAAAAAGATGGGTGAGCACGAGATATTGATTGATTTAGGGTTTGGTTTGGAAGCCAAGGTTAAAGTCAGAGTGATAGGGTTGGCTAATGAGTAATATATTTTTCGTTGACGGGTAATGAATAAAAAGAGAAATGTCATTGCGAGGAGATCCGACGTTAAGTCGGATCGACGAAGCAATCTCTGGGATTGCTTCCCCCGCCAAGGCGGGGTCGCAATGACAGATAGAATATTATATGTCAAAGTTTATCTTCGTCGCTGGCGGCGTGATGTCCGGCGTAGGCAAGGGGACGGCCACGGCTTCGATTGGAAAAATTTTGCAATCCAAGGGTTATCGCGTGACCGCGATTAAGATCGACCCCTATATTAATGTTGACGCTGGCACCATGAATCCGGTTGAACATGGTGAGGTTTTTGTGACTGATGATGGCGATGAGACCGATCAAGACATCGGTACCTATGAGCGATTTTTGGACACCGATATCTTGAGCGACAATTATATGACCACCGGCCGGGTTTATCAAACCGTGATCGAGAAAGAGCGGAATCTGGAATACGAGGGGCATTGCGTGGAAGTCGTGCCGCACGTGCCCGAAGAAGTTATTCGGCGGATCCGGCGAGCGGCCAAAAGATCCAAGGCTGATTTCACCTTGATCGAGATCGGCGGCACGGTTGGCGAATATCAAAACATTCTTTTTTTGGAAGCGGCGAGAATGATGCGTCTTAATCGGCCCGATGATGTGCTCTTCGTTCTGGTCAGTTACTTGCCGATTCCGAGCAAGATCGGGGAGATGAAAACCAAGCCGACTCAGCACGCAGTCCAGCTCTTGAACGCGGCCGGAATCCAGCCTGATTTGATCCTTTGTCGATCGGAAAAGCCACTCGATGAGCCGAGGAAAAATAAAATTTCAATCTTTTGCAATGTTGATAAGCGCGACGTTATCTCGGCGCCGGATATTGATACCATTTACGAAGTACCTTTGAATTTTGAAAAAGATCAATTGAGCCAGAGGATTTTATCCAAATTCAACCTACGCTCGCGTCGCAAGAATATGCACGATTGGAAGAGGTTGGTGAAGGTAGTTAAAACTATGGATCGGGAGGTCAAAATCGGCATTATTGGCAAATATTTCACCACCGGCGATTTTACTCTTTCCGATGCCTATATCTCGGTCATCGAAGCGGTCAAGCACGCGGCCTGGTATCACAACTGGAAGCCACTGATCTTATGGCTTAATTCCGAAGAATATGAAAAGGAACCAGAAAAACTCAAAGAATTAAATAAATTAGATGGCATTATTATTCCTGGCGGCTTCGGCGTGCGGGGCGTGGAAGGCAAAATCGCCGCTATCAATTATGCCCGAGAACACAAGATTCCTTACCTGGGTCTTTGTTACGGCATGCAATTGGCCGTGATTGAGTTTGCTCGAAATGTCTGTGGTCTGGCCGATGCCCAGACCACCGAGATTAATCCCAAAACCCAAAATCCTGTGATTCACATCATGTCCGAGCAAGCCGAGTTGGTTAAGACCAAGCGATATGGCGGCACCATGAGGCTCGGAGCTTATCCTTGCGTGCTCGATCGCAAATCGATTAGTCGGAAAGCTTATAGTCGGAAGCAGATTTCGGAGCGACATCGCCATCGTTACGAATTCAACAATGCCTATCGAGAAATTTTAACTCAAGCCGGTTTGGTCCTGGCTGGTCTTTCGCCGGACGATCGCCTAGTGGAAATTATCGAACTGCCGACAAGCAGTAAATCAAAGCAGAATCATCCTTTTTTTGTGGGGACTCAATTTCATCCGGAATTTAAATCTCGGCCCTTAAAGCCCCATCCTTTGTTTAGGGATTTTATTAATGCCTGTCTAAAGAAATAGTTTTTAGGAAAATAAAAAATGTAGGGGCGGTTTAAACCTTCCCCTACTTTTTTTATTGATTATTATTTTTCCGGTATTACATTAACAATGATTGCTCGCCCGAGATTACCATCAAAACGTTTGAGCTTGCGTTGGGTAAATTGAACTACGCCAGAACTCAGGGCAAATAAGGTATCATCGCTGCCCCTTTTGACGTTGAGGCCTGGGCGAAATTTCGTGCCCCGTTGGCGAATAATAATAACGCCTGGCTGAGCCATTTCGCCAGCGTATAGTTTGACACCTAATCTTTGTGCTTGTGAATCGCGGCCTAGGGCGGTTGAGCCGCCGGCTTTTTTATGCGCCATAATTGTCTAAAAATATAAAATTTTAAAAAAAATTATAGTATTTTAATATTAACAAATGGATTTATTAGTGTCAAGGGTTGATTTTTATCTTAAAATAAAGTAATCTCAATTATAATAACCAATAGCCATTTAAATTTATGAAAATCAACCCACGTGAATCATTAGAAGCTCCTTTTCTCCGCCATGGCCAAATTGAGGAACTAAGCAAATTGATTGAAAAAGGAGAAAAACCACCTTATGATGTTTATTTAAAATTTATGAAAGGAGAAATTGATCCGCCGATTGATCGAGAAGAAACGGAGAAATTAATTAGAAAAAAAATTGAAGAAGGAAAAATAAAAAAGGAAGACTTCGATATCATCATCTGCTCGCCAGCCCTCCGAGCCAGGCAAACTTCGGAATTAGTGAAAACTATTTTAGGGTCAGAAGCCGAAGTTCATCCCTCTGATTATTTGCGGGAAATCAAGATCCCAACAGAAGATATTACCCCAGAATTTTATGCCCAGGCCGAGAACATCGAAGCGGTAAGAAAAAGATTTTTCGAATCCTTGATGGCTGGTAAAAAAGTTGACGAAGACATCGTTGATGTCTATAAACGAGTCAAAAGATTTCTGACTTACTTCCATCGCATTAAGAGATTCACCGGCAAGAGGCCAATTTTCATTTCGCACGGCCTCCTACCTAGATTTCTTGAGATAGCCATCAATCACCAAGGCGAGGATTTAAGCGACGATGAAATAAGGGAGATAATCAAAAAAGAATTTGCTCGGACAGTGCGCCGCGGTACATTTGAGGGGATTAGATTATCTTCAGCCGAAGATGGCACCAAAATAATCGGCGTAGTCTAGTTAGTTTAAATTATGATCAAGAAAAAAGATGTCTGGATCCAAGCTTGGACAGCGGAGCAGCCAATCTTTAAACATTATGCTCAGACCCAGACGCTTATAAAATATCGTCACCTCATTGGGAATGTGGCGCGTCAGTCTCTCTTTTATAGTATTAATGGTTTGTCGCGGAGGTTTCTTACTGAAGAAGGTTATCAAGCAATACAAAATGATGGCAAGAAGTTATTGAATCCCAAAAGGGCCAGGCAGACTATCAAAGAGATCAAAAGGACGATCACGGTTTTTTTGAGGTTTCGTCAAAAATTAAGGTATTTACTAAAACATAAAGAAAATTTGCACGGTCAAAAGTTTGTAAATTTGTTTAGAAATTTTAATAATCTAACAATTAAAATTTTTGCTTATTTTTTAACCACTTGGGAGGCAACTAGCTTTTATCCCGAAGAGCGATTAAGAAATATTTTAAAAATTTATTTTCCAATCGATTGGGAAGAAAAATTTATTACTCTAGTTACTCCAGTCGAGCCAGATTTATTATTTAAAGAAAAATTTTCTTGGTTGAAGATTTTGAAGAAGCCCCAGGAGCAAGTTTTAGAGCAGCACATGCTCAAATTTTCTTTTCTATTCACTAATATCGATCGAAAAGAAGACGCACTGAAAATAATGCAAAAGAGATTGAAAGAAGATTTGGTTTTAGTTTTAGAAAAGGAAATACTGGCTACCAGAGAAAGATTAAAAGAAATCAAATTTTCGCAAAATAAAATTTTTAGAAAAATTAAATCAAAAGAGATAAAAGATATCGCCTCCTTACTGCAGCAGTTTACGTTATCGCGTCTCGAACTAAAAAATTGTTGGGCCGGAATCCATTTTTATCTTTTTGGTCTCTTTTCTCGGATCGCCGAGGAGACGGGATTTAGTACGAGAGATATCATGATGTTTTGGAGTTTTGAGGATGTTCTAAAATTTTTGTCAGCAAATGATCAGCCGTCAGTTCGAGAATTAGAAAAAAGAAAAGAGTTTTATCTTTTATTACTTGATCATGATAAAATAAAATTTTATATTGGGCAGAAAGCCAGAAAAGTTAAATCAAATATTTTAGATAAGTTCAGACCCGAAGGATTATCTAGCCTCAATGGGTCGGTCGCCAATAAGGGCAAGGTGAGCGGTCGAGTGAGGCTAATTGATTTTGATGACTTGAGACTAATTGAGAAAGCAGCCCGGGGTATTAAAGGAAAATTTGTTTTAGTGACCGGTATGACCAATCCTAATATGGTTCCGTTGATCAAAAAAGCTAAGGCTATCGTTACTGACGAAGGCGGTATCACTTGTCATGCCGCCATCATCTCGAGGGAATTTAATATACCCTGTGTTATCGGTACTCGGGTCGCAACTAGGGTTTTTAAAAACGGTGATTTAGTGGAAGTTAATGCGAATAGGGGGATAGTTAAAAAAATTTAGAACTATGAAACGTTTCATTCTTATCTTATTAATCCCATTATTCTTAGCTGGCTGTACTAAGTCTAATTCTTTGTCAAGGATTGGTCAGGATTCAGCCTCGTCTTTGAAAGCTAACCAATCGGCCGAAATTAGGCCAGCCAAAACTACGGATCAAAAATCAACTAACTTGCCTTTGAGTTTTGATCTGCCAGTCGCCTTTGCCCCCCAGGCACCTTTGGGAGATTGGAGTCTGCCTTATGCCGAGGCTTGTGAAGAAGCTTCGATGATTATGGTGGCGAAATATTTTAAGGGTGAGCCATTGGATAATAACATCATGAACCAAGAGATTTTGAAATTGGTGAAGTGGGAAGATGATCATGGCTACCCGCTGGACCTAACGGTGGCTCAGGTGGTTGAAATTTTGGATAAATATTTTGGCCTCAAGGCCGAGATTAGTAAAGAAGTGACGGCCGATAAGATTAAGGCCGAGCTGGCAGCTGGAAAATTAATTATTGTGCCAGCCGCGGGCCGAGATCTAGGCAATCCTTATTATCGGCAACCCGGTCCATTATTTCACATGCTTGTGATCCGGGGTTATAATCAAACCGAATTTATCACCAATGATCCTGGCACTCGTCGGGGCGATGGCTTTCGCTATCGTTATGGCAACTTGCTTTGGGCGGTCCATGATTGGAACGGCGGTGCTCGGAGCTATAAGGATTCTCGACCTGAGCCCAATCTAAGAGAGGGAAAGAAGTTAATGGTGATTGTCAGCAAATAATTTTTATTTAATAATAAAAATCCCCTGGATTGCTTGGGGGTTTTTATTTTCCGCAGTTTTTTTATTGGTAGGGTCTAAAGGGATTTTTAACCTTGGTCCAGTCGATTTGAGTTGGCGCAGTCTTTTTATCAATCTTCGTTACCACTTCGACAAGACGATTTAAGTCAACTCTTTGGAGCGCCAGTTCTGAACTGGAGAGGTAAATTTGACTGCTCTGGGCTATGGCCAGATAGAAATTTTCGTAAAGAAAGATTCCTAAGAAATAAAAGGAGACCAAGATTATCGTCATGATCAGATAAAAGAGATATTTAGATTTTATGGTTAATTTGATCGGCATAATCAAAAGGGTTTTAATTTCATTCCCAATAACTTTCGCCTTTAATAATAACGTTGACTCGACCGAGGTTTTTTGGGCTCAGAGGGATATTCTCTTTTGGGCCGATGGCGTTGAAAAAAAACGAATTGAGGTTGATATAATAATTTAATTTTTCTAGATCTGAAAGATATTTTAGAGTATCGAGGAAATCGCCGCTTAAAGTTATTTGGATAGGCGTAATCTTAATGGTTTCCAAAAGGTTGGTCGATCTCGGATTCAGTTGAATTTGTTGTTCTAGATTGTTTTTAGTCGCCAGTGATTCGAGCGTAGTAATGAATTCTAGTTCTTGGTTTTTCTGGACAAAGATGGCTGATAATTTTGAGGTATCAGCTTTAATTTTATTTAGATCAATGGTTCTCTTAGCACCGCGCAATTGAAGATAGCGCCGCTCAATCGCCAGTAATTGATCTTGAATTCCTTGATTAAGATTTTCGATATCGTCAATAGTGGGAATCACAATGAAAAGGACGATCAGAATGACTGCCAAGAGGCAGGTAGCTACGAGGAGATAAATTTTTTTCTTAAAATCAATCATGGTTGTAGAACTTCAAAGTTAGGCGAGGCCTCCAACTCGAAATCAATATTTTCTTTTTTGAGTAAATTAGTAATAGGTGATTTGATGGTTTTGAAATAACCCAATTTATTAAGATCGTCTTCAAACTTCAAAAGCGTTTCTCGATTTTTGACTTCACCGGTGATTAGCCAACCGGCGGGTTCAATTTTTAATGAACGAATTTCTAGATTATCGGGGACAGCGTTGGTGAAATTAGAGATAATTTTAGGCCAGGGAATGAATCGTTTTTGAATTTGATTGGCTGCTTTAATTTCGATATTTAATTTTTTCGCTTCTTCAGAGACGGCCGGCTTATTTTGTTTGACCAGATTATTTATACTGACGAGCTCATTAAAATTATTTTGGAGCACTATTTTGGCTACCAATAAAATAATGCTAGCCAGAATGAGGAAAATCAAAATGAGTGAAAGAAAATTATTAATCTGGCGATAGATTTTTCTCAATTTAATTTTTTCCTTGTATTCGGCTGAAAGTAAATTCAAAGTAATCATGAGGATTGCGAATTATGAATCAGGAATTATGAATTTCGAATTTTTAATTTTAAATTATTAATTTTTAATACTCAGTACGAAAACCATCCTCAATAAAATTTTTATATAACTGTAAACCCTTTTTAGACCTCAAACAATCTATTTACTATTCAATCCTCGAAGAGCCAAGCCGATAGCCGTGGCGAAGGGCAGCGACTGCTTTTGGGTCCAGGGGAAATTTTTACCCGGGGTCAAATTGGTTAAGGGATTGCCGTGTTCGACTTTTAAATTGAGTTTCTCCGATAGCACCTCGGTGATGTTAATCATCTTAGCGCCGCCGCCGCAAAGCAGGACTCGCTCAATTGGATTAGAATCAGGAAAGTGATCGCGATAAAAATCAATCACGCTCTTGATTCGATTCGTTAATTCATCAATTTGATTCTGGAGAATCTTTTTTAGCGACCCTCGGCATTTCTTTCGATCCAGGCCACAGACTATTTTGATTTTTTCGGCCTGATCAAAACTGAGATCCAGGCTTCGGGCAATGGCCTTAGTTATTTCGAGTCCCGAGATTGGCAGACTCAAGCTGAACTGGATCGTTCCGCGGTCGTAGACAATGAGACCGGTCCGACTAGCTCCGAGATCAATAATGACTTGGGCCAAGTGATTCGAGTCGGAATTATTTTCTTTGATGAGACTTCGAACAATCGCCACGGCTTCAATTTCTAGGACTAAAGGCAGTAAGCCGGCTCGTTCGAGCAGATCGGTATATTGATCGGTGATGGTTTGGGGACTGGCGCCCACGAGCACTCGTAGCCGGCTGTTTTCTGGATAGAATTTATTTTTGATGACTTGCCAATCAAGATAAAGTTCATTGAGTGGGAGGGGGAGGTGGTGCTCCATTTCTTTTTCGATCGCCCGAGACAAATCCTTTTTTTCACTGTAACTGGGAACTTCAATTAGTTTGATGAAGGTTTTTGGTTCGGGTAAGACGCTAATTACCTCACGATGGGGGAGTTTTCGTCCCTGACAGGTTTTAATTAATTTGTTGATGGCCGTGATCAGCTTTGCTCGGTTTTTGATTTCGCCGTTAACAATGAGATCCGGCAGCAAATCCATTTCGTTCCAAGATTGAAGGAGGATTTTGGGGCCGGACTTTTTTAATTTAACCAATTTCAGGGATAATTCGCTCAGATCCAAACCAAAGGCTGTTTCGTTGGAATTGAGTAAAGAAAGTAGAGCCATAGGTTAGAGGGATAAATCTTGCCAACTACTTTTTTGCAGTTGCCAATTGCCGCCCGGTCCGGCCGCGAAATTCAGATCAATTAATTCACTCTGCTCGTAATTAACCTCGGCATTCTGATCAAGATAGAGCGCATAGGCCGAAAGGGATTTAACATTAGCATTGTTTCTCAGGCGAATTAGGCCGTTGGGGGAGGAGAAGATCGCCCCCTCGGCCGTATTATTAATATTAATGGCCGGATTAGTATAGTCAGTTGAATTATTGGTTGCGAGAAACAGAATGAAGGATTTACTTGAAGAGCCTAGAACATTGGCGCCATTACTAACTACTATTTTACCATAATTAACTAAATCAGTAACATTATCAGCGATGATCAGAGTGCCGTTATCACCAAAACCGGGATCGAGCACTAGAGTGGCGCCCTGATCAATAGTGATATTTCCAGTTACCCAGACTGGACCGGTGATAGTGACAGTCACATTATTGTTGAAATGGAGATTGCCGTTGATTTTTTTGGGGCCTAGGCTCGAGCCGTTAGCTGGCGCATAATCGCCATTAATAGTTCCGCCATTCTGGGCGAGATTCTCCCAAAGGTTTAAATCAAAGCTCGGAAGGGTGGTTGGTTGGGGATCAGGGCTACCCGGATATTTAGTGCCCGCGACCGTGGTGCCATTAGCAATGGTAGTGTAATAGGCATCGCGGCCGATAGTCGAGCCATTGAGGTAATGAACTGCAGCATCATAATTTATTTTACATTTCTGAATTTGATTAGCCGAGCCGGCGACGGTGGCATCGCCTTTAATTAGAGAGGAGCTGTCGCTAGTACAGAGAATACTGCTATTAGAATAAATGCTGCCATCGACGGTCGCACTATTTTGGATCGTGACGGTTCCGGCTCCAGCCTGAAGAGCGTAACTAAAAGAAATTCCGCTAGAAGTTGGTACGGCGCTGACCGTCACAGCTATTTTTTTGGAAACGTTTTTTGGACCGACGCCCAAAGAAACAATGGTGCGGCTGCTGCCGCTGCCAGTAACTGTGGTTGAAAATTTACCAGCACCCAAAGAGACGTTGCTTTCGCCGAGATAATTCGGTCCGAAGGTGCCGCCGCAGCCGTTATTAGCCGATTGGTTCAAACACCAGATGGCCTTTTCGATTCCGGCTTCGGCGAGATTTGAGGCGATCGAAGAATAATACAATCTTTGACTCTCTTGGTTATTAGAGAAAATTGAACTAACTAGAATTAGACTAAAGGCGAGTACGAGAAAAAGAAAAAAACTAGCGATTAAGAGACTTTGACCGGATTGGTTTTTTAGAATCTCTTTGAGCATAGGATTAAAAATTGCGTAAGGCGAATTGGACAGAACTATTAGTGGTTGGCCTGGCGCCGAGAAAGGTTCGAGCGTTGGTGAGATAGATTGATACCAAATTGACTTTAGTAAAATCGCTATTGTTGTAGCTGAAGATGATTTTCTGGACTCCCGAAGAAATCAAAATATTACCCGAGGCGCGGCTGCTTGGACTATTGGCTTGGAGTGAAACGATTAATTTGGTTTGGTCGGTTGAGCTCTGATGGATGGCGGCGTAATCAAAAGAATTTGGGATGATGTTTTGGCTGGAGTCAACGCTCGGCAATTCCAAAACCAAAACATTGGCCGAAGAACTATAATTAATTGAGTTGATGGTTTGGCTAGCCAAGACCCGATTAGACGACTTGATTAATTTTCCTAAATGATTTAAGGCCAAGTAATTATTGATTTCAGAATCGGCCAAGATTGATTGGAGATTAAAAAGTTTGTTGTGGGCGATAAAAACCAGGGCGATGATTAAGAAAACAAAAACAGCAATGCCGATGGTGACGATCGATTCCAAGAGCGAGAAGCCAGCCGATTGATTTGGTTTTTTATTGATTAAAACCATATTGACCAACCAGAGTTACTAATTGAACGGTTCTAGTTTTTTGATTTTGGAGCCAACTAACCCGGACAGTTATTTTCTTTAGATCGGTGTAGCCGCCATAATCTTCAATGGTTAATTGATCTTGTCCGCCAGGTAGATCATTGATTCCAAAACGCTCCCAGCCCGTCGCAGTCTCGCCAGGGGGGTCGTCATCGAAGTTCCAAGTAGTCGTACTGGCGGTAGTGACTTCAACGTCGTCAAAATAACCCCGAGCTGAGTTTAAAATAGCGAGTCCGATTGCTCCTTGGCTAAAGTCACTGTCACTAATGGTCGAAAGTAAATTATTATTAAGATAGAGACTGAGTGAGGTGCCACTAGTGACAACTTTTAATTGATACCAATTGTTTAAATTAAAGGTTTGATTTTGGGTATAGAGATTGGTTGTGGTGCCGCCAACTAGTTTCTCCAATTTAATTGAAGTGGCGTTGAAAATAAAGCGATAGTGGTTGTTATAATCGCTATAGCGAAAAACAAAACCAGCTTGCCAGCCCGAAGGAGAATCGCTTAGGACCTTTATTTTGGTTTCAAAGGTAAAGTCTTGGTAAGTGCTACCCGGGATAAAAGCCAGGCCCGAAATATTATTTATCGAACTTGAAGCCGGTGTGAGACTATAGACCCGATCGTTACCGTCGGCAACCACTTGACTCGAGCCCAGATTATAAGCCACGCCCAAGAAATGGGCGTTGGTGCGGTTGGTTAAACTCGAGAAGGGAGCTTTTTTAATAGTTTCCATTTCTCCTTGGGCTAAGAATTGGGCTTGGCCCAGACTTTGAACCGAACGATTAAGAGCGGCTGATCGGAAGGAAACAGTCAAGACCACGGCCAAGGAGAGGATAAAAAAAATAGCTACCACCAATTCGATTAAAGTAGCACCAACTTTATTTCTTGATCTTGGTCCAACCATTTTAGATTTGTTCGCTCAAGGAATAGAGCGGCATAATAACAGCGATCGCCATCCAAGCCACTCCGATCCCTAGAAGAATAATAATAATTGGTTCGATAATTGATGGCAGATTATTCATGATTTCAGAAACTTCTTCTTCGTAAAAGGAAGCCAGTTCATCTAAAACCAAATCCAGTGAACCGGTCTCTTCGCCCACCGAAATCATTTGGATTACCATGGGAGGGAAAAGATAAGAGTAATCTTTGATCGCTTCTTTAATGGTTAGGCCCTTTTTTATTTTTTCCGAAGATTGGATTAGGGCCCGACGATAAAGTTCGTTATTCAAAACATTGGCGGTAATTTTAAAAGTTTGAACAATGGGTATGTCGGTCTTGAGCAAGGAGCTTAGGGTTCGAGAAAAGAGCGCTAAATTAATTTTTTTAATAATCGGGGAGATGATCGGCAGTTTTAAAATCGCCCGATCGAGGTAATATTTTCCTTCTCTAGTTTTCGAGCCTCGAATAGCCAGAACAATGATAACTAATAAAATCAGAGTAAGGCTGAGACCGTGATTTACCACAAAATTACTGCTATCGATTAGGAGACGAGTGGCCAGGGGTAGAGTAGCGCCGACTTCTTCAAAAATTGGAGCGATCCTCGGAATAACAAAAACCATCATGCCAACGCCAATCAAGATGATAGCCACCAAGATAATGACGGGATAGATAAGAGCGCCTTTAATCCTGGAGCGAAGTTCATAATTCTTTTTCATTTGGAGATATAAGCGCTCCAAAACCTCTTCTAATTTACCGGTGATTTCGCCGGCCTTGATCATGTTGATAAAAAGTTCATCAAAGATCCTTGGATAGCTGGCCAAGCCGTGGGATAAGGTTTCGCCCTTCTCGATATTTTGATAAATATCGCCCAAGATTTCTCGAAATCTTTTATTTTCGGTTTGGAGAGCGAGCGTTTCGATCGCCGAGGCGAGCGAGATGCCAGCTTTGATCATGACGCGGAGATGTTCAACAAAAAAAATTTTCTCTGATTGGGGCACGCGGCGATATTTCTTTAGATAAGCGATCAGATCCATAATTTATTCTTTGGTGACTCTAATGATTTCCTCAATGGTCGTGATACCTTTTATGGTTTTAATAAAACCATCCTCAGCAATAGTAACCATGCCCTGTTTTCTGGCTAGGTTTTGGATTTCTTCAACCGAGGGTCGAGTTAAAATTAATTCCCTTAATTCTTTGGTGATTTCCAGAATTTCATAGAGTCCGATTCGGCCGCGATAACCTTCGCCATTGCAGCGCTTGCAACCAATGCCTCGGGAGAATAAAATCGATTTAAGATCAGTTCCGGTTTTAATAACCCTTTTTTGTTCGAGTGTTTTTAGAATTGATTTGAGATCAAATTCCTTTTCTAATTCTCTAATTTTTTCCTCGTTTAAGTTATAACTTTGGATGCAGTAGAGGCAAATCTTTCTCACAAGCCGCTGAGCGATAATTAGATTAATTGTTGATGAGAGGAGGAAGGTTGGTACGCCCATATCCAATAGCCTTAATAAGGCTGAAGAGGCATCGTTGGTGTGAAGGCTGGAGAGCACTAGGTGGCCGGTCAGAGCGGCGTGGATGGAAATCTCAGCGGTTTCGATGTCGCGGATTTCGCCAACCATAATAATATTAGGATCTTGTCTTAAAAAGGCGCGGAGGGCAACCGCAAAAGTAAAACCAATTTTGGGATTAATTTGGCTTTGGTTGATACCCGGGATGCGATATTCGATTGGGTCCTCGACAGTTAAAATGTTAACCTGAGGACTGTTTAGGAGATTTAAAATAGTGTAGAGGGTAGTGGTTTTTCCGGAGCCAGTTGGGCCGGTGACTAGAATCATGCCGTGCGGCTTTTTGATATTTAATTTGACGGTTTCGAGCGGTCCGGCCTCAAAGCCCAGCTGTTCGAGTGAGATGATCTGATTTTTTTCATCGAGCAAGCGCAAGGCGATTTTTTCACCATTAAAAGTTGGAATAATTGAGACGCGAAAGGCGATCTGATATTCCGGAGTGACAATTTTAAATCGGCCGTCTTGAGGCAACCGATGTTCATCTAATTTTAGATTGGAAAGGATTTTGATACGCGAGACAATGCCGGCCTGAGTTGCCTTAGGTAGAGTCATTACTTTTTTCAAGATGCCATCGATGCGATAACGAATTACCACGTAATTTTCTTCTGGTTCGATATGAATATCCGAGGCGCGTTCCAGGATAGCGTATTCGAGTAGGGTATCGACCATTTTGATCACCGGCAGATCTTCAGCTAACTGCTTTAATTTTTCTGGCTCGTTTTCAGCTTCGATTTTGGCGATTTCCTTGAATTCAGCCTTGAGGCCAAGATGATAGTGTTTCAAAGCCTCTCTGAGGCTGGTCGGAGTGGTAACATTAATCTTAGGTTCAAGACTAGTTTTCCTTTTAATGAATTCAAAGGTTTGGAGATCTTCCGGGTCGACCGTGGCTAATTTAAGACCAGTTTTATCTTTATCAAAAGCAATCACTTGATGCGTTTGAGCAATGGCCTCGGGAATCAAAAGCAGAACCTCGTTTTTGATGGTTTTTTCCTTGAGGTCAATAAAAGGCAATTTGAAACTTCGAGCCAGGGCGCGATAGAGCAATTCCTCCGAGATGATCCTTTTTTCAACCAGATACTCTTCCAAAGAAATATTATTTTCCTTGGCTGATCTTTGAGTCGCTTCAAATTCTTTTTCAGTCAGAATCTTATTTTCCTTGAGTAATTTTTTTAGTAAGTTTGGCTGAAGCATAACATTTTTAATTCGGTTGATCTAATTATACCTTAAAAAGCAACTTTATTAAAGTTTAAAATGATGGTAGAATAGATTATTATGGCCAAATTTATTTTTCTTTCTTATCAATGGGAGAAATTCACTCAAAGTTTTAAGCAGCGAGGCCGATTTATTTCTAGTGGTTTAATTCTTAGTTTACTCTTAAATTTAGCTAATTGGCTTTTTTTGTATCTGCGCCTATTTCCTTTGGTGAAAAATGCCAGCGCTATACCTTTGCATTATACTGTTTATTTTGGCATCGATTTACTTGGTCCGCCGATTAGAATTTTTCTCTTGCCGCTCTTGGGTTTTTTGGTGATTTTGATAAATTTTATTCTGGCTTATCGACTGGCTCCGAGTGATAAATTTTTAAGTAATTATCTGGCTGGAGCAACGCTTCTGATTGAGATTCTTCTCATTCTTGGCAGTGCCTTCTTGATTCTAATAAATTTATAATTTTAATTATGGCTAATACCGCTGTGATTAAGATATTTTTTTTAACCGCTATCTCGTTTGTTATTGCCATTGCCTGGACTCCGTTTTTGACCCACTTCTTATATAAATATAAATTAGGCAAGCAGATTCGAAATGAGGCTTCGGCGCCGGTGATGTCGCGTTTACACCAAGCCAAGGCGGGGACGCCGACCATGGGTGGCATTTTGGTTTGGCTCACGACTCTAATTTTAGCCCTCGCTTTTTTTTATTTGGCCAGGTTTACCGGCCTCGGTCTGTTTCAAAATTTGAATTTCCTCACTCGATCACAGACGCTCCTACCCTTGGGCGCCTTGGTCGCTTCGGCCCTGGTTGGCTTGGTTGATGATTTTTTGAATGTTCGTCGAATTGGTCCCAACGGCGGCGGGCTGCGGATGCGTCATCGGCTCTTGGTTTATACTTTGATTGCCTTGGTGGGAGCTTGGTGGTTTTATTTTAAATTAGATTGGGACGTGATTCATATCCCTTTTTTTGATAACTATGCCATTGGTCTCTGGTATCTGCCGATTTTTATTTTCGTGATTGTGGCCACTGCTTTTTCGGTTAATGAAATTGATGGCCTCGACGGCCTGGCAGGCGGTACTTTGCTCTCAGCCTTTGCGGCTTATGGCGCGATTGCTTTTAGTCAGGGTAAATATGATTTGGCCGCTTTCTCGGGAGTGATCATTGGAGCGCTCTTGGCTTTTTTGTGGTTTAATGTTAATCCGGCGCGTTTTTTTATGGGCGATACCGGCGCGATGAGTTTGGGAGTAACTTTAGGCGTAGTGGCCATGCTCACCAATTCGGTTTTGCTTTTGCCCATCATTGGCTTTCTTTTTGTTTTGGAATCACTTTCGGTTATTATTCAGGTGGTTTCAAAAAAACTGCGCGGCAAGAAGGTCTTTATCTCGGCACCGCTTCATCATCACCTCGAGGCTATCGGCTGGACCGAACCAAAGATTGTGATGCGCTTCTGGATCATTGCCGCGGTCACCGCCGTGATTGGTCTGATAATTTCTTTAATTGATCAAATTCGATGAAGTTATGTTGGCGCTAATCAATTTTATTCTGGTCGTGGTTGGTCTCTGTCTTTTCGAAGTGATTTCGAGCGTTGATAACGCTGTGATTAATGCCCAAGTTTTGAACACCCTGACCCTGAAATATCGACGCTGGTTTTTATTTTGGGGAGTAATTATTGCCGTAGTGCTCGTCCGGGGTTTCCTACCTCTGGTGATAATTTGGCTCTCACAACCTTCTTTGGGTTTAATCGGTGCTTTAACTTTTACTCTGGGCAATCGGCCGGAATTGGGAGCGATCATTAATCAGTCTAAACCGATTATCTTGGCTGGCGGTGGCATCTTCTTAATTTTTCTATTTAGTCATTGGCTTTTTGATGAACCCAAAGATTATTGTTTCTTTTTGGAGCGAGTGATTCATCGGCACTCTCTTTGGTTTTACTCTTTTGTTTCGGTTTTACTGGCGGTGGTCGTCTGGCTGGCCATCGAGGTAAATCCTTATCTGGCTTTGTCGGCGGTTATTGGTTCCTCGGCCTTTTTTATCACCACGGGGTTTAAGAAGAATGCCGAGCAAAAAGAAAAAGAAATTATCGGCAGTCGAATTTCCGATCTGAGCAAGGTTTTGTATCTCGAACTGATTGACGCCACTTTTTCGATCGACGGCGTGCTCGGCGCTTTCGCTTTTACTCTCTCCGTGCCGCTGATTCTGCTCGGCAATGGTTTGGGCGCTGTTTTGGTTCGTTATCTGACTGTTCGGGGAGCGGCCACGGTCCAGAAATTTCGTTATTTAAAAAACGGCGCCATGTATTCTATCGGCATCCTGGGTTTGATTATGCTGCTGGAGAGTTTTGGCCGCGAGCTTCCGCCCTGGCTTTCACCCCTGACCACCATCGTGATTATTGTTTTCTTCTTTTCTTTGTCTTACGAGGAGATTAAGAAGCTAGAAAAAGCTGGCGCGAGCTGTCCGATAAATAATAAATAGTTTTTAAAAGTTAGAAAGACATCGTTCGATTATTTATGTTCGATTTTAAAGATAAAAGAATCACGGTGATGGGGCTGGGTTTGCTGGGTCGGGGAATTGGCGATGTTAAATTTCTACTCCAGGCCGGAGCTCGAGTTACTGTGACCGATCTAAAGACAAGAAAGGAATTAAAGGAATCTATTAATGAGATTGAAAGGTTCTATCGAAAAATCAGAATCAAAAGATCAAAGTCGAGAAACCAGAATCTGAGAATTTATAAAATTAATTATGTCTTGGGTCGGCATCGAGCTGAAGATTTTGAAAATTGCGATTTGGTTTTAAAAGCGGCTGGGGTAGCCAAGGATTCGCGTTATTTAGTAATTGCTCGCGAGCGGAAAATTCCAATCGCGATGGATGATTCTTTATTCGCTGTTTTTTGTCCTTGCCCCATCATTGGGGTCACGGGTACGCGCGGCAAGACGACCACAGCGACTCTCATAGCGGAAATTTTAAAATCAACTGGTCGACGAGTTTTTTTAGCCGGTAATATTCCTGGCCTGGCGACTCTGCCGCTAATCAAGAAAGTTAAAAAAGAAGACTTGGTGGTCCTCGAGCTCTCGAGTTGGCAATTACAAGGCTGGGCTGAGGAGAGGATTAGTCCCGGGGTAGCGGTGATCACCAACATTTATCCGGATCATTTAAATTATTATCATCATAGTTTAGCCAAGTACCTTGCTGATAAAAAAGCAATTTATCGTTATCAAAAGGCTGGTGATCACTTAATTCTAAATCAGAACAATCCTTATTCTCAAAAATTTAGTCACGAGGCTAGGGGTAAAGTTATCTGGTTTTCGTCTAAGGATTTGCCGGGGAGCTGGCGGCCGAAAATTTTGGGCGAACACAACCGAGAAAATATCGCTGCGGCAGTTAAGGTCGGATTGTTGTTTAAGGTTCCTTTAAAGAAAATAAAATTAGTGGTAGAAAAATTTTGGGGCGTACCTGGTCGCGAGGAAATGATTAGAGAATTTGAAGGTGTTAAGTATTTTAATGACACCACGGCCACCATGCCCGAGGCAACCCTGGCGGCTCTTTCAACACTAGTCCCGGCTGGTAGGAAAAATATTATTCTGATCGCCGGCGGAGCAGATAAGGGGTTAGATTTCAGATCTTTGGCTCGAAAGATTAAATCGGCTTGTCGGGCCGTGATTCTTTTCGAAGGTCTGGCCACCAAAAAATTAGAGCCTCTATTAGCCGACGGTCATGGTCCAGTCATTTTTAAAGTCAGCGGGATGGGGGCGGCTGTTGCTCGGGCTCGAAGATTGGCTCGAAGAGGGGAGATAGTACTTTTATCGCCAGCCGCGGCCAGCTTTGACTTGTTTGCTAATGAGTATGATCGCGGCGAGCAATTTAAGGAGGCGGTTTTTAATTTAAAATGAGTTATGCCAATTAATTTAGCCAAGCGCTATCACGAACCAGATTATGTCTTGATCGCGATTTTCGCGGTGCTCGTAGTTTTTGGTTTAGTTATGCTCTCTTCGGCTGGCGTGGCCATGGGTTATGAAAAGTTTGGCGATAGTTACTATTATCTCAAGCACCAAGTGTTTTATGGATTGATTCCGGGTTTATTTTTATTATTTTTGACTTCTCGAATCGATTACCGTTATTGGCGAAGATTGGCTTTGCCCTTGCTTGCTCTTTCCATTCTGCTTTTGATTTTAGTCTTTATCCCGGGCTTGGGTTCAGCCTATGGCGGCGCGTCCCGCTGGCTCAATTTTGGCGGAATTTTATTCCAGCCAACGGAAATAATTAAATTGACTTTTATAATTTATTTAGCGGCTTGGCTCGAGAAAAGAAATGAAAAAGAAATTAGTGATTTCTCAATTGGTTTTTTGCCTTTTATCGCCATTTTGGGTTTGATCGCCGTCTTAATTATTCTGCAACCGGATGTGGGAACGATGCTGGTGATTGTCTTGACCTCATTAGCTATTTACTTTGCCGCGGGCGGCAGCCTTGGCTATTTATCCTGGCTGGGCCTCGGCAGTTTAGGCCTTTTAATTTTATTGATTAGAGCCGCGCCTTATCGGACGGCTCGGTTTATGACTTTCCTTCGTCCCGAGCTCGATCCGCAGGGTATTGGTTATCAAATCAATCAAGCATTTTTGGCGATTGGTTCGGGCGGCTTTTGGGGTCGAGGGTTAGGTCAATCACGCCAAAAATTTCAATACCTGCCTGAAGCCACTGGTGATTCGATCTTCGCAATTATTGCCGAGGAATTGGGATTTGTTTGGGTTCTGGCTTTGATTGCTTTATTTTTGTACCTGTTGTATCGTGGTTTGAAGATGGCCAAGCTCGCACCCGACACTTTTAGTCGTTGCCTAGTCATTGGTATTGTCTTCTGGTTGGTTCTGCAAGCTTTTATTAATATCGGCGGCATGAGCGGAGTTTTACCCATGACGGGTATTCCACTGCCTTTTTTGAGCTACGGCGGTTCGGCCTTGGCGATCTCTTTGGCCGCTGTTGGGATTTTAATTAATATCTCGCGTCAAACCAAAGAATTATGATTGAACTGCTGACTCAATTTCATTTGAGCTACCTGGTTTTGTTTTTGGGCATC
Source organism: uncultured Gammaproteobacteria bacterium (assembly GCA_964518525.1). Lineage (GTDB taxonomy): Bacteria > Patescibacteriota > Patescibacteriia > JAGVFQ01 > JAGVFQ01 > CAZFGO01. The sequence goes on along the minus strand of CAZFGO010000007.1, from coordinate 14,322 downwards.
ATCATTGAAGGTGAATTTATAGTTCTAGCCGCGAGTTTCCTCGCCTATCTCGGATTTTTTTCTTTGCCGGCGGTTCTCGCCGTCACCATCGCCGGTGTGGTGACGGGCGATATTGTTTGGTATTATCTCGGCCGTAAGTTTGGCGAGAGTTTTTTAATTAAAATTCGGATCGGACGGTTTCACTTGTTCAGCGAAAAGCGGATGAAGTATATCGAAAGTCATTTTTCCAATGGCACGGCCGGGCGAACTCTTTTTGTGGCCAAATTTCTTTATGGCCTTGCTCACCTGACTTTTCTTCTGGCCGGTGCCTCTAAAATGGAGTTCAAAAAATTTATTAAACCAGCGGTGATTAGTTCGACGGTCTGGGCAATTGTCGTGGTTAGTTTGGGTTATTTATTCGGCAGCAGTTTTGCTTTGATTCAGCAATATACCAAAGACATTGGTATTTCTTTATCAATCGTGGTGATCGTGATTATTGTTATTCAATATCTGGTTAATAAAGAAGCTGAAGAAAAGATTTAAGCTGATCGATTAGGAAAATCGATCTGGCCGATCGCCGAACTGATCAGATTAATTAAGAAATAAATTATGCGGATTTTATTAAGTGGCGGCGGGACCTTGGGTTCAGTAAGCCCCTTGATCGCCGTGGCCTGGGAATTAAAGCGGCAGAGGCCGGAAACCGAATTCCTTTGGATCGGAACCAAAACCGGGCCGGAAAAAAAAGTGATCTCAAATTACGGTTGGTCCTTTCGAGCAATAACGGCCGGCAAATGGCGGCGTTATTTTAGTTTGAGTAATTTTCTTGATCCCTTTCGAGTTTTGATTGGATTTTTTCAATCACTCAGTCAGATCAGAAAATTTCGACCGGATTTAGTTTTGGGCGCTGGCGGATTTGTCAGTGTACCCGTGATCTGGGCCGCCAGCCTTTCTGGTATTAAGAGTTTGATTCATCAACAGGATTTGAGGCCGAGTTTAGCTAATCGAATTTTGGTCGGCCGAGCTCAAAAAATCACTATCACTTTCCCCGAGTCTTTGAAATATTTTCCCGAAGTTAAAACAACTTTGACTGGCAATCCAGTTCGGCCGGAAATTTTGGCTGGCGATCGCGAGCGGGCGCGAAATATTTTTCATCTCGAGAAGGGCTGGCCAACTATTTTGGTTTTGGGTGGTGGGACAGGTTCTTTGTTTCTAAATAGCCTGATCATTGAATCGCTCAAGGGTCTTCTAGAATTGGTTCAAGTGATCCATCTCACCGGCTGGGGTAAGGGTCTCGAAGGAATTGGAAAAGAAAAGAGTCAAGAAATTAAATTTCAGAAGCTCGAAGCGGCTGAAGCCGAGAGTTTGGCCAATCCGCACTACCATGTTTATGAATTTTTAGCTGATGAAATGAGTGATGCTTTGGCCGTGGCTGATTTAGTGATCAGTCGCGCTGGACTTTCGACACTTTCCGAACTCTCAGTCCTGGGTAAACCAACTATTTTGATTCCCTTGCCCGGGCACCAGGAGGATAACGCGGACTATTATCAAAAAAATAATGCGGCCGTTGTTCTAAATCAAAAAGGTTTAACTGCTGCCGATCTGGTTAGTGTGGTTAAAACTTTAATAACCAATCAAAATGAATTAGCCACTCTGAGTCGAAATATCAAGAAAATGATGCCAACTGATGCAAGGGAACGGATGGTTAGAGTGATTCTCGATCTCTTAAAAGAATAATTTATAAGAATTAAAAAATACCCTTTAAAAATTTGGGTATTTTTATTTTTTGGCTAATTTTAGATTAATTTTTGTGTTTAATTTGACAAAAAATAATTAATATGCTATAGTTAAGATAAATAATCGTACCTTTGATAACAACCATTTCCTAAACCATTGGGCCTATAAGAGGGAGGGGTCAATGAAATTGCTGCCCAACTGTATTACTTCGCTCCGGATTCTGATCGCGCCCTTCATTGTTCTTGCGGCCGATTTTCAGGAGTGGCGTTTGGCTTCACTCCTGATCCTGGTAGCCTTTACTACCGATTGGCTGGATGGGTTTTTGGCCATAAAGCTCAATGCCCAATCAAAGTTGGGCAGTCAGTTGGATGGGATAGCCGATTTTTTGACCGCGACTAGTGGACTTTTGGGACTGGTCGTGGGTCGAGTGCTTCCTTTCGGCGGCCTCATTTTACTGGCGGCTCTGGCTTTGGGGCTGGCTCTGATCCAAGGAGTGATCGCCTGGGATAGGAAAGAGCGAACCATCCAATTCGCTCAAAATCGAGTGGATGGCTTCCTTTCTTTCTACGCAGTCGCGCTCGGGATCGGAATGGTTGGAACCTATTTCATCGAGGCGCTAGGGAGGCAAGTATTCTGGTTGATTCCCGTAGCTCTGCCGATCGGTGCGATTGCGGCCAGGGTGAAGCGTCATCGCCTCAAGGCCTGGCTCCTTAACATCAGGCAATGCCTGGCGAATCAAGGCTGAGAGTTCTTTGAAACTCCCAGCCTTTCTTTTTTAAAAATATATTTTGGTAAGAGTTCAATTCGACTCAATTACGGCGTGGGCGTTAGATTTAGTTCAATCTCCTTCGCTTTATCCAAAACTAAATTGGCATACCAATTGCAGACGCTGCGAGTGCAATTGGGATTACCTGAGAGATATTGTTTAGCTGCGGCGAGCTCGCCAGATCGACTTTTGCTCGAGGCACCGTCTTGGGCCAGTTTGATGGCGGCCGCCATAAAAGAATCCTCAATCCGCCAGGGAGAAGGCGGATTATGGCCAGTTAGATTGGCAACCGCTGATTCGTAGCCCAGCCAAGTGCCGGGCAGGAATTGAGCCGCGCCCATGGCGCCGCCCCAGCCGTAGTTAGGCTTCTTTGAAACCGGCGTGGTTTCGGGGTCAAGCCCCAAGGTAGCCGTGATCTTAAAGAAGTTATCCCATTGATTAGGGTTCATGTCAGTGCGATAGCGACCAGAGCCGATGTTAGTGCCTAAACCCGATTCGACTTCGAGCAGAGCCAAGAGGAAAGCCGGTCGGATACCGGCTCGTTCGGCCACGATCTGGCCGTATTTGATCGCGTCGTTTAAACTGATGCCGTTGCGTTGCAGGTAATAGATCTCATTACGGAGCCGGTCGATTTGATCTCGGGAGAGGTTTAGGAGGCCAACTAACTCCTTTTTTCTCTTCTTGGCCTGGGAGAGAATAGAGGATTCTTGCGATTTCTGGACAGTGGCTTCTCGCTGAGCGATTTCTTGGAGCGATTTTAGATTTTCTTGATCAGTTTGTTTTTGTTCTAGATCAGCTTGTTCACCTTCCAAAACATTTTTCTCATCTTTAATTTTAGCCAATGATAAGCTGATACTACTTTCTAATGAAGTCAGATCATTAAGATCTTTGAGATAATCGGAAATCGAGTTGCTTCTAACCAAGATAATCAAAGGATTATTTTCTTGCTCGCTGCGATAGAGCAGCCAGAGATTGAAGGCAAGCAAATTTTTTTGACGATTGATTTGCTCTTGTTTGGCAAGGATAGCTTGTTCTTTATCATCGATTTGCAAGCCGGTTAATTCAATCGTCAATTCCAGGGATTTTATTTCGGCTTGGATTTTTTTTATTTTGTTCGAGAGAATTTTTATTTGCTGCTGAGAAGTTTGGGCCTCGGATTCTCGTTTTTGGATTTCGGCTTGATAATTCTTGATTTGATTTTCCAATTCATCGATTTGTTTTTGCTTATTTTGAACTTGTTCTTCGGGCGTGAGCGCCAGAGTGATCAGGGGTAGAACTAGAAAAACTAAAAGAATTAAACCCAAGATCAAAAACTTTTTTTTAGGATAAAAAATTAACATCATGTCTTTTAGTGACCCGGCTGGGGCTCGAACCCAGGACCCTCTGCTTAAAAGGCAGATGCTCTACCAACTGAGCTACCGGGTCAGAT
>CAZFGO010000007.1:5278-10314 GCA_964518525.1 uncultured Gammaproteobacteria bacterium | reverse complement strand
ACTGAGCTACCGGGTCAGATGATTGAAAATATTTTATAAAAATAAAAAGAATCGGCGAATTCGTTGCGTACGTGGGTATTCTAGATTATATTTAATCATAATAATTACGTTTTAGCAAGGACAAAGACTTGTTTTTATGATAAAATGATGATATCTTTAATCATTGCCAATTTTAAAATGAAATCATTTTTATTAAAATTTATTCCGCCGAGATTATTGTTGTTTTATCACCAGACGCTAGCGATCTTGGCAGCCCTGGTTTATCGTTTCCCTTCGGAAGGATTAATTGTGATTGGCGTGACTGGCACCAATGGCAAATCCACGACTTGCAATCTGATCGATCGAATTTTAGAGGAGGCCGGTTTTAAGGTCGGTCTCGCGACGACTGTGAATTTCCGTTTGGCCGGCGAAGAATGGCCGAATCGAAGCAAGATGACCATGCTTGGTCGATTTAAATTACAGAAATTATTAAGGAGAATGGTCAAGCTCGGCTGTCGTTATGCCGTGATTGAAACCTCTTCGCAAGGCTTGGCCCAGTATCGTCATTGGGGGATTAACTACGATGTCGCGGTCTTCACTAATTTGCACTCCGAGCACATTGAAGCCCACGGCGGATTTGAGAATTATAAACGCGCCAAGGGCGAACTCTTTCGAGGACTAAAAATTAGAAAAACAAAAGTTATTGATGACTGGGTCGTGCCCAAGGTCAGCGTGCTTAATCTGGACGATCCTAGTGTTGATTTTTTCTCGAAGTTTCCGGCTGATCTTAAGTATGGCTATGGCCTTGAATTTGAATCTCGAACCGAATCGGCCAAAACCAAATTGATTAAGGCCGAGAAGATCGATTTAAAAAAAGAAGGATCGAGTTTTGAAATCAATAGTCAAAAATTAGATCTGAAAATTCCCGGCTTATTCAATATTTATAACTCTCTAGCCGCGGTGTCAGTTGGTTTGTCCCAAGGGATTGATTGGTCCATCATCAAAACTGCTTTGCGGGAGTTTGGTGGTGTGCCGGGTCGGATGGAGAAAATAAAAATCAATCCCAAACAAAAATTCGATGTTTATATTGATTATGCTCATGACCCCGCAGCACTCGAAGCAGTCTATCGAACGGTCAAGCCGCAAGTTCAGGGTAAGTTAATCGTGGTTTTGGGGTCGGCTGGTGGCGGGCGAGACAAGGTCAAAAGGCCGGTTCTCGGAAGTCTAGCCGACGAGTTCGCTGATCAAGTTATTATCACTAACGAAGATCCTTATGATGAGGATCCTAGCGAAATCATTAATCAAATAAAGAAGGGCGTGAAAAATAAATTTGAGGGAGTTAATCTTTGGTCAATAGTCGATCGGCGCGAAGCTATTCGCCAAGCCCTGAAGCTGGCCCAGCCCGGCGATGTTATTTTGATTACTGGCAAGGGAGCAGAGGAGTGCATCATGGGTCCGAAAGGAAGTCGGATCCCCTGGGATGATCGCCAAGTGGCGCGAGAAGAACTGACAAGGGTTCTGCCGGATTAGCTAACAACTCTTATGCTATTTTTTTTGATAATAATTTTAATTGCTCTTCTTTCATTAAAGATAATACTTTATTTTTTGAATCAGGAGCTGGAGCAGATTCGATTGCATAACGGTGGTCGCATCTTTAATTTGCCTAACTGTGATTTGAGCCAACCAGTTTTAATCGGGGGCAATAGTCTTAGGATTTTCAATAACGGCAGTGAAGTCTTTCATGATATGCTCCGAGAAATTTCTTTGGCCAAGAATTACATCCTGCTTGAGAGTTATATTTTTCGCAATGACCGAGTCGGTAAAATTTTCAAAAAGTTTCTGATCAAGAAGGCTAAAGAGGGGGTCAAGGTTTATGTTATCTTTGATGGTATCGGAAATCTCCTCGTGCCTCATGATTTTTGGTTGAGATTAAAGCGGGGCGGCGTGCGAGTTTTTGAATATGGCCCGATCCGAACTTTTTTTGATTACCTCGATTCAAGAAAGTGGGTTCGAGATCATAGGAAAACCTTAGTGATCGATGATCGCGTAGCTTATTTGGGCGGCATTAATATCGGCCACGAATATGAAAAGCGTTGGCGCGACACTCATTTAAAGATCGAGGGAGCGGCGGCCACGAACATCAAAAAAATCTTCATTGATTTTTGGAATAATTATAAAAAGCATAAAATAACTTTGCCGACCAATTGGATCGAGAATGATAAGTTAAAAATTTATTATAATAATATTTCGACCAAACAATTTCCCATCAGGCGGGTTTATTTGGACTTTATTAATCGTGCCACTTCGAGTCTGGCCTTGACTTTTTCTTATTTTATTCCTGGCGAGGAATTTTTGACGGCCCTAATTAAGGCTCGACAGCGGGGAGTTAGAGTTGAAATAATCTTACCTGAGCGGTCGGATATCTGGATCGCTCAGCTAGCCTCGCGTTCTTTAGTTGAGCGTCTTCTGCGATTCGGCGTCAAGATTTTCTGGTATCAAAAAACCATGATCCATGCCAAGACTTTAACTTCGGATGGGAAGCGTTCGATTATCGGCAGCAGTAATTTGGACAATCAAAGTTTCTCGAGGAGTTATGAGATCGCGGCCGAAATTGAAGATTCCAATTTTGCCCAGGCGATGGAGCGGATGTTTGCTTGCGATAAAGAGAATTGTCGCGAGTTGGGATTAAAGGAATGGTTGGCCCGGCCTCGGCTAAAAGTTTTCTGGGAGAATTTTTTTGGTCTACTCAGGAATTATTTATAAACCAAAGATAGCAGCGTAAAGGAATTATTAAAAGATTATAAGGAGAAAATATGTCCGAATATCAAAGTAAAAAATGGGTTTTGTTTGTGGAAAGTCCGACCTCACTTTTGAAGCGGGAATTTGTGAAGCAAGCTTATTTTTATTCACATAAAATTACTGATCTCGGAATCAGTCAACTTTTGATTATTGGATCAGAAGATAAAAATTCAATATTCGTGAAGAGGAAAGAAGATGAGAATAATTTTAAAATAGCAAAAAGATATTATCAGAAAAAACAAATCAATAAACAGTTTTCTAATTTTAGAAAAGTTATCCAGAAATTTATAGGATTAAAAGGCAATTCTTTTGAGAAGGCTTTGATAATCTGGCAAAAAGTTTTACCGATTGTAGTTTATACTTATTACATCGAAAGAATTTTAATGGCTAGATATCAAAGAATTGAGGAAATGAGTCAGCAAGAAAGGGTTCGACTAGAAAAATTGATTAAAGAAAATGGAGATTTGCGCGAAAAAATTGCCAAGCTGGGTTATCCAGCTTATGACCAAGCTTATAGGTTTCTGAAAAATAAATATAAAAAATTGAAAAATATTGATTATTTATCTTTGGAAGAAATCGTGGGTAAGAAAATGTTTGACCCGAAAGAAGTAGAAAGGAGAAAAAATTTTTATGTTGAAGTTACTTCAATTAATAAAACTGATATTTACACTGGCCAAAACGCCGATAAATTGCTCGGGCAGGAATTATTCAAGAAGACAAAATTTGTTCCAGCCACAAAAGAATTAAAAGGTTTCGTGGCTTTTCCTGGCAAAGTGGTTGGCAGGGTAGCCTTGGTAAATAAGATTTCTGATTTTAAAAAAGATTATGCTGGCAAAGTTTTGGTTTCCTTCCGGACAGTTATTGAGTATACTCACTATTTGAAAAAAGTCAAAGCAATAATTACTGATATCGGCGGCATTAATTCTCACGCGGCCATAGTGGCTCGGGAATTTAAAATACCGACGATCGTGGGTACGGAAATTGGAACTAAAGTTTTGAAAGAAGGTGATTTGGTGGAGGTTGATGCTGAGCGGGGAATAGTGAGAAGGTTGTGATTGTCATTACGAGGGCCCTGGCGGGGGATGAAGCAATCTGATGTCTAGCGCTGTCCTGAGTATAGCAAAGGATCCGGTGTTCGATGTATCGAGATTCCTCGCTTCGCTCGGAATGACAGGAATAGAAATGAATGAGTTGTGAGAAAGATTTAAATTATGATTACTAAAATTTTAAAAATCAATCCTCAAAAACCAGAACCGGCCAAAATCGGATTAGCCGCCAGAATAATTAAAAAGGGCGGCCTCGTTGTTTTTCCTACCGAGACCGTTTATGGCCTCGGTTGCAATGCCTTGGATAAAAAAGCAGTGACTAAAATTTTTCAAGTCAAAAAGAGAGATCAGGGTAAACCATTACCGATCCTGATTGGTCAAAAAAAAGATTTGATTCTGTTAGTTAAAACCATTCCGCCTTTGGCCCAAAAGTTAATGAAGAGATATTGGCCCGGTCCTCTGACTTTAGTTTTTCACAAATCAAAATTGATCTCCGCTCTAGTCACAGGGGGCGAGAAAAAAGTTGCCGTGCGACTACCTGACAGTCGTTTGGTGCGCGCTTTGGTCCGTCGAGCCGGAGTGCCTTTGATCGGCACGAGCGCTAATTTATCTGGCCAAGGAAGTATTAGCTCGGTAGAGAAAGTTATTAAGCAATTTAGGAATAAGGTTGATCTGATTATCGACAGCGGAGAATTAAAAAAAAGTAAGGTTTCGACCGTAGTGGATGTGACTGGAAAGGAGTTGTTAGTGTTGAGGAGAGGGAAAGTAGTATTTGGTAATTAGTAATTAGTAAAGTTCCCCCTTAGCAAAGGGGGATTAAGGGGGTTGTGTACACTGGAGTTCAAAATGTAATCTTGCGATGAAAATTTATTATCATAGCAAATTAAAGAAGTTTTCAAGAAAATTAAGGAATAGTGGTACCTTAGGTGAAGCATTGCTTTGGAACGTTCTTAAGGGTAAAAAATTAATGGGTTACTTATTTACAAGACAAAAACCCATTGATCGCTATATTGTAGATTTCTTTTGCAATAAACTAAAATTAGTAATTGAAATTGATGGTTATAGCCATGAAGGAAAATTTTTAGAAGACCAAATAAGACAAAAGAAATTAGAATCGCTGGGATTAACTGTTCTAAGATTTAGTGAGAAAGAAGTAAGAGAAGATATTAATAACGTACTTGAGGTGATAGAATCTTGGATTAGGGGATTTAA
>CAZFGO010000007.1:0-5178 GCA_964518525.1 uncultured Gammaproteobacteria bacterium | reverse complement strand
GAACAACCCCCTGACCCCCTTTGCTAAGGGGGAACTAGAAAAACCAATAATTAAATCCTCTTATTTTTAGTGTGGCTTTAATGATTGGATTGTAATTTTCGAGTTGATTTGCTATAATAGCTAGCATGAACAAGAGGACAAAAATATTTTTTAAAATATTTTTTTATACCCCCCTTTTTTTATTGATCATCGGCTTGATTTTAGTAACGCTTTTTATCTCGATCGGCCGTAATCTGGTTCGAAGCTACGAAATAAAAAAAGAAACTTCGCTCTTGAAAGAAGAAGTTCAGAAACTCGAAGGTCGAAATAAAGAGCTGTCCTATCTAATTAATTTTTTTAACACTAATTCTTTTGCCGAGGAGCAGGCAAGATTAAAACTGGGTCTAGGTAAGCCAGGCGAGTCGGCGATTGTGGTTCAGGGCGAAGAAACTCGTAATCCATCAGCCGCTGCGGCTCCAGCCGAGACAGCAATAAATTCTAATCCTAAAAAATGGTGGAATTATTTCTTTAATTATTAAAAAAATTATGATTGAAAAAGCTAAGAGGCAGGTTAGAGTTTGGTTTAAAAAAATAAAATCCAATTTTGTTATTCTTAAAACGAAGATGTTTAGAAATTGGTCTAAGTTTCAGAGCCGATTTAGTGGTAGCAAATTTGGACCGGCCAGAAGATTCATTGCGGGCGCCTTAGCTGGATTGATTTTGATTTTGGTTTTGGGTTTGAGCATCTTTGGGGCGGGTCTTTATCGCTACGGTTGGAATGATCCTTCGGCTAACGAGGTCATCAAAATTTTTCCTTATCCGGCGGCGTTGGTCAATTATGAAATAATCCCTTACGCTGATTTCCGCGACCAGGTTGGGACACTGACTCATTATTTTCAAAAACAAGTCGAGCTGATCGCCGGAGTCAAGATGCCAGCGCCAGAAGAAATTAGGCAAGAGGTTTTGGATCGACTGATCAAGATTAAGCTGGCAGAACAACTAGCGCGAGTTTATCGAATCAGCGTTGATCAAAGTGAAGTTGAAGCAGAATTTAATAAGGCCGTTGATGAGGCCGGCGGGAAAGACAATGTAGGTGGAGTCTTGGCTAATCTCTATAACTGGACGCCGAATCAATTTAAAGAAAAAGTCTTGCGGCCATTTTTGATCCAAAAAAAATTGGCTCAGGCCATCTCGAACGATCCCGACCTAAATAAAGGTGCCGAGAAGCGAGCCACCATGGTTTTAAAATTAGTTAAGGCGGGCAAAGAGAGTTTTAATGATCTGGCTAAGAAATATAGTGAGGATCCGGGCACGGCTAGTCGCGGTGGGGAGCTGGGATTTTTTGGTCGGGGGACCATGGTCAAGGAGTTTGAGGAGGCAGCCTTCGCGCTCAAGCCTGGCGAGACGAGTGGACTAATCAAGACTATTTTCGGCTATCACATTATCCGAGTTGAAGAGCGGAAGGTTGATCCAGTTTCCAAGACTGAAGAAATTCGAGCCCAGCACATCTTGATTAAAACCGAAGACTTGGCTAATTATCTAAAGGATTTCGAAACTAAATCAAGAATCTATCAATTTATTTAAACTAATTTAACTTTAAAAAGCGATCTTTTGTGATCGCTTGATTAATTTAATTTGAAAATTCCGGAGCCAGCGGTGGGGATCGAACTCTTGCCTGCGGCAGGCAGGCACGACCTCTGCCTTACATTGCCAATCAAATGTCTGGAGCCGATGGTCGGAATCGAACCGACAACCTTTCCCTTACGAAGGGATTGCTCTGCCAATTGAGCTACATCGGCCTAAAGCGGCTGGGTTGATTAGAGCATTTCTGACCAAGCGGGCGACCGGATTCGAACCGGCGATCTTCTGCTTGGGAAGCAGACATTCTACCACTGAACTACGCCCGCAATATAGTTGAAGTTGCCTGCTTGGGAACCTGCCTGCCAGCAGTGCAAGCGTGCTGTCATTATACTAAATTCCGCGAGTAGGAAACTCACGGCGATCTAAATTTAAAATCAAGGTATGACCAAACAAATCAGAAAAATATCATGGTTGACTTTAATTATAATCTTAAATTTATCGATCAGTCAACCGATTCGAGCTCAAGAAATGGCCAGTTCTTCGGCTGACCAAAAAGTCGATCAAAAATTTTCAATTAAACTCGATGACGCAACTGCCAAGAAAGGTTATGTCGTTAATTTTGATAAGTTGAAGTTAACTTTTGGATCCGGAGTTTTGAAAGATCAAGCCACGATCGAGATAGTTAAAATTAGCAATCTTTGGGCAGATCTGCCAGTGGGAGAGAGGCTCATCAGCGATCTTTTTCAGTTTGACATCAAGGAGAAAACAGTGTTTAATAATAAAAAGCCGTTGCGGTTGGAAATTAGTTATAATGATTATTCTGATGATTTGAAAAAGGTTTATTTCTGGAACGGCCAGACCAAGAGTTGGCAGGAATTGCCTTCTTATAGCGATATTAAAAATAAATCGGTCCGAGCGATTATTTTCCTGCCTTATGCTCGAGTCGCAATCTTAGGCAACACCAGTATCAAAGAAAGTGGTTACGCAAGTTGGTATCGCTATAAACGTTGTAATTGCGCGGCTTCGCCGGATTATCCTAAAGGTACCAAGATTCAAGTCACTAATTTAGCGAATAATAAGTCAGTTATTATTCGAGTTAATGATTTGGGTCCGGAGCGCGATATCTTTCCAGATCGAGTGATTGATCTTGACGTTGTGGCTTTCAAAAAGATTGCCAAGAAAAAATTGGGTGTGGTGATGGTGAAAGTTGAACCGATCCTGGATCAGAATCAAAACGGAGAGGGCCATCAAAATTGATATTTATTTTTTTATGATTATTTTCAAGAATGTTACGAAGGTTTATCCGCCCAACGTCGTGGCGGTTAAAAATATTAATCTCCATATTCGAACCAAAGAATTCGTTTCCCTGGTTGGTCAAAGCGGAACGGGCAAGACTACCCTGGTTAAGCTTTTGATTGCCGAAGAGAATCCGGATAGAGGAAAAATTGTAGTGGGCGGTTGGGATATTTCTGATATTCGTCATAGCGAAATTCCGTTGCTCCGCCGCCAGATTGGCGTAGTTTTCCAAGATTTTAAACTTCTGCCCCAGAAAACAGTTTTTGAAAATGTTTCCTTTGCTTTGGAGGTTTGTGGCGCTTCGCCGAGTAAAATTAATTCCATTGTTCCTCAGGTTTTAAAAATAGTTGGCCTGAAAGATAAAATGGATCGCTACCCTCATCAGATCTCCGGCGGCGAGACTCAGAAGACCGCGATTGCTCGGGCTTTAGTCCATCGTCCCAGGATCTTGGTTGCTGATGAACCAACTGGAAATTTGGATTCTATTAATACCAGAGACATCGTTGATTTGCTGATCAAAATCAATGAGCTCGGTACCACTGTTCTACTCGTAACTCATAATCGGGAGGTCGTTAATTTCTTGCGCAAGAGAGTGGTTTCCTTGGATCAAGGGACGATTAGTAGTGACGAGGAAGAAGGCAAATACGTTTTATAAAAATATTAAGCGCCTTCCTGGCGCTTGAATTTCCGTCACCTGCCTACCGCAGGCAGGCTCGGCCATAAAAAATAAATTTTAGTTATGGCCTCGCTAGGAAATATAAAAACCTAAAAATTGAAAATATGCTAGTCGCAATTTATCGGATCATTAAGTTTGGGCTTCAGGATTTTTGGCGTAATATTTGGTTATCGTTTATCACGATCATGGTTTTGGTTTTGGCTTTGTTTTCAATCAACCTGCTGATTATTTTTAATGTCTTGACTGATGAGGCTGTTAATTTTGTCGAGCAGAAAATTGATCTGAGTATTTTTTTCAAACCGGAAGTAATTGAAGATAAAATTAATCAAATTAAGTCCCAATTAGTGGCTTTGCCTCAAGTGAAGTCGGTCGATTATATTTCCAAAGATCTGGCCCTGCAGCAATTCAAAGAAAAACATCGGGACGAGCCTAAAATTTTAGAAGCAATCAACGAGATCAGTGACAATCCGCTCGGCGCTTCGCTTGTGATTCGGGCTTATCGAGTCGAGCAGTATTCAGCCATTCTAGAAAAATTGAATAATCCCAATTTTCTGCCCGACGAATTGGTCCAAGATAAAAGTTTTGATGATCATAATCTCTTGATTAGCAGAATTACTGATCTTAAACAGAAAGTCAGTCAGGTGGGGTTAATACTTAGTGGTTTATTTGGTTTGATTGCCATCTTGATTGTTTTTAATAATATCCGCGTTGCCATCTATACGCATCGAGAGGAGATCGGAGTGATGCGCTTGGTAGGCGCAACTAGTTGGTTTATTCGAGCGCCATTTATTTTCGAGAGTATTTTTTACGCCCTGTTGGGTGGGCTTTTAACCATTGTTATTTTCTACCCCTTCCTCGGTTTCGTCCAACCCTATCTGGTTAATTTTTTTGCCGGAACCGGATTCGATGTTTTGACTTATTTTAATCAGAATTTTTTAAGAATCTTCGGCTTTGAGATCTTGGCCACAATTATTCTTTGTATGGTCAGTAGCAGTTTGGCGGTTGGGAAGTATCTCAGAGTTTAGAAAAAAGAAAACAGACAACAGAAAAAGATAAAAATCTACTTAGTTATTTTAACTGTTTTCTGCTTTCTTAATTTTTGCCGCCTTTGGCGGCACCTCGCCGCATTTTGCGGGACCCCGCCAACGGCGGTGGCCGCCATTTGGCGGTGGCTTTTTTCTACATTATTGCCGGGTCGCTCCGACGATGTCGGGGCAGGTCTAATGGTAGGACTTCCCGCCTTGCCCAGCCGCTGCGGGGCGAGTCGGGACTATGATGGTTCTGCGCCAAAGGCTCGTCGTCCCTCCGGCGGAAAATCCATCCTCGGCAGAGGTTAAAAATTATATTCTAAGGTGCGAGTTTGTATTATAATAAATTGAATTTTTATTGCCGGGTCGTCTAATGGTAGGACTCCAGCCTTTGGAGCTGGCTATGATGGTTCGAATCCATCCCCGGCAGCCAGTTAGTAAAGTTTGCGTTTCCCGTCCGAGCGTTCCGCATTTTGCGGAATCAGAAATCAGCGTCGGGATTTTCGCGGAAAAAAGTTCGTCTACCTGCCGCAGGCAGGGATTTTGTCCAAAAGACACCGGTTTTGCCCCATCTCCAAATTTATTTGTCAGGAGTTAAAATCAAAAATCGTCCCGATG
>CAZFGO010000006.1:22833-33481 GCA_964518525.1 uncultured Gammaproteobacteria bacterium | reverse complement strand
TCAGACAAAACTAATTCCAGGTTTTCTCGATTGTATTGGGGATTATAAGTTGATTTGGGCCAACGGCGGACATCAATTAAATAATTTATTTTATAGTGTCGTAAAATATCTAGGAATTCTTTTAACGGTCTCGTGGAATGGCCCAGAGTATAAATCATAAAAATTGAAACATAGTCAATTACCATTATTGATTATAACTCTTTTGAAAAAAAGGCCCACCAAACTGAATTGCTTTTGGTTTGGTGGGATCGGGGCTGAGCTTTTGGCTAGAGCAGTTTCCTGATCGTCATTATCGCCACTGCCATCCTCATCGCCATCATCATTATTTCCCTCGGCGACAACCAATTCGGTCTGGTTTGCTAGCAGATATGGTTCAATCACCCGACTCTGGCGACTAACCAGGAAAATCGAAAAAACGATCAGCCAAAGCAGATTCAATCGTTTCATGGTTCCTCCTTCCCTGCCCCATAAACTTGGCCCCTCTATAAGAGATTACATTTTTAAAAAACAACTGTTACTTTTCCGGGCTATTTATAATAAACTCGATTGCCAAAACGAAGATCAATATATTCTAATTTCTGACGATTATTTTTGATTTTCTGATCTAGAACCAATTTTAGATTAGCAAGCTGCATTTCCAGATCCTTCGTGGTATCAAGATAAATTTCCCAACCTTCACTCGTGACAACTTTGACTTCGCGACTATCCGGCGTTGGCATCTTAAAGCCGTTAATAGTCAAATTAGTTTTGGTCGGCAACTCTTTATTTAAATTTAAGATGGCGCTAATCATTTCGGCCGCTAGAACCGGCTGACCCAGAGTGACCTCCTGATTACTCTCATCAGAGACCGAAGGGAAGCTGCCAATTCCTTGGTTATCAATCTTGATATCAAAGATTTGAGTCGGCGGTTGATTCACCTCAACCACTTTTTCCTGGCTATTTTTGGAGTTGGCGGATTTTTTTATTTTTTCCGATCCAGCCGGCTGGTTTACCCGCTGATTCAGATTAACAAGTTCGCTGATGGCAATACCATTAGAATCAAGATTGTAATAGCGGTTATTGCTGACCCAGATGATCGCCGAGACTTTCTCCTGAACTTCGATTTTTAAGCCATCGGGTAGTTCCCGGCTAATTTTCAATTGATCAAGGACGTATTTTTCATTAATCTTTTTTTCTAATTCTTTAGTATTAAGAATAAAAAGATTATTTTGGCCAAAGATTAGAAATCGAGATTCTTTTAATTGTGCCTCAGCTATTGATCTCAGGTCTTCGGAACGAATGTTTCGAGTACCCGAGATGGCGATAGTTTTGATTTTGAATTTATCAGAATAGAAAAGAAAATAGCCTAGGATTAAAATTATTGAAATTATTAAAAAGCCATAGAGCTTTAATCGGCGGCTTTTTCTTTTTTCTTGACGAGAAAAAGGATTTTTATATTGTCGGGCTTCGCTGCGGTAGACCAGATAGCGCCGTCTTTTAGCATAGTGGCGTTTTCTTTTCATGATTACTTTTGATTAAGATTTTATTTATACCAATCGCTTCGGGAATTAAAAGACCGGGTCAGTTTATCTTTGGCGGCCTGACGTTCTCGGGCTAATTTGATAAGTTGATCGAGCAATTTTGAATAAGTGAGTCCGCTTTGCTCCCAAAGCTTGGGGTACATTGAAATAGAAGTAAAACCTGGTAAGGTATTAATCTCATTAAGATAAATTTTATTAGTTTTTTTCTGCACCAAGAAATCCACTCGAGCCAGACCCGAGGAATCAAGTGTTTGATAGGCTTTTAGGGCCAGACTTTTGATTGTCTTGGCCACTCGCCTCGGTAGTTTCGCTCCAATAATTAATTTGGATCGGCCATCGATATATTTGGCTTCGTAATCATAAAATTCTCCGGAGGGAATGACTTCACCAATAGTCTTGGCGACACAAGGCTCATCATTGCCTAAAACACTACATTCAATCTCGCGAGCATTTTTCACTCCTTGCTCCACAATTATTTTCCGATCAAATCGGCTCGCCAGCTTAATTGCCTTGGTCAGATCTTCGGGGTGATGAACTTTAGAAATGCCAACGCTCGAACCCAGGTTAGCCGGTTTAACAAAAAGCGGGTAAGTTAGTTTTTGATTAATCATTTTTAAGATGGCGGTGTGATCTTTTAACCAAGAATTTTCGAGAAACCAAAGAAATTTTACCACGGGCAAGCCCGTACTCTGGAAAAGCTGTTTTTGCACCACCTTGTCCAAGCCTAGAGCCGAACCCAAAACTCCAGAACCAACATAGGCGAGGTTAGCCATCTCAAACAGTCCTTGAATTCGGCCGTCTTCGCCATAAGTGCCGTGGAGTACGGGAAAAGCGACGTCTAGTTTTATCTCCCTCTCCCCTACCCTGAGAAATGTTTTGGTCGTTGGATTAATAACAGGCAAGGCCGGATTGGTTAAACTCAAATTATTTTCTTTCAAAGCGCGCAAAGGATCGCCAGAAGCAAACCACTGACCCTTCTTTGAGATGCCGATCGGAATAATTTGGTAAAATTTTTTGTTCAAAGCCCTGATGACCGAAGCCGCTGAAACTAGCGAGACCTCGTGTTCGCCCGATTGTCCTCCAAAAATTACCCCCACTCTTAGTTTTTTAGCCATAGCTTAAAGATAAAGACGCGGTAAAAGCGGATTGATTCTTGTGACCACTTCGTAATTAATGGTGCCGACTTTTCGAGCCAAATCTTCGGCCCTAATTTCCTCTTGGCCTTGCCGGCCGATCAAAACCACCTCATTGTTTTCCTTAACATTTTTAACTTCGGTTGCGTCGACCATGGTCAAATTCATGCAGATGCGGCCGAGTATTGGACAGCGTTGACCTCCAATTAAAACTTCACCTTGGTTACCGAGATGTCGATCAAACCCTTCCCAATAGCCGATTGGTAAAATAGCTAGTTTAGTTTTTCTTTTAGTCCTGTAAGAACAGCCATAACCAACATAAGTTCGGGCTGGCAAGTTTTTGATTTGAATAATTTTCGTTTTCCAGGTTAAGGCTGGTTCCAGTTTAAACCAGGGATATTTTTTTAGGGTATCTTTTCTGGTTTGGTCCGAGGGCCAAAGGCCGTAGAGCGCAATACCTAAGCGAATTAGATTATAATGGCTATCTTTTCTGATTAAAGTCGCAGCGCTCGAGGCAAAATGTTTCAAAATTTGATCAGCAGTTTCAAACTCGGCCAAAACTTTATTAAATTGTTCCAGTTGTTTTTGGGTGTAGCTTTGATTTTCCTCTGAAGCAGCAAAGTGGCTAAAGACACCCTCGATTTTTAAATTGGGTAATTTCTGGACTTGGCGGATAAATTCTCCTGCGTCTTGGCCGAGAATACCGAGGCGAGAAGTTCCGGTATCAATTTTAATTTGGATCCGAGCGGTTCGTCTCAATTCCTTCCCTAGCCGAGAAAGAAGCTTGGCACGATCGAGGTTATAAATAACCAAACTGACATTTTTTAAAATTGCGTCCTTAAGATCATTTTTAGAATAATAGCTCAAGACCAAAATTGGTCTTCTGATTTTGTTTTTTCTTAATTCCAGCGCCTCAGCTAGATTAACTACGCCAAACCAATCAACTTTTGGTTCAATAATTTTTGCCACTCCGACCATCCCATGGCCATAAGCATTGCTTTTAATAATGGCCATTAATTTTATTTTTGGACCGATGATTCTACGGTATTGTTTTAGATTAAAAATTAAAGCTGATTTATTTATTTCTAGCCAAGAAAACGATTCTTTCATTGTTTTTTAAGTTGACAAAAATTTATTTATCTAGTAAGCTCAGTAACAACAAAGGAGGGGGCTTTGTCCACCAAAAACACCAAAACAGGCAGGAAGCGTTGTCCCGAGGAGTACGAGTTGAAGCAGTATGGATGTAATTTGGGGGCCGGAATCTTCGATCGATTGGGTAAGGGCGAAAGAGAGCAAGCCATTAGTAAGCATCTCGAAGTTTGTTTTTCTTGTAGCCAGATAGTTCAGACTGCGATCAGGGAGATCGAAAAGATTCGAGCACACTAAGGTTTGGTTCCATCATGAACCAAACCCTTTTTTAATAATTTTAAAATTGCAATATTTTTGTAAAACTTTTGGAATCTTCACACTGCCGTCTTCCTGTTGGAAATTCTCGATCAGGGCAATAAAAATTCTCGGCGAAGGCAGGCCGGTATTATTGAGCATATAGACATAAGATTTTTCGCCGCGGCTTTTCGAATATTTAACATTAAGCCGTCGTGATTGCCAATCCAAAAAAATACTCGCCGAGCCGGTCTCGCCCCAGCGATTTAGGCCCGGCAGCCAAGCCTCCAGGTCGTACTGGCGATATTTACCCACGCCAAGATCGCCGGTGCAAATGATAATTTGACGATAAGGCAGGCCTAGCTCTTGGTGCATCTCTTTGGTTAAGCCAATCATCTCTTCTTGTAATTTTTCTGATTCTTTGACATCAGCTCGAGCCAAGATTACTTGTTCGACCTTCATAAATTCGTGTACTCGATAGATGCCTTTAGTGTCTTTGCCATAACTGCCGATTTCACTGCGATAGCATTGACTATAGCCACAAAGACGCAGCGGCAGATTTTCTTCTTTCAGAGTTTCATCAGAGTAATAGGCCAAGAGGGCTGGCTCAGCTGTACCAATCAAAAATTTTCTTTCCTTTTTCGTTTGATCAGCGGCCTCTCGCTCGGGATTCGCGATTTCATAAATTTCATCAACTAGCGGATTGTATTCCCTCCCTTTGAAATAACCAGTACCAAAAAGAGTGAAGCCCTTAACCAGGGTTGGCGGGATCATTGGTTGGTAGCCCCGAGAAATCATTTTCTCAAAGGCGTAATGCATTAGGGCCATAACCAAAACCGCACCTTCATTTTTGAGATAATAACCGCGATAGCCGCTTACTTTCGCTCCCTTTTCCAAATCAAGAATGTTCAATTCTTTACCCAGCTCAATATGGGTTTTGGGTTTAAAATCAAATTTAGGAATTTCACCCCATTCTCCAATCACTTGATTATCATTTTCATCTTTCCCAATCGGCGTATCGGGCGAAGGAATGGTTGGTACTTTGATCATCAGGTCAGAAAATTGATCGTCAACCAGCTTGAACTCTTTTTCTAGCTCGACAATTTCTTCTTTGATCTGTTTTCCTTCCTTAATTTTGGTCGGAGTTGGTTTGCCAGCCTTCTGGGCTTGGGCCAATTCATTTCTTTTGGCCCGAAGTTGGTCGATTTTTGTTTCCAATTCCCTTCTTTTTTCGTCTAAACTCAAAAGCTCATCAACATCCAAATCAATCTTTTTGTTTTTAGCCGCCTCTTTGATTAGCTGCGGATTAGCTCTAATGAATTTTAGATCCAACATAATAAATTAATCTGATTGGGTCAGTAATAATTAAGATTAGTTTACCATAATTTGACAGTTTAGTGAAGTTTTTTTAGGATAAGGCCAAGGAGGGAAAACATGGGTCTTTTAAAAGACGCGAGAAAAGAGATTCTCTATCTACTCCTCTATGTCTCTTTAACCATCTTCGGCGGTTTCTTCAATGAATTATTCAATACCAAGGATTTGATCTGGCGCCGATTCTTTAATCAGCGAGGAAGAAAAAAGATTCCGGTGCCCATCTTCTTGGTACCCGGAACTCTGGGCGGTCGAGGTACTCTTCTGCCCCTGAAGAGGCGGCTGAAAAAGTATTTCCGAGACGTCTTTATCTTCAAACCGGTGCGGTTTGAATTGGTGGGCCAGGAAAGGAATGTTCAAGGGTTGAATAACTTCATTGAAGTGAAGTTGAAGCTGGTTGGAGAAAGTCAAGCTATCGTCATTGGCCATAGCCAAGGCGGTATCATCGCGCGGCGCTGGATGAATCTTTACGATCCTAAGGGTAAGATTACTCTTTTGATTGTCACCTTGGGCACGCCGCAGGTGGGCTCTTGGGCGCCAGTGTTGGTCCTGCCCTTTATGTGGTGGGCCCGGGCCATGTGGCAGCTCCTGCCGCCTTTTGCCAAAAGTATCGACCAGACAGCTTCGTCTTTGAAGACTATTTCCATTCGCGGTCAGAATGACCCGGCCAGGATTTCTTGGCCCTACGAGGCCAAGGCCACGCCCGAGATCTTGATCGACGGTATGCACCTCGGCCCCATTTTTGAAGGAAAGGCCTTCAAGCGGATCATTCGAGAAATCCGCCAACGAATGAACCAGAAGTAGAGAAGTAGAATGGGATCTTCTCAGACTGTCCTATCCGATAGGACAGTTTTCTTTTCTACTATTTTCTAAAAATTATAAACTATAAAAATTTAAACACATAAAAACATAAATAGGTTTTGGTGTAATTAGTTTTAAGAGATTGCTCCCCCGCTAAGGCGGGGTCGCAATGACAACTGAAAGTTTAAATAACACTACGGATTTTTATCTAAACGTTTGACAAAATATCTATTTCGTGATATAATGGATTATTCTCTCAATACTGAGGGAATCCCAGGCTCCAGGGCAAGGGGCAAAAACCATTTCGGGCCAATCTGAGCCTGAAAGGAGGAACCAAATGGGTAGTCCTTTTAAAATGATTCAAGACCTGACCTGCGGTCAATTGGCCGCGTTGGTCATCAAGGTCGGCGGTCCGGAGGCGGTGCATCATATTTTGGCCGGCGAGGTTCTGGTTAAACTGGTCGTGGTCAAGCACCTCATCGACCTCGACGCCGACCCATTTGTGCCCGACGGCTGGGAAGTCATCGAGCACATCAAGGGCGGCCAGTTCGTGTTCGACCCGGCGAAGGTGACGCTGCATCTGGACGAAGCCCAGAAAAACAATGGCGTTATCGTCGGCAACGAGCTTCGCCTGAAGCTCAAAGACCGTCAGATTTATAACGCTAACCTGCTCGACTTCTACCTGAAGAACCCCCGCCTCATCCCCGAGGAATGGAAGGGGAAGGCGGTGTTCTTCTGGGGCACCATCTACCGCGACTCGGACGGCGACTTGTGTGTTCGTTGCCTCGTCTGGAGCGGCTGCGGGTGGGACTGGGACTTCTACTGGCTCGGCTTCAACTTCCGCGACTTCGGCCCTGCGGCGGTTCCCGCAAGTAACTAAGTCCTTGGGACTTAAGACTTTGGGCCTTTTTGACCCTTAGTTTTAGTCCTAGGACCAACCTCTCGATCCCCACAACTATCTTTGGCAACACGCCAAACGATGGGTGTGGGGATTTTTCTTTTTTGCTACAATCATAACGGCGGTAGGCAAATACGTGGACGACTATGGTTTTCCGCTGCCGAAACCAGTAGTCATACAACCCAAGATATCTTTGACTAAGGTTTAAGATAGCGCGGTGTATGTGAAAACTAAAAATAAGAAAGAGATTGCTTCCCCCGCTAAAGCGGGGTCGCAATGACAGATCCAAATTGTCATTGCGAGGGCCGACGTATGTCGGCCCGTGGCAATCTCTCTTGAGTCGCAAAAATAAGATAGAGATCTCTCGACTTCGCCCCGCAAATGGGAGGCTTAGCCTATCTGCCGACAGCCTGCCTGCAGACAAGGCGGGGTCGAGATGACAAAAGGAAGGTCAGAGATCTATATTTTTATTTTTTCGAAACAACTTGGAAGATTTGTAAATATTAGCTCGATAAGGTTTTAGGCGACAAATTTTTATTTCGAGGCCACGTTTTTTTATTTCTTCTCTTAAGTGCTTTCGAGGGACCTTCTGATCGTAGCCTAGGCAAATAACATCCGGCTTTTCTTTGAAAACCACCTTAAAATAGTCTTTTTTATCGCCCAAGAGCACTTTATTAATCATTTTAACGCTTTTAACGGCCCTCAGGCGCGTTTTTTCATCAAAAATAGGCCAATGACCTTTTAGTCTTCTAACCGTCGAATTTCGACCAATTATAACGATTAAATAATCCCCCCGCTTTTTCGCCTGCCTAAATAAAGAACGATGGCCTCGGTGAAGGCCATCAAACGTTCCAAAAACCATTACTTTTATTTTTTTAGCCATTCCTTTTTTTTAAAATTTGCTCCAAAACTTCCTTGGAATCAGCTAATAGTCCGACGATTCTGAGATAATTATTTTTGACTTCACTACCCAAATTGCTATTTTGAATCATGGTTAGAATAGCCTCAATCGCCTCTTCGTGAGAATAAGCGCTTCGGCCGCGATAGGCTTGGTATTTATCAACCAGGGTTAGGGTTTGATAACCGTCAATCACTTCAATAGTCTTGGCGCCTTCCGGAATTTTATCTAAGGGCAGGTTGGCCGGATTTTTTCCGTCGAGAATATGATGTGACGAGGCAATGGCAATCACCTCTTCGTCGATGGCTCCGCCCTGATTATTTTTCAAAACATCATAAGTCCAATCAGCGTGCCGGCGCCAAAAATCAATCATCCTTTCCTGATCAATATCGATACCTAAATTTTCTAAAACCATTTCAATCTGCTCGCGACCAGCAATACCCTCTTCTCGAAGCGCTTCCCTGATTGGTTTCGAGCGTGAGTCTTTAAATAATTTGGAATCAAATAACTTTTGAATTACTTGCCTCGTTTCTTGATCGGCTTTAGCTGGTCCAGATTTACCAATGTCGTGAAGTAAGGCGCAAAGTTTTAATTTTTCTTTAGAAACCGTCTTGAGTTCAATTTTATTCCAAAGGAGGTCTATTATCTCGGCCATATTGACCGCGTCGCCAAAATGAGACTCGGGTCGTTCGTTAAGTTCCATTAGTCGGTTGGCAATTTCGGGATAATCTTCGATTTCAATACCTAAATCAGCGAATTGCCTCGCGACAAAATCTTTATTCGATTCGCGCTCGACTCTTTTAGTTTCGGATTCTCTAGGCATAAATTATATTATTAGTTTGTAATTCTTAGACTAAGTCTGCCCCGCTTTAGCGGGCTCAGGATAACATTTTATTCCCTCGGTTTCATTAAAGGGAAGATCTGGCTTTCCCGAACCGTCTTGTTATTCAAAAAAGCAAAAAGGCGTTCGCTCATACCAAAGCCGCAAGTTGGCGGCATGCCATATTCCAGAGCCTCGATAAAATCATAATCAAACATCTGCGCTTCTTCATCGCCCTCCTCTCTTAACTTCTGTTGCCGAGCAAAACGCTCGGCTTGATCAATCGGATCGTTTAACTCGCTATAACCGTTGCCCAACTCAGAGCCGGCAATAATCACTTGAAAACGTTGGGTTAAGGCGGGGTTGGTTTCATCTCGCTTGGCTAAGGGCGAGATTTCCACGGGCAGGCCAGTGAGAAATCCTGGGCCAACCAATTGCCGCCGGCAATATTTCCAGAGGTTATCAATGGCTCGCGTGATATTGAATCCTTTCCGATCATAAACTATTTTTAATTCCTTGAGTTTTTTTTCGATTTCCTTAAGATCGGTTTTCAAAATATCAATGCCAGTGAATTTTTTTACCGTCTCGCCGTAATCATAGCGTTCCCATTTCTTTCCCAAGTCAACTTCAAATCTTCCAATAGTAAACTTAAGCCGGCCGAAAGTTTTTTGGGCAATATCTTTGAAAAGATCCTCAACCAATTTCATACCATCTTCGTAATTAGCGTAAGCCCAATAAAATTCCAGCTGAGTATAATCCTGCAGGTGTTCGGCGTCCATGCCTTCATTGCGAAAGACCCGGCCAATTTCAAAAGTTTTCTCAAAGCCGGCCACCATTAACCTCTTTTGCCAGAGTTCACCGGCCGAGATGCGTAAATAAACATCAAGGTTGAGAGCGTGGTGATGAGTTATGAAGGGCCGGGCATCGGCCCCGCCAGTAGTGGTTTCGAGGACCGGCGTTTCCACTTCCAAGAAACCATTTTTAACTAAAAATTCTCTCACGGCATTCCAAAAGATTGCCCTTTTTTGGATTAATTCTTTAACCTCGGGATGGAATAAAATATCCAAATAGCGCTTGCGCAGTCGCTCCTCTTCATCCTGAAGCCCGTGCCATTTTTCTGGCAAAGGTCGCAAGGCTTTAGAGAGAATTTGATAATTTTTGACCAAAACCGAAATCTCACCCTTTTTGGTAGAAAAAATTTCTCCTTCAACACCAATGAAATCGCCGAGGTCAATATTCTTTAAAAAGAAATTATATTGCTCCTTGCCTACCTGGTCTTCTTTTAAAACAATTTGCATTTTGCTTGAGTAATCCAAAAGATGACAAAAACAAATCTTACCCATCTCTCGGATAGTCAGCAATCGTCCGGCCACGCTCACCTTGGTTCCGGCCTTGGAAACTTTAGCTTCGGCGAGCGAGTGTGTTCGTTCATATCGACTAGGATAAGGATTGATGCCGGCCTTTTTAATGGCGGCGAGTTTTCTTAGCCTGACTTTTGGTTCGTCAGTTAAATTATCGGTCATAGACTTAGCGTTATTTAACGCATTTTAAGTTCGGTTATATTTTAACAAAATATTAATCGATAGTCAAAATCCGTTTTATCATTGCAGCTGTGAAATTGTCATCCTTCGACTAGGCTCAGGATGACAATTTCCTGTCATTGCGAGGAGCGGAGCGACGAAGCAATCTGACGCAAAGCGTCATCCTGAGCGAAGCGAAGGATCCACCGGCTAATACACCATTCCCGGGATTCCTCCCCCGCCAAGGCGGGGTCGGAATGACAGAAGAGATTGCCACGCTCCCTTCGGTCGCTCGCAATGACAA
>CAZFGO010000006.1:15046-22733 GCA_964518525.1 uncultured Gammaproteobacteria bacterium | reverse complement strand
GGGTCGGAATGACAGAAGAGATTGCCACGCTCCCTTCGGTCGCTCGCAATGACAAATAAAACCGGCTATTTGTTTCAAAATAACCGGCTAGAGCGTCCTAGAATCCTCTTCCCTCGGAATAGATTACTAAAGCAACAACTATGGCAGTGATGACGCCGACCAAGATCGCTTTCGGCGTACTGAGACCATGAGTAGGATCGGAAGCTTGAGAGGACAATAGCGCAAAAAATGTACCCAACACAAGACCCATGAAACAAGGGAACCAGATCAGGAAACGTCGTCCCCATTTTTCTTCTTTTGCCTTTTCAATTCGATCCACTGGTTTATCCTCCTTTCGTTTCACCTATAACCAGTTTCAGTTATTAGTGTTTAGTTAGATAGATCTAGGAGACCTCTCTTAATTTTCATTTTTGCTTCCTCCTGGGTAAATGGAAGTTTATTTTATTTCAATGATTCGATATTTGATTATTCCTTTGGGCACCGTAACTTCAACTTCATCGCCAACTCTTTTACCTAAAAAAGCTTGGCCCAGCGGCGATTCATTAGAAATTTTGCCATGAACCGGATCAGCTTCATTAGAGCCAACAATAGTATACTCCTTTTCCTCGCCATTGGATTTTATTTTGATGATCGAACCAATACTAACCCAGCCGCTTTTCTGATCTTTTTCAATAATCACGGCGTTGTTGACCATTTCTTCCAACTCCATTATTTTACCCTCAATAAAAGATTGCTCTTCCTTGGCATCGGCGTATTCAGCATTTTCTGAAAGATCGCCCAGCTCCTTAGCCGTTTCGATTCGCTCAATGATCTCTTTGCGTTTAATGGTTTTGAGTTCGTGAAGTTCTTTTTTTAATTTTTCAAAGCCTTCTTGGCTTAGATAGACTGGTCCAGCCATTTATTTTTTTGGTTAGAAATTAAGGTAATGTTATTAAGATAGCCTTGGTAAATAGATTTGTCAATCTTGAATTGAATGACAAATTTTATTTAAATTATCAATAAATTTTAATAATTAAGAATCAAAGATCTAGAAAAGTTTAATTTAGTCGATTACTTATCCACAAGGTTTGAAGCTGGCTGACTAAAGTACCAACTCAAAATTTCTTGGGCGATTTGGGTGGAAATAGTACTCCCCTCCCCACCTTCTTCAACCAGCACTGTAATGACGATTTTCGGCTGATCATAAGGAGCAAAACCAGTAAACCAGGCATGAGGATTTTTACTACTACTCCATTGAGCTGTGCCGGTTTTGCCGGCCACAGGCACGGGCACGGCTTGGAGCAATTTTCCGCTGCCGGTGAGAACAGTTTGTCTCAAACCCCGTCGAACAATATTGATATTGGTCGGACTGATCAGATTGGAGCGGAGGATCGTTGGATCTATTTTAATTGTTTCTTTGGTTTGAGAATCAATGATTTCTTTAACCAAGTGCGGACGATAAATTTTTCCGCTGTTAGCAAAGAAAGAAGTGGCGGCCGCAATTTGTAGGGGGGTGACGGCGATATAGCCCTGACCAATGGCCAAATGGTAAGTATCGCCAATATACCATTCTTCGCCCTGGCTTTCTTTTTTCCATTCGGGCGTGGGAATCAGACCGGTTGATTCATTGGGCAGGTCGATGCCCAACTTTTGACCAAAACCAAAGAGACGAGTGTATTGAACTAGGCGATCGATACCCAGTCCGACAAAATCTTTATAACCACCGCCGATAATATAGAAAAAAGTATTAATCGATTCGGCCAAGGCTCGAATCACATTAGTGAGGCCGTGACCGCCCTTTTTCCAATCCGGAAAAAACCACTGATCATGATTAATGCCGCCGGTACTATTAAAAGTGGTATTCTGATTAATAATCCCTTCTTCCAGCGCGGCCGCCGCAAAAACTGGTTTAATCGTCGATCCCGAAGGATACTCGCCACTAATGCTGCGGTTGAAAAGCGGTTGGTTTGGATCGTTGATTAGGTTTTGAAAAGTTGTTCCGTCAAGGCCATTAATGAAAACATTGTTATCAAAACCAGGCCAGCTGACCAGGGATAAAATTTCACCATTATTGGGGTCGAGAATAATCACCGACCCCCTTTTTTTATTAAACTTTTTTAAATTTTCTTTGAAGATTGATTCAACTTTTTCTTGGAGCTTGAGATCAAGGCTCAAGACTAAGTTCTTGCCGGGCCGAGGATCTTTTTGGGCAATAATTTTTTTTTCTTTACCCAAAACATCGACTTCAATTTGTTTTTTACCATCTTCGCCTCGCAGAACATCTTCCCAGGAAAGTTCGACGCCCGCCTTGCCCAGATAATCATTGGGTTGGTATCGATTGGGAGATCGCTCTAACTCCTGTTTATTAATACGACCAACATAACCAATCAGATGAGCAAAACTAGGAATGGTCTCGCCGTTTTGATCCTGATTAAGATAATGCCGGCGTGAGCCAATTTCGAGTATTAATCCTGGTAAATCGGCACTGGCAATTTTTAGAAGAACCGCTTGATTATAATCTAAACCATCTTTAATGGGTATGGGTTGGTAATAGAAATAGGGATATGAAGCAATTAACTCATTGATTTTTTGGACATCCTCGCTTACCAGGTCGGCTATTTGTTTTATAATTTTCTCGCGACTTGATTCTTCGCGAGGCAGATCGCCGGGAACCAGGTAAAGCGAATAGCTGGGAATATTTTCGACCAGCGGCGTTTGATTACGATCGAAGATTAAGCCCCGGTCGGCCGTGATCGCTCGAATCCTGATTCGATTGCCTTCGGCTACGCCGCGATAATAATTTCCTTTGATAGTTTGAAGATAAGCGGCTTTAACAAAAAGAGTTAGGAAGCCGAAAGAAATTAAAACCCCAAGCCAAATTAGTCGACGACTTGTAACCGAAACGCCCAGAAATTCTTTTCGTTTTGAGTTTGGGTTCGAGGTGGGGCCAAGGATCGATTCTTCCAGCCAATCATCGGTTCGATCACGTCTAACTTTAAAGTTTTGGCCGGAATTATCTTGAATCAAAAAGGGGTCGGTTTTTCTATCTTTAAATGAATTTAGATTTGTAGCCATCGAGGTAAAAGGAAGACCGATCTTAATTTTCGGCTGATGAAATTTATAACTAAGAGCAATAAGATTAATAAAGTGAGGTTAAGAAAGATTTGCCAAATTAGGTTATAAAGTGATTGAAGATTAATAAAATCTGTCAGTCTATTTTGGCCAACAAAATAATTAATTAGATTAGCTAGTAAAATAAAGATTTCATAACTGATCGTACCAATAATTCCCAGGAGCGCCAGCGAATAGGATGAGCGCCGAGCAAAAAAATTATCCGAAAGAAAATTAACCAGAGAAACAGTTATCAAGAGAGAGAGGGTTAAAGAACCAAAGGGTAGGTTTGAAAAAAGATCCAAGATCAGACCAGAGCCAAAGGCCAACCAAAGCGCGAGCTGTTTATTAATGATCAGGGTAAAAAAGATAATCAAAGTTAAAATTAGGTTTAGTTGATTAAGAGGTTGACTCAGGAAAGGCAAAAAGCTGATCTGAATTAAAATAACTAGCAAAGCCAGGATTGAATTAACTAAAAATCTGATCATATTAAGGTAATAAAACAGCAACAATATTTAAATTATCGTAGGAGAGATAAGGTGTTACGGTCGCGCTTTGGAAAATATCGTTCGGCTCAGTGCTGAGGTGATCAACCTGGCCAATAATTAAACCTTGAGGGATTGAAGTCTCGAGTCCAGAAGTAATAATCAAATCACCGACCTTGATGATTTGGTTTTTCGGTATCAGGTCCATTTTTAAACTAAGTCCATATTCTCCTTCAACCACGCCACTGGTTATTTGGTTTTGGCCCAAGATCGAAGCCGCCACTTTGCTTTGATTATCGACCAGGAGAGAGGCCAAAGAACTATTTTCAGTCACCTTAATTATTTTGGCCACCATTATTCCATTGTCAGTCACTACCGGTAGACCAGTTTCTAGGCCGTCGGCTCGACCACGATTTAAAATAACCACTGCTTGATTATCCGGACTCTTGCCAATAATTCGGGCTATCAGAAATTTAGATTTTTTTTCTTCCAAAAAATTTAACTCCTCTTTGAGGGTTTCATTTTCCTTTTCCAAAATTTGCAGTTTAATGTTGTCACTAGTCAGTTTGGCAACTCGATCCCTTAGTTCTTGGTTCTCGCTGAAGACATTTTTTTGCTCGGCTTTAAACTTAAAGTAATTGTTTATTTTATTGGCGAGATCATTGGTTAGAGCCTCGGCCGGCTCAATCCATCTCATCGCCAGGTTTTCAACTGGTCTTAAAACTCCGAGATAATGTAAAAAAATAAGCAGTAGGGCTACTGCTATTAGACTAGTCGAAAGATTCAGTAATTTAAATCTGATTCGCTTCATAAAATAATTTTGATAAGCGAAATTCTTTTCTGGATTGAATGAACGGCACGAGAAAGTTAATTAACTTCAGTCTCTTCTTGAGCTGAAGGTACGGCCACTTCTTTCAATAAATTTTCATCTTCGAGCAGTCGACCCGTGCCTCGAACGACGCAAGTTAAGGGATCATCCGCCAAGTGAACGGGAATATCAGCGGCTTTGGCAATAGCCTGATCCAGACCCTTGAGCAAAGCCCCGCCGCCGGTCAAAGTGATTCCGCGTTCATAGATATCAGCCACTAGTTCGGGTGGTGTCATTTCGAGAGCGGCTTTAATATTTTCGATAATAGCCTTGGTGGAGCGAGATAGGGCTTCTCGGATCTGAGCATCGGTCACCAAGATCGATTGCGGTAGGCCACTGATGAGATCTCGGCCGCGCATCTCGGTTTCCAGTGGTTCGGCCAATTCAAAGGCTGACCCAATTTGGATTTTGATATTTTCGGCCACTCGCTCACCCAAGAGTAGATTAAAATTATCCCGAGCGTAGGCAACAATGTTTTTGTTCATTTCATCGCCGGCAATATGAATCGATTTCCAAGTTACCACGCCGCTCAAGGAAATAACCGCGATTTCAGTGGTGCCACCGCCAATATCAACAATCATATTGCCTACGGCTTCGTCAATCGGCAATCTGATACCAATGGCCGCGGCCATTGGTTCCTCAACCAAATAGACTTCGCGAGCGCCGGCCGAAAACGCGGCGTCTTCGACCGCCTTTTTTTCAACTTCAGTGATGTCTAGCGGAATGCCAATAATCACTCGGGGCCGAGGCAGAATAGTAAAACTCTCTTCGTGAACTTTCTCGATGAAATATTTCAGCATTTTTTCAGTTACTTCAAAATCGGAAATTACGCCCGCCACTAAGGGCCTAACCGCGATAATATGACTCGGCGTTTTGCCCAGCATTTTTTTGGCTTCCTGGCCAACAGCAACAATTTGATCGGTTTTATTGTTGATTGCCACCACCGATGGTTCATTGATGATGATGCCTTTATCTCGGGCGTAAACCAGGGTGTTGGCCGTACCGAGATCAACCCCCAAATCTTTAGAAAATTTTCCTAATATTCGGTTCAGCATGAAATGATATGGTTTGAGATTAAATTTTAATTTGATTTTTAAGCCAAGTAATTATTTGACTTAAAGGAATAATTTTTGTTTCCGGTTTTGACCGCAATTTGACTTCAACCCCCAAGCCTCCTTTTAGCTTAGTTTTTTCACTGGTGATCAACCTGAAAGGTAAGCCAATTAGATCGCTATCCATTAATTTAGCTCCCGCCGAAAGATCGCGATCGTCGTATAAAACTTCAAACCTTTCTTTAGTTAAAACATTATATAACTCTTCGGCTTTTTTGGCAAGAGCTGGGTCACGAGCTAAAAGGATTAAATGAATCTGAGCCGGCGCGATTGCCTCGGGCCAAATTAGGCCGCGTTCGTCATGAAAAACTTCCGCGCTCGTGCCCATTAGCCGGCCGAGACCAATACCAGAGCAACCCATAATCACCTCTTTTTCTTTGCCCTCCTCGTCCCGATAAACCAAGTTAAAGGGCGTGGAATATCTGGTTTTAAGTTTAAAAATATTGCCTACTTCGATTGCTTTTTTGGGTTCGAGTTTCTTGGTGCCGCATTCGGGACATTGATTTTGATGCTTTTTTCATCTTTGGGTAGTTGTTTGGTTGTTTTGCCAAAGAGATTTGATTGACGCATAAATCTATATGTCAGCTCGACCCAGCCCGGTTGGAAGGCGCTCCCATCGAATATCACGCTCGTTACGGGATACTTAGATACGGTTAAATTTGTCGTTTCGATGAAATAAAAAAGAATTCCAGAATCGTCAGAGCCAAAATTAATAAGATAATATTCCACCAAGTGAGCAATCGTTGGCTCTGAAGCAGAAGTAAACCAACGATCATCAGTGCCAGCATAATGCCCTGGCGCAGAGCGATTTCAACTTGTTCTAGAATCGATTCTTCTCTAAAAGCTGTCGAGCGGATGAGTAAACCGATGATCGAAATGGTTCCGGTTAAGGCCAAAAGTAGGCTGAGATAAAAAAAGATAAAACCCATCAATCCGGCCGTAGTTGGATCGATATAATTAATGACTAAAAACCAGCCGAGCCATAAAGCCACAGTACTCACGGTCATTAAAATAAGATAAGTCCGAAGCCTCATTGATTTCTAAATAATAATGATAATCTAACAGATTTTAATTTTTTTGGCAAGCTGCTGACCTGCTAGAAATTAAAATACTCCTCTTCTGGTTAGCGGAGTAATACTAATTATTCAATATTAATTAGCCGAATATATTCTAAAAATTTTAGACGGTGGCGGTCAAAATCTGTTTTGCCCGATCAATGATTACATTAACGCCGCATTTAGTTTTAATCAAATAATCAACCGCTCCCATCTCAATTCCTTTATTAACATCAGTTTTATTACCTAAACTCGAAATGATTAGAACGGGAATCTGTTTTAATTCCTTGTCCGCTTTTAAGCGTTTTAAAACTTCAAAACCGCTCAGCCGAGGTAGAATGATGCTCAAAAGTATTAGATCGGGCTTGATCTTCCTGGCTAATTCGAGACCGGCCAACCCATCGCCAGCGATTCTCAGAGAAAAATCCTCCGGACTAAAAGCCAATTCTAAGGCTTTAATCAAAACCTGCTCGTCTTCGATAATTAAAACCCTTTTTTTCATAATAATTGAATAGCTATATGGTTTGAGATAATTATATCACAAATTATAACTCAAAATAAATTTTTTAATTGAATGAGATGAATTTATACTAATTTAAGCTATTTTTTATATCGGCTTTAAATCAAATACCTCAATTTAATAATTAATTCTTTACCAAATTTTTCATTTAGTCTTCTAATAATCTGACCTTCATTTAATCTTAATTCCTGAGCTAAGACCGAACTCAAAGCAGCCACCGTGAGCGTTTTATTTTTGAGATAAAGTGGTTTGACCTTTTTACTAGCCGGCTTGCCCAAAAGATTATTAACGATTTTATTAAACTCTTCCAAAATCATGGCGATTTCAACCTGGCGGCCGATCTTTGATCGTTCGAGAGATTTGGGAAGTAGGTTTTTGAGAGAGTGGAACACAAGAATTATGAAATCTAATTTTGATAGCTAAAATTTGTTTTTTGTGCCGTTTTAACGCTTGTTACTTTAGTTTTGTCAGGCTTCGACTAAGCTCAGCCTGAAAATATTATAATTGTCGATACTCGCAGATTCGATTGAAATCGCAAAAGCGGCAAATCCGGCCGG
>CAZFGO010000006.1:0-14946 GCA_964518525.1 uncultured Gammaproteobacteria bacterium | reverse complement strand
CTAAGGGTATATTTGCCGCGCACTGGCAAGGAGAGAACATGGGCAAACCGATATTGGTAGGGACAATTTTCAAATGCCCGAAGTTGGGTAAAAGAAAATTTGGCCGGTAGGGTAGCCGGTGGTTTTGAGTTCGACCTTAATCCCTCTGGCTGCTTAAACTTTTTTTTGATCGATAAATCCGGGGTGGCGGGTTTGGCTTCTTGAATTGGTAATTTCAAATTCTTGAGTTCTAAAAGGAATCGGGAAAGTTTTTTTCGACGCTGACCGCCGTAATCATCGGCCGAGGAGAAAAACAACCCCTTTTGGGCACGGGTCATAGCCACATAAAACAAACGCCGTTCTTCTTCTAGGTGGATGTCGCCTTCGGGAACAATTTCTTTAACCAAGGCATCGGGCAGTTCGATGGGATCGCGGCGTTCGGTCGTGGGAAAACGACGATCAACCAACATTGGAATAAAAACATATTTAAACTCCAGACCCTTGGCCATATGGATGGTCATGAGCTTGATTGATTCGGGTCCTTCTTCGGGATTGGCCTCAAGCGCGCCTTCATCGCCAGCTTCGATCTCAAGATCGATCAGCTGAATAAAATTCTTGACCGAGGGAATTTGATAATTATTTTCAAAGTCTTCAATCTTTTTAAAAAATTGATCCAATTCGCGAGTCAGTTCTTCGGTTTCCCAACTGTCAACTCGAGCCAAATTTTTTAGATAATCGGAATCTTCAAGAAAAGCCAAAACAACTTCAGCCACGCTCCCCCGGCGCGCTAACTCAGAATGTTTATTGATTAAGTTTAAGACTCGGTTGATTTTGGTTTGAGTTTTTTCGTTTAAATTTAAAACTCGCGCTTGGTTGAGTGTTTCAAAAAGCGACCAACTTCTTTTCTGGGCCCAATGATTTAGATTAACAATCTCTTCGGGATTAAAATCAAAGACCGGCAGATTAAGGATTCGAAAGAGGGCCGGACTTTCGTGGTAATTATCCAATAATTTTAAATAGTTGATCAAATCAAGGATCAGCGGTTTGGAATAAAGCCCGCGCGAGGCGATAAATTGGAAGGGTATTTTGGTTTTGGTTAGTAGTGTGATAAAGGGCAGGGCCGTTTCATTGGCTCGAACCAAGATGGCAAAGTCATTCCAGGTGGCTTCCAAATCTTGATTTTTGAGTTCATTAATCTTTTTTAGGATGGCGGTTATCTCGTCGGCGGCGGCTCGAAAATGATGATGCTCGATCAGACCAGAACCGGTCTTTTCGGCCTGAAGTTTTTTTGATAACTTTTTTCCTCGACCCAATTTGACCTCCAGTCGATTAGGGTCATTTTGTCTGATAAATTGATAGGCCAGATTAAGAATATCTTGGGTTGAGCGATAGTTGTGATTTAAAAATATTTCTTGGGCCTTGGGAAAATCTTCTTTGAACTCTAGAATATTGGAAACCGAGGCGCCGCGAAATTTATAAATTGACTGATCATCATCCCCCACCACGGTTAAATTATTCTTCGGCGCCGCCAGAAGTTTAATCAATTCGTATTGTGCCCAGTTGGTATCTTGAAATTCATCGACCAAGAGGTATTTAAACTGCTCGCGATAGCGATTTAAAATCAAAGGACGTTCGGTGAAAAGTTTTAGGCAATAATTGATCAGATCGCCGAAATCGAGAGCATTGTTTTCTAGAAGTAATTGTTGATAAACATGATAGGCGTTAGCAACTTCGGTTAATTTTTTGATTTCCGAAGTGGCTAATTCTTTGATTTGTTTTTTGGTTAGAGCCCTTCGAGCCTCTTCATTAATTAATCCGTGGATAAATTCAGCCGAGTCGGAATTTAATTTTAGATTTTCAACGTATTCAAGGTAAGCGGCTGGCGTGATTGCTTCATCCTTGGCCCGAGAAAAATGTTTGAGTAAGGCATGAATGAATTTAGTAGGATTGCCCAAAGGCTGGTAATAATCCAGATTGAAATGCTCGAGATTTTGTCGCACCAAGAGCCATTGTTCGGTTTGGTTAAGTAATTTGAAATCATTGGGTAAGCCGATTTCCAGGGCGTGGTTTTTCAGCAAGCGTTCGCCCAGGGAATGAAAAGTCGAAACCCAAAGGTCAAGATAGCCGTAAGGCAAAAGCTGATCAACCCGCTCTTCCATTTCGCCAGCAGCTTTGTCGGTAAAAGTCAGAGCTAGAATTTGATCAGTTCGAGCTCGACCGTTCGAGACAAGCCAGGCAAGGCGGCGAGTAATCACGGTCGTTTTGCCCGTGCCCGCGCCGGCAATAATCAAAAGTGGACCTTGGTCAAAAGTGACGGCTTTAATTTGTTCTGGATTCAAATTTTTTAATAAATTATTGACCATAATTTAATTTTTTATTAATTTTGACTAGTGGATAACTTCTTGACAAAAAAAAATAATATGATAATATAAAATTGGAATTAATACCGTTTCAAATAGTCCCGTTTATCGGGGCGTCCCCAGTGGGGTAAGAAGCGGTATTTTTATTTTGGCCATCTTTAGGCCATATTTGAACCCAGCCTTCTTTATCTGCTATATATTTATAATAATCGGCCCAATCTTTTTTATCTTGACTCTTTCTGTTAATAATACCAGTTACATAATCAGCCAACTGCAATAGGTTATTTGAGGACGATCGTTGTTGTTTCAATTTTTTTATTCGCTTGTGATTCTCACTATTCAATTTATTTCTTAAATATTTGGCTAATCTATTTCTAAAATCAGGCGATCCCGATCTGTCTAGAATTACAGTGGCATTTTCTAAATAAGGCAAAGCATGCGTAAATACCATCTGGCAAGCATACTTATAAAATGATTCTTTTGTAGTAAACCCTGGACCCCATAATTTTTTTGGATCTTTATCTATTACAACAGTAAAATAGATAAACCTATATGGCTGAATAGCAGTTAAAAATTTTTCTCTAATGTTGTGAGAATTCAAGGAAAAATGGAATTCGTAATCGACTGGTAAATTTAATTCTCGACGCAATAAATTGATTCTTTGATCACATGTTATAGCATCTTCATTTTCACTGAATAAAACCAAAGATACTATAAAATATCTGCTCGATCCATCTTTAATTTTTCTGCCAGTATCGCCTGCCTCATCAATAAAAACCAACATAAAATTTAAAAAATAATCAACTAATTTCTTAAATTTTATCACAAATTCAAAAATAAAAAAAGAAGGCAAAATGCCTTGACTTTATAATGACCGGCAATTATTTCTGAACCATTATTCCTCCACGCGTGGAGTTGGACCAAGAGTAGATTTTCGATGTTTTCGCGCCACCTTTAATCTGGTTAATTCGCGTTCTAACTGAGCTGCCAGTGTGGCAAATTCAACGCTATCAATTTTTTTGGTTTTAAGCAGCTCTTCGGCTCGTTTTTTGGCTTCCTCGGCTCGTTTGATATCAATTTCTTCAACACGATCGGCGCTGTCAGCTAAAACTACCACTTGATTTTTACCTACCTCAACAAAGCCATGGGCGACGGCTAAGGGTATTTCTTGGTTTCCAATTTTCACTCTTAATTCGCCAGCCGCCAATAAACTAATCAGCGGCAAATGATTGGGTAGAATGGTTATTTCGCCGCTAGTTGTCGGCAGCGTTACTTGATCAGCTTCGGTTTCATAGACGAGGCGTTCGGGCGTGACAATTTTAAAGTTGATCTTAGACATGATGAATTTTAAACTTTAAATTACAATGTTATAAGTATTTTAACTTTCGAATTTTTGTTTAGAATTTAGTATTTAGGGTTTTGTATTTTGGATTTATTCAATTTCTGGGGTTCATTAGGTTAATTAGAAATTAGAGTAATTAAAAATTTTTTATTTAACCTCTTCGATTCCGCCTTTCATATAAAATGCTTGTTCGGGTTTGGCATCGTGTTTACCTTCAAGAATTTCTTTGAAGCCGCGAATCGTTTCTTTCAAAGTAACATATTTGCCTGGCGCACCCGTGAAAGTTTCGGCCACAAAGAAAGGTTGAGATAAAAACCGTTGAATCTTTCGAGCTCGCGCTACCGTTAATTTGTCTTCATCGGAAAGTTCCTCCATACCTAGAATCGCAATAATGTCCTGGAGGTCTTTATAGCGTTGTAAAACTTTTTGGACGCCCCGAGCGATGTCATAATGTTCTTGGCCGATAATTTTGGGATCGAGAATAGTGGAAGTGGAATCGAGCGGATCAACAGCCGGATAGATACCTAGTTCTGATAAACTGCGAGCCAAGACGACGGTTGAATCTAGGTGGCCAAAAGTGGTGGCCGGGGCCGGATCAGTTAGGTCATCAGCCGGCACATAAACCGCTTGCATCGAGGTGATTGAACCTTGCTTAGTTGAAGTAATTCTTTCCTGGAGTTCACCCATTTCATTGGCGAGGGTCGGTTGATAACCGGCCGCCGAAGGAATGCGACCGAGCAGAGCCGAAACCTCTGAACCAGCTTGAGTGAAACGAAAGATATTATCGATAAAAAGCAGAACATCTTGATGCTCTTCATCGCGGAAATACTCGGCCAGCGAGAGACCGCTCAGAGCCACTCGAGCGCGAACGCCTGGCGTTTCATTCATCTGTCCAAAAACCAAACAAGTTTTAGCTAGAACCCCGGAATTCTTCATGTCGTTATAAAGATCATTACCTTCACGACTTCGTTCGCCCACGCCGGCAAAAACTGAAATACCGCCATGCTCTTGGGCAATATTCCTGATTAATTCCATAATAACAACGGTTTTCCCCACGCCTGCTCCCCCAAATAGACCCACCTTACCACCCCTGATAATCGGACAAATCAAATCAATAACTTTGATGCCGGTTTCGAGGATTTCGGTTTTAGTTGATTGATCAACAAAAGCTGGCGCGGGTCGATGAATGGGATATTTCTTCTTAGCAATTACTGGTTTTTGGTTATCAATTGGTTGACCCAGAATATTGAACATTCGGCCAAGCGTTTCTTTGCCCACTGGCACGCTGATCGGCGCTCCGGTATCGACTACTTCGAGGCCTCGTCTTAAGCCATCGGTTGAACCCATGGCTACAGTTCTAACTAGATTAGAACCGAGATGTTGCTGAACTTCCAAAATTAATTTCTCGCTCGACCTGACCTCGACCTCGAGCGCCTGATAAATCTCTGGCAACTTTTTTTCAAACTCAACATCGACAACGGCGCCAATGATTTTTTTAATTTTGCCTTGATTCATATTATTATTGATAATTCTAATTCTAAATTTTAAATTTTGAATTAATTCTTAATTTATAATTTTAAATCATCAAATAATATTGTTTTGAGACTTCATTATTTAAAATTTAAAATTGATTCAAAATTCAGAATTCGAAATTCATAATTCCTTTTTTTATCTTTCCAACGCCAACTTACCAGCAGAAATTTCAGCAATTTCTTTAGTAATGCCAGCCTGCCGGGCTTGATTGTAGGCCAAAGTCAGATCATCGATGGTATCCTTGGCTGCATCACTCGCGTTTCTCATGGCCAGCATCCGGGCGCTGTGTTCCGAAGCCTCAGATTCTAAGACCGCTTGGTATAATTGCATTTCAATCAATTTAGGCAAAAGATAATTTAAGACTTCTTTGGGATTTGGTTCAAAAAGGTATTCAAATTGATTAGCACTCTTGCTGGCCGGCGATAATTTAATTCTAGAATCGGCAGTGGTTCCTAATGATTTTTCTGATTGCTGCTCTAAGGGTAAAAGTTGCTTGAGCCTGGGCCTTTGCACCAGCGAAGAAATAAATTTATTGTAGGCTAAGATAACTTGATCATAATTACCATTTTTAAATTCCTCTAAAACCAGATAGGTCAAACCGCCAAGTTCAGTTAAGCTGGTAGTGAGATCCGATTTGATAAAATCAGCTGTGATTTTTAAATTATATCGTCTCAAGATATCTCGTCCACGCTTGCCCAGAGTTATTATTTCGGCTGAGGCTTGATTGGCCAGTGAATATTTCTGAACTTCTCTCAAAACCTGGAGTGAGATTTGGTTATTGAAACCGCCGCACAAACCGCGATTAGAACTGATTAAAACGAAAGCGATTTTTCTCACTGGTCTTTTTTGAAGCAAGGGATGATGTTCCGCTTTAGTCTTTTGAGCTAAGTCTAAGGCCACTTGCCAAGCCAATTCGGCATAAGGCCGAGTGGCCAGAACGTTCGCCACTGCTCGTCTCATCTTGGAAGCAGCCACCAGCTCCATGGCTTTGGTAATTTTCCTGGTGTTGACGATTGATTTTATTCGACGTTTTATTTCTCTGGTTGCTGGCACATTAAAGAATTAATGATAATTTTTAATCTGTTTGAATTCAGTCAGGATTTGCTTTAATTGGTTTTCAGTGGCCCCATCCAGTTGGCCAGTTGATCTAATCTTTTCGATAATCTCGGGACCATTTGAATATAGATAATTATAAAATTCGGCTTCGAATTCTTTAATTTTTTCGACCGGCAGATCGTCGAGCAAACCAGTAGTGCCAGCGTAAATAATCGCCACCTGCTTTTCCACAGCTAAAGGTTCGTATTGGTCTTGTTTTAGAATTTCGGTTAGTCTCTTCCCCCGTTCGAGTTGCTTCCTGGTCGTCTCTTCTAGTTCTGAAGCGAATTGGGCAAAGGCCTCAAGCTCGCGATATTGAGCCAGATCCAGTCTTAGTTTGCCAGCCACCTTTTTCATGGCTTTGATTTGAGCGGCGGAGCCGACTCGCGAAACCGAGAGGCCGACGTTTAGAGCTGGCCTGATGCCGCGATAAAATAAATCCGATTCTAGATAAATTTGTCCGTCGGTGATGGAAATTACGTTGGTCGGAATATAGGCCGAAACATCACCAGCCTGAGTTTCAATAATTGGCAGAGCGGTGAGCGAGCCACCGCCAAAATTTTTGTTTAGTTTGGCCGACCGCTCTAAGAGGCGTGAGTGGAGATAAAAAATGTCGCCGGGAAAGGCTTCGCGGCCTGGCGGTCGTCTTAAAAGCAAAGAAATCTGGCGATAAGCTACTGCGTGCTTAGACAAATCGTCATAGATGATTAAAGCGTCTTGGCCTTGGTCCATAAAGTATTCGCCTAGAGCGCAGCCAGCATAAGGAGCAATGAAAGCTAGTGAAGCGGGATCCGAGGCGCCGGCTACCACCACGATGGTGTAATCCAAAGCGCTGGTTTCTTTTAATTTGGCGACAAGTTTGGCCACTTTTGACTCTTTTTGGCCAATAGCAACATAAATACAAATAACGCCCTTGTTTTTCTGATTGATAATAGTATCAATCGTCAAAGCGGTTTTGCCGGTCTGACGGTCGCCAATAATTAATTCTCTTTGGCCCCGGCCAATCGGAATCATCGAATCGATGGCTTTAATGCCGGTCTGCAACGGAGTGTTGACGGCTTCGCGAGCAATTACGCCCGGAGCAATCTTCTCCACGGGATAAAATTTTTTGGCTTTAATCTCGCCCCGACCATCGAGCGGCCGGCCCAACGGATCGATCACTCGGCCGATCATCGCCTCGCCGACTGGCACTTCAAGAATTCGGCCGGTTGATTTGACCAAATCGCCTTCTTTAATGTGTTCATAATCGCCTAGAATCATAGCTCCAACTAAATCTTCTTCTAGGTTTAGAGCCACGCCAAAAGTTGGTCCGGCTTCAGGAGATTTCGCTCCACTCGAAAATTCTAACATTTCCTGTGAGAGGCAATCACCGAGACCATTAATGAGTGCAATGCCATCGCCGACTTCAATAACCGTGCCAACTTTTTCTTTTATGGCTCCAGCCTTAAATTCTTGGATTTGCTTTTTCAATTCTTCGACGATGTAATTTTTTTGACTTGACATAAATTTAAATTCTGGTAAAATAATTCTTTAATTGGTTTCGGCATCGAACCAGTTAGACCAAAAGGAGGTAAGAATGCCAAAAAATATAACGATCGGGGTCTGTCGATTTCGAGCAGCCATCACGGCTATGACCATCGAAAAAATCAATGGAAAAAATCGGACGGTAATTTCCGTTCCCTCTTTCGATGAATTAATGAGATTAGTGGGACAGATTGGCTTCAATCTGATTATTATGGGTCTGGGTCAAAACGGCGAGGGTTTGAAAATCATCAGCGAAATCAAGAGACGGTTCCCCCAAATCAAGATCTGGGTTTTCTCCAAGGCCGGAGCGAAACTTTTGAAGCAAGCAGAAGAGCTTGGTGCTGAAAAAGTATTTTCGGCTCTGGACGCCCAAAGTCGAAGGGAATTTAATCTGGCTCTCGATCAAATCTAAACCTCAATCGTTGATTAGAGATATTGAGTGATCAATATCTCTT
Source organism: uncultured Gammaproteobacteria bacterium (assembly GCA_964518525.1). Lineage (GTDB taxonomy): Bacteria > Patescibacteriota > Patescibacteriia > JAGVFQ01 > JAGVFQ01 > CAZFGO01. The sequence continues at coordinate 6,658 of CAZFGO010000006.1, read as the reverse complement.
TATTTTTTTAAGGACATCTTCAATCTCGCTAAATTCATTTTGACACTCGCCTCAACCAATAAGTCATTTAATTTAATGGCTAAGCCGCCAACTAATGACTGGTCAACGATCTCATTTAATTCAACGGCTGAAACTTTTTTTATTTTTTTAAATCTTTCCTTAATTTTTTCGACCAGTTCGGCTTCCAATTTTCTAGCGCTGCGAACTTCTAATTTGATAGTCCCGGCTTGTTCATAGCGATAATTAACAAATTCTTGAATTATTTTATCAACTAATCTCAAATCGTTATTTTTTACTAAGAGTTTTAAAAAATTTCCAATAATTTTTGATAAGTCTGGCCGTTCGATATCCCTAGTTAAATCAGCCAGGGCTAAGGCGTATTGCTTGGCGGTAATCTTTTTCATAGTTATTTTATTTCTTCCAAAGTTTTTTCAACCAATTTTTTATTTAATTTTTTGTCCCAAACGCCAGTCAAAACTTTCTCAGTGGTTAGAATAACGAGATCAGATATTTCATCTCGAGCCTCTTTTATCATCTCTTCCCTATCTTTGGCTAATTGTTTTTTGCCTTCGAGAACTATTTTATTGACTTCTTCTTTGGTCCTGACGAGAGCCAAGGCTTGATTTTTTTCTGCGGTGATTCTCGCCTGATCAATTATTTGCTCAGCTTCTTTTTTGGCAGCCATGACCTTGACCACTCTGGTTTCTTCGGCTTTTTTTAGATTTTCCTCGATCGCTCGAGCGTCGGCCAGACTTTGTTCGATCTTTTTAGTTCGATCGGTCATCACCTTGATCAAGGGTTTTAGGGCAAAATACCAGAGAATCAGAAAAACAATGCCAAAATTAATAATTTGAGCCAGGAGCATTGACCAGTTAAGATTGAAAGTTTCTATTAACGATTCCATAAGATTACTCGATTTTTTCTTTAAGCTAATAACCTTGCCCAGGAGAACGAATAATCATTCCCCTCGGGTAAAGCCATTATTTAGTGATCGAGAAAGCGATCACCAAGGCATAGATGGCCACCGCTTCAGCGAAAGCCGCAGCCAAGAGCATCGGCACCAAGATCTTTCCAGCGGCTTCGGGGTTACGGCCAATCGATTCCATGGCTTTGGCTCCGATTTTACCGATAGCAATAGCTGGGGCAATGCCACCAAAAGCGATAGCTAGAGCTTTGGCAATTAAAGTTAGATCCATAAATTTTTGCCAGTTACTTTCGACGATAATAATTTTATTTAACGTCGGTCTGGCTAAAATTAATTAATTAGTTATTTTTAGAGCGATACGAATGATGCGAATTCGTATCATTCGTATGTATTCGTAAATTAGTATCGCTATTATTAGTGTTCTTCTTCAGTAACAGCAATGGTCAAAAATACCAAGGTCAACATCGCGAAAACCAGAGCTTGGATTAGACCAACAATAATTTCCAAAAACATGAAAGGAATGGGCGCCAGCCAAGCCAGGATCGAAGTGATCGACATTAGAAGAATTTCGCCGGCAAAGATGTTACCAAATAATCGAAAAGAAAGCGAAGCCACTTTGGCAATCTCACCGACAATTTCGACCAGTCCAACAAAGAATTTGACCGGATTGACCAAAAGAACAGTCGGCTCTTTAAAAATTTTTTTAGGAATCTCGATTAGCGCTTCAAAATTCAAAAACTTATTAAGATATTTCCAAATGCCTACGGCCAGGATACCAAAAACATGAGTTAAAACTATAGCTAAGACGGCTAGTGCCAGAGTCGTATTTAAATCGGCGGTACCGCCGCGAAAATAAGGAACGAAAACATTTTGGCCAGCGCGCTCGACAACATAGCCAATCGAACCAATGCCCGGCAAGAGACCGAGCCAATTATTGATTAAAATAAAAATAAAGAGGGTAAAAATAATTGGCAGGAATTTCAAACTTTTTTCTCTTGAGCCAGTCACCTGATCAATCAAATCGAGCGCACCTTCGATGATGACCTCAAACCAATTGACAATTCCCCGCGGCACCAAGGCAATCCTTTTTCTAATCAAGAAGGAAAGAGTAATGATGATTAAGACTGTCAGCCAGGTATTTAGTAAAGAATTAGTTACCGCCAATTTACCTAGATGGAAAACCGGTTCAGCCGCTAGCGAGATTTCTTCCCTGGCGGGACTATTTTCAATTGTTTGATTTTGATTTAACTGCATCTTTTTGCTTTTTGGACTTGGATAAATTTTCCTTCGGCGTAATTTTTTCCAAATCTTTGGCAGCTTTAAGAGTGTTTAGAATAATACCGACGTTGGAGATGATAAAAGCAATGCCGACCGAGATCAGGAGGAATTTTGGTTGGCTGGAATATTTTTGGTCCAACCATCGTCCCAAAAAGAGCGCGATCAAGAGTGGCCCCAAAATCCAACCGGTCACTTGGCTGCCGATAACTAAAGCTGGCTGCCACCAAGCTTGTCCTGAGCCCCGCCGATGAGTTTGTCCTGAACTTGGTTGAAGAACTTTTTTATTTTCTCTAGAATCGACCATTAAAATATTTTAAAATAAAAAAACTCCAAAACGGGGTATTTTTAAATTTATCCACCATTAATTTAATCAACTTATATTATAAATTCTTACTTTGGATCAGTCAAGCTTACTAGAAAAATTTAGCTAAAATTAGATAAATTTAATCAAATTGAATAATTCTTTGGCATTTTGGCTCGTAATTTTCGCCACTGCTTCAAAATCCATTTTCTTAATCTCGGCAATCTTTCTCGCCACGAACTCGACATAGAGCGGTTCATTTCTTTTGCCTCGATAAGGTTCTGGCGTTAAATAAGGGCAATCGGTTTCCGTTAAAATTTTTTCGATTGGTATTCCCCCAACCACTTCCTTAAGCTTATCAGTCTTGGGAAAAGTTATAATACCAGTGAAGCCAATATAAAATCCTAAATCAATAAATTTTCTAGCAATATCTAGAGTTGACCCAAAGCAATGGATAACCCCTCTCAACTTGTCACTGGCCCGCCCCGCAAATGCGGCGGTCGCCTGTTTCAATGTTTCTAACAATTCTAAATAGGCATCGGCTGGATTTTCTTTGGAACCACGGCAATGAAGTATGGCTGGCAAATTTAATTCTCGAGCTAAACCCAACTGTTCTTTAAAAACAGCCAGCTGCTTTGATTTTTTAGTTTTAATTTGGGATTCACCGTCGCTTAGTCGATAATAATCCAAACCAAATTCTCCAATGGCCACGACCTTAGGTCGCTGGGCCAAAAGTCGATAAGCCGCAATATCGAACTCTTCTTTCCGTGATCGGAAATGAACTTCACCTTCATCAACAATTCCTTCTTCGAGGTGGCTAGGATGTAGGCCAACGGCGGCAAAAACTTTGGCAGGATATTTTTGAGCGAATTCAACTGTTCGCTCGCTGGTTTCAAATTGACTGCCCACATTAATGAGCCAGGTGTCTTGAGCCAAAGTACGCTTGATAACCTGATCAGCATCGTCGCGAAAGGCGTTAAAATTAACGTGGGCGTGGGTATCAATTAACATAATATAAAAATAATATTACCCGACTTTAGTCGGCCTGATTTGCCCGCTTCATGCCATAGGCAGATCCGCCCTCTGGCGGAAAAGCGGGGTATAAATGGTTTTACAACTTTAGTTTGATGGCCCGCTAAAGCGGGGTATAAATTTAAATCAGCGATTTTAATTGTCTAATTACTTCGGGTAACAAAGGAGTAATAATTTTAGCTGCCCGCACTAACCAATGGGCCAGGTCGGAGCGCGCCAAGCCCTGATTAAACCAATCGCCTAAAGGATAACGACTAGCTACATAGAGCGAGGTGCCGATAACCAAAACTCCTTCAATCAAACCCAGCGTAGCGCCGGCCAAACGATTAATTGTTTTTAAAAAAGGAATAATGGCAACAAAATTAAAAATCCGATCGATAACATAAAAAATCAGGCCAATCAAACGGTTGGCTAGGATAAAAATAACTATGAAGCTAATTGTTTTTAGGACATTACCGGAACCAAAAAATCGACCCAACCAATCACTTAGAACCAAATAATAATGGCCAGCGATCCAAGCGCCGGCCGTGATGCCAACCAGCGCTCCCAGAGTATGAATTAGACCAAACCAAAGACCAAAAAGGATGAATCCGCCAAGAATAATAACTAGGATAAGGTCAAAGATAGCCATAAATTTTTAATCTATAATTTTTTCATTTAGCTTCTTCTATTCTCGGAAAGAGCGCCCGACCTCTTTTGATCTGACCTGACCATTCATTGGGCCAAAGCTTGGCCTGCTCTAGGGATTTATTTTTCTCGAGATCGAAAATATCCAACTGGCCTAAAATTTCTTCGGTTGTTTCTGGTAAAAAGGGCCAGATGAGCCAGCTTAATTGTCTCAGAGCCTCAACCAGATTAAAAAGAATAATTTCTAGTTCATCTTGAATTTCTTGTTCCCCGACCTTTTCGCCAGCAACTTCTTCCTTCCCCTCGGCTAAATCTGAAATTAATTCCCAAGGTTTTTCTTTTTCCAGATATTCATCGCAATAAGCAATCAAATTCCAAATTGCTTCGAGTGCTAGATGAAATTCTAGCTGATCCATGGCACTTTCATAATTCTGCCAAGTGCGGGCTAGAACTTCTTTAAATTGTTTTAAAATCGTTTCATAACTTCCTTCTCGAGCTTGCTCATAACTCAAATTTTGAATGCCAGATTTTTCCACTAAGGTCAAAATTCTCCTTGATAAATTGCCCAAACCATTGGCCAAATCGGCATTATATTTTTCATCCAATTTTCCCCAGCCGATATCGCCATCATGACCAAAGGGAGTGACGCTCAAAAGTAGGTATCGCGAACCATCGACGCCGTAACGTTTGATTAAATCCTCGGGAGCGATGACATTGCCAATTGATTTGCTCATTTTTTGGCCCTCGACCAAAAAGAAGCCGTGGACAAAAAGCAATTTAGGGAGCGGCAGATCAAGAGCCAGGAGCATTGCCGGCCAGATCGTGGCGTGAACTCTCAAAATATCTTTACTCATCAACTGAACGTCCGGTGGCCAGAGTTTCGAGATCTTCTGGCCGGGTCCAGACCAACCAAGTCCGGTGAGATAATTTAGAAAGGCATCGGCCCAAACATAGGCCGTGTGTTCTTTGTCCCAGGGCAAAGGTATCCCCCATTTAACATTTTTTCTTGAGAAAGAAATATCTTCGAGACCTTCTTTTTCGTAAAAACTAATAATTTCATTCTTTCTCTCTTCGGGCCTAATTTCTAACCGGCCGCTTTTGATTTGCTTCAAAAGTTCAGTTTGGTATTTTGATAATTTGAATAAATAAGACTCTTCAACTACCCGTTCCGGTTTGATTTTATGGTCCGGGCAAAGACCATTAATTAAATCTCGTTCATTTTTAAATTGTTCGCATTCGCGGCAGTATAAACCCTCATAACTACCTTGATAAATATCACCTTTTTTATAGAGGTAAGCCAGAACCTGCTTGACCGCTGCCTGATGCTGCTTTTCGGTAGTTCTAATAAAATTATCATTAGAAATGTTGAGTTCATCCCAGGCCAACTGAAATTTGGCCGAAATCTGATTAACAAATTCCTGCGGTTCGAGTCCGGACTCGCGAGCCTTGACTTCAATCTTGGCCCCATGTTCATCCGTGCCGGTCAGAAAAAAAGTTTCATCGCCAATCAATCGATGATAACGAGCCAAAACATCAGCCGCGATCGTGGTGTAGGCGTGACCCAGGTGTGGCGCTGAATTGACATAATAAATTGGCGTGGTGAGATAAAATTTTTTGCTTTTCGATGGCATAACTTAAAAATTTTTATATTTCCTAGCCTACCTGTGGTGGGCAGGTGACGGAAATTCAAGCGCCAGGAAGGCGCTTAATATTTTTATTTTTTTAAGTTTTTATCACCTATTATTACTACAAATTCTCCCTTCACTTCTTCGGGCCTAATCTGTTTTAAAACTTCGTCAATCATTCCGCGATAAATTGTTTCGAACACCTTGGTTAATTCTCGGCAAACTACAACTGATTTTTTTAATTTGAGTTGATCCAGCTTTTCCAGAGTTTTAATAATCCGATAGGGCGATTCATAAAAAACCGAAACGATTTTATTTTCGCAAATCTCTTTGAGAATTTTTTCTTTACCTTTTTTGTGGGGCAAAAAGCCATAGAAAATAAATCGTTCGGTCGGCAGACCAGAAATTGAAAGAGCAGCTGTGATGGCGCTGGGACCTGGTATCGGAATAATTTTAACCCTTGATTTTAAATTAATTAAAACCACTTGAATTAATTTATTGCCTGGGTCGGCAATAGCCGGCGTACCCGCATCAGACACGAGCGCCAAATTCTTGCCAGAACTTAATTGCTCTAAGATATAGTTAATTCGGCCGAGACGACTATGTTCATGATAGCTTAGAACTGGAGTTTTGATGCCATAGCGATCTAATAGTTTCTTGGTTTGTCTTGTGTCTTCACCCAGGATTAAATCAACTTCTTTTAAGACTTGAAGCGCTCGCAAAGTAATATCGGCCAAATTGCCAATAGGAGTGGCGACAATATAAAGATTGCTCATATTTTAATTATAACAAAATTGGGGTGAATTGGCCAGAAGAGAAATTTGATATAGGTTGATATGAGGATATTTATTGATATAATTCGGGTTAGTT
>CAZFGO010000005.1:23922-36838 GCA_964518525.1 uncultured Gammaproteobacteria bacterium | reverse complement strand
AAAGATTTACTTGATTACTCAAAAGTGCTATACTAAAAATAGCTTCACTATTAACATTAGCAATTGTTCTGGAACAACCTTATTTCTTTTGAATCCTATATTTATCATTGCTGAGGCAATGATATGCGGATTCAGTTACGCAAAGATCTTGCGGAACAATATTAAGAAGTCAGAACTACGCTAATCTCATTAGTGAAGCTTTTAGGACTTGGTTCAGATGGATATTGGTCTTTAAGAAAAGGGGTCTTTATGCCCCTTTATTTAGTAAGAGCATTAGTCCTTGGGAAGTTTTGAATCGAGCAAAACACTTTATCTCAGATAATCAAGATAAGTATTGCCCATAAAATTTGGCAAATAAATTTTTTCCTCGGGGGTATAGTATAATGGCAGTACCCGCCCGCCTAACTTGCCGGGGTGTAGTATAGTGGTAGTACGCGAGCATGGGGTGCTTGTAGCGGGAGTTCGATTCTCCCCACCCCGAAAGGCTAGGCAAGCGGGCGTGGCGCACCCATGGGGTGAGTGTGGTCCGAGTTCGAATTTCCGCCGCCCAACCAAAAAATCCCTAAAGGGATTTCAAACTCAAAATTATTTTTATCTCTAAAGCTATCGAACCTTCTCGCGGGTTTTGAGGCAGGTAGTGCAGATTTTAATCCTGGCCCCTTCAATCGTTTTAGTCTGTAAATTCAAAAACTGTCGGCGCTTACTCGCGATGTTAGAGTGGCTGCGTGAATAACTTTTTTTGGCCTTACGGCCACAGATTTGGCATCTTTTCGCCATAGTGATTTTCGGAAAATTATTTAATCAATTTCTGCATTCGGAAAATTTTTTGGTGAGAAATTCGACGATGGTGATAGTCTAGCATAAGTTTTTAATCAACGCAAGTTAAATCTCATCATGATCATAAATTTATTATTTGAACAACCAATTTTATTTTTGATTTGGGTGGTAGCGATTTTGATCGCCTTGTCCTTCCACGAATTTTCTCACGCTTTGGCTGGCTATCTTTTGGGCGATGAGACGGCCAAAGTGGAAGGTCGTTTGACTTTGAATCCGCTGGCTCACATTGACCCTCTAGGATTTCTGCTGTTGGTTTTGATTGGGTTTGGTTGGGGCAAACCCGTTCCCTTTAACGAATCTAACTTGAGAAATCAGAGATGGGGTCCGGCGATAGTTGCTCTGGCTGGCCCTCTAGCTAATTTAGTTCTAGTTATCTTCTTCGGCTTGGTATTTAAAATTTTGATGAATTTCACTTCGCTTGGTCCGGAAAATTTGCTGATTCAGTTTTTGAATTTACTTTTAATTCTGAATATTATTTTGATCATCTTTAATCTGATTCCTATTCCGCCGCTCGATGGCTCCAAGGTCCTGTTTGGTTTTTTAGCTTCGCCTCGTTATGGTCAGTTTAGATTTTTTTTGGAGACCCGGGGGCCAATCATTCTAATCTTATTAATTGTTCTGGATAGTTTTTCTGGCCTGGGACTATTTAGCTCCATTTTTAATTGGACTATTAATTTTGTTTATCGCTTTCTGTGAATTTCTAGCTAAATTAAAACAAATTTAGCTATTTACAGCCATCGATAATTTATCTCAAGTCAAATTTAAGAATGATTGTTGACGAAATTTTAAGATTGTGATATCTTTGATAACAGGTTGGTTAGGCTAGGTTGGTCGAACCGCTAACCTAGATTAATCAAAGCCTTTTTTAGTTTAAGTGAAATTATGCCCACGATTAATCAATTAGTTAAAAGAAAAAGAAAAAGCCTGAGTCGGAAATCGAAAACTCCAGCCTTGGAAACGGTTTTGGATACGCTCCATCGCCGACGGACTGAGTTGCCGGCCGGTAACCCCTTTAAGCGTGGAGTTTGTTTGAAGGTGACAACCACGACACCCAAAAAGCCGAATTCGGCCCTGCGGAAAATTGCTCGTGTTCGACTCTCTAACGGCATGGAAGTAACCGCTTATATCCCCGGCATTGGTCATAATCTTCAGGAGCACTCTATTGTTTTGGTTCGAGGCGGAAGAGTTAAAGATTTGCCCGGAGTCCGTTATCATATTGTTCGAGGAGTTTATGATACTCAGGGCGTGGAGGGTCGAAAGCGCGGCCGTTCTATTTATGGCGTCAAGGCACCGAAGTAATTAGTATCTAGTATCTAGTATCTAGAGGCTAGTATAATTAAGTTAATATCATTTAATAAACTAATGCGAGGTAAAAAATCAGTCAAAAGGAAAATCAATCTTGAACCCAGGTATAATAACCCAGTGATCACTAAGTTTATTAATTACGTGATGCGCCGGGGCAAAAAGTCCGTAGCTCAATCAATCGTCTACGGAGCTTTTGATATTTTAAAAGAAAAGCTAAATCAAGATCCTCTAGATGTTTTTGATCAGGCGATCAGGAATGTCGCCCCTCTTCTCGAAGTAAAGAGTCGGCGGATCGGCGGGGCTAATTATCAAGTGCCTATTCAGGTGAGAAATGAGCGGCGGCTGATCTTAGCCTTCCGTTGGCTTATCGAGGCGGCTAAAACCAAAAAAGGCAAACCCATGAAGGAGCGTTTGGCTCTGGAGCTAATCGACGCTTATAATAAACAAGGCGCGGCTATCAAAAAACGAGAAGATGTTCATCGCATGGCTGAGGCTAATCGAGCCTTTGCCCACTTTGCTCGCTTCAGTCATTAATCGTTTTTCGGATCAATAATTTATGGCTCGAGAATATACTTTAGATAAAACTAGAAATATCGGCATCATCGCTCACATCGATGCTGGCAAAACTACCGTTTCCGAACGGATTCTTTTTTATACCGGCCGAAAACATAAAATCGGTGAAGTGCACTATGGCGAGGCAGAAATGGATTGGATGGAGCAAGAAAAAGAGCGCGGCATCACGATCACGGCCGCGGCCACTACTTGTTTTTGGAAAGACAATCGTATCAATCTGATTGATACTCCGGGTCACATTGATTTTACGGTTGAAGTGCAGAGATCACTGCGTGTGCTCGATGGCGGAGTGGTGGTTTTTGACGGTGTGGCGGGGGTGGAGCCGCAATCGGAGACCGTCTGGCATCAGGCCGATAAATTCAATGTGCCGAGAATTTGTTTTATTAATAAGATGGATCGAATGGGAGCTAATTTTTATGCTGACCTGGATTCGATTCACGAACGTTTGACTAAGGCCGCTTACCCCATTCAACTGCCGATCGGCGCCGAAGAGAATTTTAAGGGCATTATTGATCTCTTTACCAAGAAAGCGATTTTTTATCTTGATGAGTTGGGCACCAAGTGGGAAGAAAGAGAGATCCCTGATGACCTTAAAGATAAGGTTGAAGAATTTCGTCATAAATTGATTGAGGCGATTGTGGAGAACGATGAAGCCTTAATGAACAAATATTTGGCCGGCGAAGAAATTTCTTTGGCCGATCTGAAGCGAGTTTTGCGTCGAGCAACGATTGAAGGCAAGCTCGTGCCGGTGCTCTGCGGTTCAGCCCTGAAAAATAAAGGGGTCCAATTTTTGCTTGATGCCGTGAATGATTATTTGCCATCGCCACTTGATATTCCGTCGGTTCGTGGTCTCGATCTTAAAACCAACGAGACCGTCGAACGCCGAACTTCGGATGACGAACCCTTCACGGCCCTCGCTTTCAAAGTAGCGACCGACCCTTTTGTTGGTAAACTTTGTTATTTCCGCGTCTACGCTGGTCGACTGCCCGCTGGTTCTTATATTTTAAATACCACGACTGGTGAAAAAGAACGGATCGGTCGGATCGTTCGAATGTATGCCAATAAGCGGGAAGAAGTTGAAGAGGTTTACGCCGGCGAGATCGCGGCGGCGGTGGGATTAAAAAATACTTTTACTGGTCATACCTTATCAGATGTTGGTCATCCCATAATTTTGGAAAAGATTACTTTTCCCGAGCCGGTTATTTCGATGGCCATCGAGCCCAAGACCAAGGCTGACCAGGAGAAAATGGGTATCGCTCTTCAGAAATTGGTCGAAGAGGACCCGACTTTTAGAGTTCGATCTGATGAAGAAACTGCCCAGACAATTATTTCGGGCATGGGAGAGCTTCATTTGGATATTATCGTCGATCGGATGAAACGCGAGTTTAAAGTCGAGGCTAATGTGGGCAAACCGCAGGTGGCTTATAAGGAGACGATTAAGAAAATAGCCGAAGGCGAGGGGAAATATATTCGCCAGTCTGGTGGCCGCGGTCAGTATGGCCATTGTTGGCTCCGCGTGGAACCCCAAGAGCGGGGTAAGGGTTTTGAATTTATTGATGAGATCAAGGGCGGCATTATTCCGCGAGAATATATTCCAGCCATTCAGAAGGGCGTGAAAGAAGCCTTGGATCGAGGTGTTTTGGCTGGCTATCCATTGATTGACATTAAAGTAGCAGTTTACGATGGTTCCTATCATGAGGTTGATTCATCGGAAGCGGCTTTCAAAATTGCCGGTTCTTTGGGTCTTCAGACAGCAGTTAAAAGTGCTGCGCCAATTCTGCTTGAACCAATTATGAAATCCGAAGTGGTGACACCAGAACAATTTATGGGTACGGTCATCGGCGACCTCAATTCGAAACGAGCTCAGATTTTGGAGATGCGCGATCGGCCAGGAGTTAAAGTCATTGATGCCTTAGTTCCTTTGGCCGAGATGTTTGGTTACGCCACTCAGCTTCGGTCGATGACCGAGGGTCGAGCCAGCTACACCATGGAATTCAGTCATTATGCCGAAGTGCCAGCCCATGTCTCGAAGGAAATCATTGAAGGAAAGAAGAAATAAGTTTAAAATTGAATTAGTCGCAATAACGATTAATTAAGGCCTTGGCGATAACTTAGAAATAATTTATAATAAGATTGGATTAATAAAAATTTATGCCCGAGCTATCAGAATTGAATAAAATTATCAGTTTAATCAAAAAGACCGGCGACAAATGCGTGGTGCTCGATGGTCAGGGAAATTCTTGCGTGGTGATGAGCCTGAAAGATTATGAACGCTTGGTGATGAGTAAGAGCGAAGTTCGCGGCTTGACAGAAGATGAGCTTTTGGATAAAATAAATCGTGATATTGCACTTTGGAAATCGGCTCAAGAGGATTCGAAATTGGAGAGCTGGGATGATTTTTTAAGCAATTTGGAAGAAAAAAAGATCAGAACCGAAGAACTCTCAAGTTCTCTCGAGGCGAGCGATGAAGATAAATATTATTTTGAACCGTTGGAATAAGCTAATTTATTCACAACCAGGACTTGCCTGATTTTTTTATTTTGTTATAATAATAAACAATAATTTATAATCAATTTAAATTAAAAGAGGTAGCTGGCTAACACCTACCTTTGTCTCTAGAAGACAAAGGGTCAGGGCTATCCTTAAGGAGAATATTAAAATGGCAGAGAAAGCAAAATTTGAACGCGCTAAGCCCCACATTAATGTGGGAACCATTGGTCACGTTGACCATGGTAAGACAACCTTAACCGCGGCTATTCTACAAGTGCTCCGGGCTCATGGTTTCACTGCTCAAGATAAGAGCGTTGATCAGATTGATAATGCGCCCGAAGAAAAAGCTCGTGGTATCACGATTGCCACCTCCCACTGCGAATACGAATCAGAAAAAAGACACTACGCCCACGTTGATTGTCCGGGTCACGCCGATTATGTCAAAAACATGATCACTGGTGCGGCTCAGATGGACGGCGCCATTCTCGTAGTTTCAGCGGCGGATGGGCCCATGCCTCAGACGAGAGAGCATATTCTTCTGGCGCGCCAAGTCGGTGTGCCTTATATCGTTGTCTTTTTGAATAAAGTTGATATGGTCGAGGACAAAGAGCTAGTTGATTTGGTTGAAGAGGAGATTAGAGATTTGTTAAAGAAATACAGTTTTCCGGGCGAGACCACGCCGATTATTCGTGGTTCGGCGCTCAAAGCCTTGGAAAATCCCAAGGATGAAGCCGCGGCTAAACCAATTTTGGATTTAATCAAGACCCTAGATGAATATATTCCCGAGCCGGTGCGTGAAACCGCTAAGCCTTTTCTTATGCCGATCGAAGATATTTTTTCAATCGAAGGACGCGGTACGGTCGTGACTGGTAGAATTGAACGCGGCATTATTAAGTTAAACGAAGAAGTAGAAATTATTGGTTTACGCGATACCCAAAAAACCGTCGTGACCGGTATCGAAATGTTCAATAAGACTTTAGACGAAGGACGAGCCGGTGATAACGCTGGTCTACTTTTGAGAGGCGTTAAAAAAGAAGATGTCGAACGCGGCCAGGTTTTGGCTAAGCCAGGTACGATTACTCCTCATTCAGAGTTCGAAGGGGAAGTTTACGTTTTGAAAAAAGAAGAAGGCGGTCGACACAAACCATTTTTTAAGGGCTATAAGCCTCAATTCTATATCAGGACAACCGATGTAACTGGTGAAGTTGAATTACCAACTGGTACGGAAATGGTGATGCCCGGTGATACCGTTAATCTGAAAATCAAATTAATTGTGCCGGTGGCCCTAGAAGAGAAGCAGCGCTTTGCTATTCGCGAAGGCGGTAAAACGGTTGGGGCGGGCGTGGTGACCAAGATTATTAAGTAGATTGCTAATTAATAAGTTTTTCATTAACAATTAAATGCCGGAAGAAAAGAAAAAAGAAGAAAAGAAAGACGAATCAGTCCACCGACGAAGTTCGGCCGAAAGCAAAGAAGAGTATCATCCTCGGATCCGAATCAAGCTTCGAGCTTACGATCATAAAATCATTGATCAATCGACTAGGACGATTATTGAAACAGCTGAACGAACCGGTGCTCAGATTTCCGGCCCGATTCCGCTGCCCGTGGAGAAGAATAAATTTACGGTCAATAGTTCGACTTTTGTTCATAAGGATGCGCGGGATCAATACGAGATGCGGATTCATAAAAGGTTGATTGATATTATTGATCCGACAGCCAAGACGGTTGATTCTCTGATGAATTTGAGTCTGCCAGCCGGCGTTGATATTGAGATCAAAATGTAGCACAGCGTGGTTTTTCCCCACCAAAAATTTAGTAGATTTAAAATAAAAAAATTATCGAAAGGATAAAGAAAGTTTCCTTAAAAAAGGAAAAACCTTTATTAGTTTGATAATTTGACGGAGAAGAAGACTCCCAAAACAACAATTTTTAAAAAACTTTAAATAAAGCTAGTTCCCCAATTTGATTTCGGGCGAACTTAAGCTCACTTAAGAGTTTAAAACCAGCTTTTTTGAAGTTTGGTTTTTTGTTTTAAAGAGGCTATCTTTATTCCCGATCGAAATCCTAGTAAGTGATTATGAAATTTATCTTAGCTAAAAAAATTGAGATGAGTCAGAGATTTAAGGAGGACGGTACGGTTGTGCCAGTCACCTTGGTTCGGGCCGGTCCTTGTTTTGTTACTCAAGTAAAAACCAAAGATCGAGATCAATATCAAGCGATTCAAATCGGATTTGATGATCAAAAAATGGGCCTGAACAAACCCCAGACCGGCCATCTTAAGGGCTTAGGGAATTTTCGCTATTTGAGAGAATTCCGGGTTGAAGATTTTGGTTCTTACGAGCGTGGCCAGAAAATTGACCTTGCCAATTTTAGTGTTGGCGACAAGGTTGAGGTGGTTGGTTTTTCTAAGGGTCGAGGGTTTGCCGGCGTGATCAAGCGACATCATTTTCATGGTCACCCTCCCACCCATGGCCACAAGGATCAGGCCAGGATGCCTGGTTCGATCGGCTCCAAGCGCCAAGGACCAGTTGAGAAAGGCAAACGAATGGCTGGCCGGCTGGGCAGCGATCGGGTGACGGTTAAAAATTTAGAAGTGATTGAAATTGATCAAGAAAAAAATTTAATGGCAATCAAGGGCGCTTTGCCCGGCGCTAGAAATTCACTTTTACTGATTCGGGGTAAATAAATTTTATGGCGGAAAAAATAAAAGTCGCGGTTCATAATCAAGCGGGAGAAAAGATCGGTGAGGAAGAGCTCCAGACCGATATCTTTGGCGTGGCGATAAAAGAGGGGTTGGTCAAGCAGGCGGTGGTGGCTCAGCAAGCCAACGCTCGCCAAGTGCTCGCTCACACCAAAGATCGCAGCGAGGTCCGCGGCGGTGGCAAGAAGCCTTGGCGACAAAAAGGCACGGGCCGAGCCCGTCACGGTTCCATCCGTTCCCCGCTCTGGATTGGCGGCGGAGTGACTTTTGGCCCAACCAAATATCGTAATTTCAGCCAGAAAATCAATAAGAAAATGAAACGGAAAGCTTTGCTAATGTGTTTGTCTGATAAAGTATCAAGCGGACGATTAGTGATTATCGATAAAATAAAATTGCCTCAGGCCAAAACCAAGGAGATGACCAAGTTAATCAATAATTTGAAATTAAAAATTTATAATTTTAAGAAAAATGAGTTATCGGCCAAGAAGGGTAGTACCATGATTATTCTGCCTCAGAGCGATTTGGAGTTGAGTCGAGCGGCCAATAATCTGCCGCACCTCCGAACCATCAGAGCCGATAGTTTGAATGTCATTGATTTATTGAAATTTAATTATCTGGTTTTGCCGCAAGAATCAATCAAGAAAATTGTCGAAGTTTACGGCTTAAAGTCAAAAAGTAAATAATTTATGGGATTTTTTGATCGTTTTAGAAAATTTAATAGTCCGAAAGTTGAAGAGCGTGCCCGGCCGCTTCGGAAAAGGGCTAAGCCCGAAGCCAAATCCGTTGGCGGAGCCGCCCCAGGCAGTTCGGCACCGAAGCCCGAGCCAGTTCAAAAACCAGTTAGGGAGGAGGAAGACACCGGCCGAGCTTATGAGATTTTGCTTAAGCCGGTCGTGACCGAGAAGGCAACGAATTTAGCCAGTGAAAACAAATACGTTTTTGAAGTTTCACCGCGAGCTAATAAGATCGAGATAAAGAAAGCCGTTAAAAATGTTTATGGGGTTGAACCCTTAAGAGTTAACATCATCAAGGTCTCGGGAAAAGAAATAAGATCGGGCCGCATTTCGGGTCGAACCAAAGATTGGAAGAAAGCGATCGTGACTTTGAAGCCCGGTGAGCAAATCGAGATCTACGAAGGCGTTTAACTAGTTTTTATTGAGAGAAATTAAAATTATGCCAATAAAAATTTATAAACCAACCAGTGCCGGCCGCCGGAAATCCAGCGTTGATACTTTTGAAGATATTACTAAAAATGAGCCGGAACGGTCATTGATCGTTAGTAAGAAGGTTTGGGCTGGGCGCAATAACCAAGGCCGGATCACGGTCCGTCATCGCGGCGGTGGAGTAAAACGTTATTATCGCTTGGTTGATTTTAAACAAGATCGCTTTGATGAACCGGCTAAAGTTTTAGCCATCGAATATGATCCCAACCGGACGGCCAGAATTGCTCTGGTTCAATACGGTGACGGAGAGAAACGCTATTGGCTTGCTCCCTTGAATTTAAAAGTCGGTGAGTCGTTACTTTCTTCTCGGAAAAAGATTGAAATCAAAGAGGGCAATCATCTGCCGCTGGAATTTATTCCAGTGCATGATGGTTCATAATATCGAGCTAGTGCCGGGCCAGGGCGGTGAATTGGTTCGTAGCGCCGGCACTGGAGCCCAGATCATGGCGATCGAGGAAGACCACGCTACTTTAAAAATGCCCTCCGGAGAAATTAGGAAGGTGTCAAAAAATTGTTTGGCGAGCATTGGTCAGATGAGTAATCCTGATTTTAGGCACATCCGTTGGGGCAAAGCGGGCCGAGTTCGTCATCTGGGTTTTCGACCAGCGGTGCGAGGTAAGGCGATGAATCCGGTGGATCATCCACACGGCGGCGGCGAAGGCAATCAACCAATTGGTTTGAAGCATCCTAAAACTCCTTGGGGCAAACCAGCACTGGGAGTCAAGACCCGGAAACAGAAATCATCCGATAAATTAATAATTCAAAGAAGGAAATAATTTTTCATTGATCGCTTATGTCTCGAAGTTTAAAAAAAGGGCCCTTTGTTGATCAGAAATTGTTGAATAAAATAGCCAAATCAAAACCGGGCGATAAGAAAGAAATCAAAACCTGGTCTCGCGATTCAACGATCACGCCCGAGATGGTTGGTTTTACTATTGGTGTTCATAATGGTCGAATCCATTTACCGGTTTTCATTGTAGAAAATATGGTCGGACATAAGCTGGGAGAATTTGCACCAACTCGCAAATTCGTGAAGCACGGCGGAAGAATGCAGCGCGAGCAAGAAGCGGCGGTGGCGGCCAAAGAAGCGGAAGCCACTAAGTCGGCTACGCCGCCAGCCGCTGCCGCACCCAAGAAATAAATAACTATTTTATGGAAATCAAAGCTCAAGCGAAATATTTAAGACTCTCACCTAGAAAGACTAGGTTGGTGGTCGATTTGATTCGGGGCGAAGAGGTGCTGCGAGCTTTAGATTTGCTTCGATTCACTAACAAATCAGCGGCCAGAGCGGTAACGAAATTGCTTAATTCAGCCATTGCCAATGCGGAAAATAATTATAAATTAAAGAGAGATAATCTCTATATCAAAAAGGCGGTAGCGGAAAAGGGTCCGGTCTTGAAACGTTGGAAGCCAAGAGCTTTTGGCCGAGCCACACCGGTTCTTAAACGACTTGCTCACATTAGTTTGGTTCTTGAAGAACGGCTCAAAAGCCGACCAGCTAAGGTCAGCAAGAAAGTTGATTCAGCCGAAGGACCAAGGGTGGTCAAGCCCGAGGAAGTCAAGCAGGCGGGAGCGATTTCTAAATCAAATCAACCGAAAGACACCAAACCAACTTCGCCAGCCAGCCGCCAAGGTTTTGTTAAAAAGATTTTCAGTCGCAAGACAGTCTAAAATTAATTAAAATTATTTTAGCCGAAACTAAGTTTGTAAGTTTATGGGTCAAAAAGTTAATCCCAAAGGATTCCGTCTCGGTCAGATCTATACTTGGAATTCAAAATGGTTTTCCAATAAAAGCAAAGAATATCAGACGCGATTAAGGCAGGATATTCTGATTAGGAATTTTTTGAAAGAAAAATTGAAAGAAGCCGGTATCGACAGTATCATTATTGAACGATCGGCCAATTCTTTAACCATTATTATTCGAGCGGCCAAACCTGGCTTAATTATCGGCCGGTCGGGAGCCGGAGCCGAGGATTTAAAGAAAGAAGTTAAGAAGAGATTTTTAGATCGCGAGACGACGCTCAACCTGAATGTTTTGGAAGTCGAAAAACCAAATCTTTCGGCAGCCGTTGTTCTCCAGGGGTTGATTAACGATATCGAGAAAAGGATTCCTTATCGTCGAGCCATGAAGGGCGCTATCGGCCGAGTTGAAAAAGCCGGCGGTCAGGGAGTCAAGATCCGGGTAGCCGGGAGATTAAATGGCGCTGAGATCGCCCGGTCGGAAACACTCTCTTCGGGCAAGATACCTTTACATACTTTAAGATCTGATATTGATTATGTCCGGGGCACGGCTAACACGATCTATGGCACCATTGGAATAAAAGTTTGGATTTACAAGGGAGAGGTGTTTGAAAAAGAAAAAGATAAAACCACCTCGACCCTGGCCAATAAAAAATAATCGCTAATAGCAAAGATCATGTTTTTTCCCAAGAAAGTTAAACATCGCAAATGGCACAAGGGCCGAGCCCGAGGCAAGAGAATTGCTACCTCGAGCAATGAACTTAGCTTTGGCAGTTTTGGTCTGAAAGCTCTGGAAGGCGCTTGGTTGACCTCCCGCCAGTTGGAAGCGGCTCGGCGAGCCATGACTCGTTTTATTAAGCGAGGCGGTAAGATTTGGATTCGTGCCTTTCCTGATAAGCCGGTGACCAAAAAGGGCGAGCAATCGACCATGGGCAGCGGCAAGGGGCCTGTAGATCATTATGTTTTTGTCGCCAAACCCGGTTTGATTATTTTTGAAATGGACGGTGTCGAACGAGAAGTGGCGAGCGAGGCCATGAGGCTAGCGGCCCACAAATTGCCACTCAAAACAAAATTCGTTATTAAATAATTTGTTAGCTATGGAAATTAAAGAAGTGAGAGAAAAAAACGAAAAGGAGTTGCAGAGGTTATTAGCGCAAAGTCGGGAGCGTTTGCGAGAATTGAGATTTAAAGCAGTTTCCAAACAACTGAAAAATGTTCGCGAGATTAGGCAGATTCGAAGAGAAATCGCTCAGCTTTTGACAGTGATGGAAGAAAAAAATTTAAAAACCATCAAAACTAATTTTAGTTAATTATGGAACCAAGAAAAAAAATCAGACGAATTCTTGAAGGTCGAGTGGTTTCCGATAAAATGGCCAAAACCATCGTCGTGAAAGTGACCAGGCTTAAGATTCATCCCAAATACCGTAAACAGTACAAAGTCAGCACTAGGTATAAAGTCCACGACGAGAATAAGGAATATCGGGTCGGCGATCTAGTGAAATTTGTCGAGTGCCGCCCGATCAGTAAAGAAAAATGTTGGCGGGTCTTGGCCAAAGCGCCAATTAAAAACCCCGAGACTAAATCCTAAAACTATGATTCAGCATCGAACCATGTTGACCGTGGCCGACAATACCGGAGCCAAAAAGCTTCAGTGTATTCGAGTGCTCGGCGGCTATAAAAAGCGCTACGCCCGTCTCGGCGATATTATTACTTGCGTGGTTAAGGAAGCCATTCCACATTCGTTAGTTAAAAAAAGCGATATCGTTCACGCGGTGATAATTCGGACGAGAAAAGAAAACCGCCGACCAGATGGCTCTTACATTAGATTTGACGATAACGCGGTGGTGATAGTTGATAAAGAAAGCAGGGAGCCAAAGGGAACGAGAATTTTCGGTCCGGTGGCTCGAGAATTAAGAGATCGAGGGTTTATTAAAATAATTTCCTTGGCGCCGGAAGTTTTATAATTTCGGCCAATTGGCGATTAAATTATTAAAACCATGAAAATAAGAAAAAACGATAAAGTAAAAATTACGGTTGGCAAGGATCG
>CAZFGO010000005.1:9348-23822 GCA_964518525.1 uncultured Gammaproteobacteria bacterium | reverse complement strand
AAACCATGAAAATAAGAAAAAACGATAAAGTAAAAATTACGGTTGGCAAGGATCGGGGCAAGGAAGGTAAAGTGCTCCAAGTTTTTCCCGAGGAAGGCCGAGCAGCAGTTGAGGGATTAAATTTAAGAGTTAAGCACTTGCGGCAACGCCGTGAAGGAGAAACCGGTCAGCGGTTGCAGTTTCCTGCTCCTCTGAGCCTGGCCAACGTTAGTTTGGTTTGTCCGCGCTGTAGCCGACCAACACGCGTCGGGTACAAAATTTTAACCTCTACCGAAGGTCGAAAGAAGATCCGAGTTTGTAAAAAATGCCGTGAGGCGATTGATTAATCCTAATTAATTTTTTATCAGTTTCGAAATTTTTTATGCGTCTGAAAGAAAGATATCAAAGAGAAGTTATACCGGAAATGAAAAAAATTTTTGGCTACGAGAATAACTTAGCCGTGCCCCGCCTAGAAAAGGTGGTGGTTAATGTTGGTATTGGTAAAAATTTGAAAGAGCCAAATTTTACCGAAGTAGTCGAGAATAATCTAATGAGAATTACCGGTCAGAGACCAGTCAAGACTAAGGCTAAAAAATCAATTTCCGGTTTTAAAATCAGACAAGGATTAATTATTGGTTTGATGGTGACTCTGCGACGGCAGCGAATGTACGATTTTATTGAAAAATTAATTCAAGCCACCTTGCCGCGAGTTCGCGATTTTCGCGGCTTGTCGCCCCGAGCAGTTGATCGGAGCGGTAATTTGTCAATCGGTTTTAAAGAAATTCTTAGCTTTCCCGAAATAAAATCTGACGAGATTGAAAAATTGCACGGCCTGGAAGTTTCAATTCAAACCACGGCCCAGAGCCAGAAAGAGGGTCTGGAATTATTTAAATTATTAGGTTTTCCTTTTCGGGCCGCTGATTAATCTTCGGCCGAATCAAATAAAATTATGTCTACCAAAGCGCAAGAAGTGAAATCATTAAAAAAACCAAAGTATTCTACCCGAATTGTTCGGCGTTGTTGGCGTTGCGGTCGCAAGAAAGGCTATTTGCGCCGTTTTGATCTTTGTCGAATCTGCTTTCGAGAATTGGCCAGCTGGGGCGAAATACCGGGCGTGACCAAATCGAGTTGGTAGAGCCGAAGATTTAAACTATCTTTATTTAGTTAATTAATTAATCTATTCAAACACTATGACTGACCCGATCGCTGATATGCTGACGAGAATCAGAAATGCTTTAGCCGTTGGAAAAGCTGAAGTGGTTTTGCCATTTTCTAAAATGAAATTCGAGATTGGAAAAATTCTCGAAGCAGAGGGGTTTGTTAAAAAAGCAGAAAAACTTTCGGCTCAGCCGAGCCCCAAGGAGAATAAATTCGATTTGTTGAAGGTTGATTTAAAATACTCGGCTGATCGGGAGCCGGCGATCCGAGGGCTTAATAAAATCAGTAAGCCGGGTCAGCGCATTTATGTTACTAAAGACAAATTGCCGCAAGTCTTGAGTGGACTTGGTATCGCCATCATTTCCACCTCCCAGGGATTGATGACCAATAAAGAAGCCCGAAAGAGGCACTTGGGCGGTGAATTAATTTGTGAGATCTATTAATAATTTATGTCACGCATTGGTAAAAAACCGATTACGATTCCAGAGAAAGTCGAAGCGCAGATTATCGACGATACTTTTGTTATTAAGGGACCTAAGGGTGAATTGAAACAAAAAGTTCATCCGCACGTAAAAATTAATCTTCAAGATAGGATTATCAATTTAACCGTGTCGAATCCCGAGGAAAAAGAGGACAAGGCTCTCTGGGGTTTATTTGGTAGCCTAATTAAAAATATGATCATTGGCGTTACCCAGGGCTTCGAGAAAAAATTAGAAATTAATGGTATTGGTTTTAAGGCCGCGGTGACGGGAGACAAATTACAATTAAGTTTGGGTTTCTCCCACCCCATTGATTTTAAACTGCCCGCCGGCATCAAAGCGGCAGTGGAAAAAAATATTATCACGATTTCCGGTCTTGATAAGCAGCTGGTGGGTGAGATTGCCGCCGAGATCAAGCATTTCAAAAAACCCGACCCCTATAAGATTAAGGGTATCAAATATCTTGATGAGGTGATCAAGAAGAAAGCCGGTAAGGCGGCCAAAGCCGCTGGTGCCGCGGCTGCTAAATAAAAGTAATTAAAATTTTATGATCAGTCGACGAAAAATAAAATTGAATCTCAGGGAACGCCGCCATCGCAAGATTAGGGCCAAGCTTCAAGGAACGGCTGCCCGGCCGCGTTTTTCTGTTTTTCGGAGCACCAGACACATCTATGCTCAATTGATTGACGATCGTCGGAGCCGGACTCTAGTTAGCATGAGCGATTTAAGATCAAAAAAAACTCAAGCAATCAAGAAATCAAAAGAAGACCAAAACAAGACCGTTCGAGCTAAGGAGATTGGTAAACAGTTAGCCGCCGAGGCGCAAAAGGCCGGAATCAGAGAAGTAGTTTTTGATCGAGGTGGTTACCGCTATCATGGTCGAGTCAAAGCCCTGGCCGAGGGTGCTCGCGAAGGCGGTCTGAAGTTTTAATTAATAAGTTTTTTAATAAGAAAAACATGGTCGATCGAGAGAAAAAAATTAAACCAATCAAGGATCAAGAAGAAGCAATTGAAAAGGGACAGGTTAAAATTCCCAAAGTAGCTTTTGAGGCCAGAGAAGAGGAAATCGAACAGCGAATCATTGATTTAGCCCGGGTGACGAGAGTGACGGCTGGCGGTAAGCGGATGCGTTTTCGAGCTTCGGTGGCCGTGGGTAACCGCCAGGGTCGAGTGGGTATCGCCGTGGCTAAAGGCGCTGACGTGACGATCGCGGTTAACAAAGCCGTTACCAAAGCCAAGAAAAGAATGATCGCGGTTCAGATAAAAAACAATACTATCCCCCACGAAATTCACGAAAAATTTGGAGCCGCTAAAATAATTCTTAAACCGGCGCCAATCGGAACTGGTATCATTGCCGGCGGCGCGGTTCGGACGATTCTGGAATTGGCTGGCATTCGAGATGTGGTCGGAAAGATCCTTGGTTCAAAGAATAAAATAAATAATATTAAAGCCACGATTAATGCTCTGAGGCGATTTAAGAAACTCAAATAATTATGACTCTATCTTTAGCTAATTTAAAATCATTTGCTGGTTCGAGGAAAAAGAAAAAAAGAGTCGGCCGAGGCAATGCTTCGGGCCACGGAACTTATAGCGGCCGAGGTATTAAGGGGCAAAAGGCTCGCAGTGGCGGTAAGCGAGGTCTGAAATTAAAAGGCTTTAAACGCTTAATGCAAAATGTTCCCAAGCTGCGCGGTTTTAAGAGTTTAGCTCAAAAGCCGCGAGTGGTTAATTTGGAAGATTTGGAGGAAAAGTTTGAGAACGGTGCTATAATTGATTCAGCCGAACTAGTTAAGGCCGGTTTAGTTGAAGCCGCGAGTGGTCGAATTAAGATTTTAGGTCAGGGAAAGCTGACCAAGAAATTTGAAATTAAGGCTGATGCTTTTTCCGCTTCGGCCAAGAAAGCAATCGAACAAGTCGGCGGCCGAGCGCTCGAGACCAAAGTCGTTAAAAATAATTAGAGTAAGAAAATTTGTGTGGTACGATAAATTAGTTCAACTCTGGAAAGTAAAGGATTTAAGGAAGAGCTTAATCTTTGTTTTTTTAATGCTCGTAGTTTTTAGGATCGCCGCTCACATCCCAATTCCGGGAGTTAATATCGGTAATCTAAGAGAATTTTTTGCTTCCAATCAGATCTTTGGCCTGTTGAATCTCTTTTCAGGCGGCGGGATGCAAAATTTTTCCGTGGTGATGCTCGGTGTCGGTCCTTACATTACGGCCTCAATTATTTTTCAGCTCTTGGCCATGATTGTGCCGAGTCTCGAAGAAATGTCCAAAGAGCCCAATGGTCAACAAAAGATCAACCAATATACCAGGATTCTCACTGTACCTCTGGCCGTCCTACAGGCTTATGGTATGATTGTTCTTTTACGCCAATCATCTCGCCCCATCATTACCAATCTCGATCCTTTCAGATTGATCGTAACTATTATTACGATCACGGCTGGCACAATTTTTCTGATGTGGCTCGGAGAACTAATCACCGAAAAAAAAGTTGGTAACGGAATTTCCTTGATAATTTTTGTGGGCATTATTACGAGCATTCCCGGATCGCTTCAAAAGACTTTATCAATTTTTGATTACTCGCAGTTATTTGACTTAATTATTTTCTCTCTTGTTGCCCTGGTAACTATTGTCGGAGTGGTGATCGTGAGCGAAGGCCAAAGAAATGTGCCGGTTTCTTATGCTCGCCAGATCCGAGGAATGAGGGCTTATGGCGGCGTTGACACCCACTTACCCTTGAGAGTTAACATGGCCGGGGTTATTCCGATCATTTTTGCTATCTCGATTATTTTATTTCCATCAATGATCGCTCAATTTTTTCTCCGCGCCCGAACTCAATTTCTGGTGACGGCGGCCGAGTTCACAATCGAATTATTTAAGAATCAGCTTTTCTACGGCATCCTTTATTTCCTCTTGGTCTTTGGTTTTACTTATTTTTACACCGCAGTTATTTTTCATCCCCAACAAATTGCCGAGCATTTACAAAAGCAGGGTGGGTTCATTCCGGGTATTAGGCCTGGTCGGCCCACGGCCGAATACCTAAATACCACCATTAATCGGATCAATTTGGCTGGAGCTTTGTTTTTAGGATTGATTGCTATTCTGCCTTTGGTTTTGCGTTCTTTTCTAGGCATTCAAACTTTGGTCATCGGCGGGACAAGCATTTTGATTGTGGTTAGCGTAGTGATTGAGACCATCAAGCAGATCGAGGCGCAATTGACTATGCGTGAGTACGAGGGATTATAAAAATAAATCGAAATTTTGCTTTAACTTTCTTTTTAAGAGAGGAGCGTTCTTCGATCAATTAAAATTAATCTAATTTTATCATGGAGAAGACAAATAAGATTGTTTTTCTGGGACCGCCGGGATCGGGCAAGGGAACTCAGGCTGAGCTTTTGGCTAAGAGGATGAATTTGCCTCAGGTTATTGCCGGTGATTTGGTTCGCCGAGAGATTGAAGTCCACACTGCGCTGGGCCAGGCCATTGAAGAAGTTTCTCGGCGTGGCGAATTGGTTTCCGATGAGATTATGATCAAATTAATGAGTTCAGAAATTAGTCGGCAATCGGCCGATCAGGGGATGATTCTCGATGGTTATCCTCGTGACTTGATTCAAGCCCAAGCTTTGGAGAAAATCTTTAAGCCCACCGCGGTAATCTTAATTAATATCTCCGATCGCGAGGCCATTGAGCGGATTAGTGGTCGACGAGTTTGTCCGGTTTGTGGCGCGGTCTATCATCTGAAATACAATCCGCCGCTTCGCGATGAAATTTGCGATCGTTGTAGCGAGAAACTGGTCATTCGCGCCGATGACACCGAAGAGGCAGTGAAGAAGCGACTAGAGATCTATCATCGCGAAACCGAGCCATTGATTTATTATTATAAACAACGAGGTATCTTATTGGAAATCAATGGTGAGCAGTCTATTGAAAAAGTTCAGGCCGAACTGATTAGAAAATTAGGGATCTAAAATATTTTTTAGAGAAATTAAAAAACGCCCCGGCCTAGCTGGCTGGGGCGTTTCGGTTAGTTGCCTCCCTGGCAATGCTTTCTCCAGCGACTTTCTTCCCAAATAACAATCTGATTTGAGCGGCCCTGAAGAACGACCAGGGTTCTTCTTCCTCGAGGCTGAAATCGACTTCGGAGTAGTAAGGGAATGGCTAGACGACCCTGCCGATCGATTCGAGCTTCAAACCAAAACAGGAATTTTTTCTTTTCCTCGTCGGGAATTCTATCCCAAGCTCTTCGAGGAAAGATCAGACAACTGTTTGAAGCCGAGTCTTCAGTTAGGACCAGCGATTTTAATCGCCGCCACTTGGAGGGCATGATCAATCGTCCCTTTGAGTCTAAGTGGTGTTCGAAGACGCCGAACAGATCCATTGACTCCTCCTTTAGGGGGATTTTTATTATCCTAAGTTAAATTCTAATTTGTGTCAAGGTGTGTTATATTAAAGGGAGATGAATTTAGGATTAAAATTAGTTAGGTAAAGTTTATGATTACTATCAAGAAACCAAAAGAAATAAAATTAATTCGTGAAAGCGGCCGAATCCTAGCCACGACTCTTAATGAGTTAGCGCGGCGAGTCAAGCCGGGCGTGACTACGGGCGAACTCAATCAGTTGGCCGAGGATTTGATTGCTCGGGCCGGCGGCGAGCCGTCATTTAAGGGTTATCGTAGTTCAGCCGATCAGTCGCCTTTTCCCACAGCGCTTTGCGCTTCGATTAATTCCGAATTAGTTCACGCTCCGGCCTTGCCCTCTCGTTCGCTCCAAGAGGGAGATATGATTGGTTTAGATTTGGGCGTTAATTTTAAGGGTTTTTTTACTGATATGGCCGTGACTGTGCCGGTGGGTCGAGTGAGTGATGAAGTTTTAGAGCTGATTCGAGTAACTAAAGAATCTTTAGATCGAGGTTTAGAGCAAATCAAGCCCGGGAAATTGGTCGCCGATATTTCGCGCGCGATCCAAAATTATGTTGAGGCGCGGGAGTTTTCAGTCATCCGCGATTTGGTCGGCCACGGCGTTGGCTATCAAGTTCACGAGGATCCCAGGGTGCCAAATTTTTTTGATCCGCGGCAACCAAAGGTGGAATTGAAGCCCGGCCTGGTCTTGGCCATTGAACCCATGGTCAGTTTGGGCGATTGGCGAGTTCGAACTCTTAATGACGGTTGGACCGTCGTGATGGCTGATGCTAGTTGGGCGGCCCATTTTGAGCAGACCGTGGCCGTGACCAAGACCGGCTATGAGCTCTTGACCAAAGTCTAGGCGTCTTTAAATTATCATTTTAGAATCATGGCTAAATTTTTAGGATTGGATTATGGTCGAAAGCGTCTCGGCCTAGCTTTGGCTGATGAAGAGTTACGTTTAGCCCTGCCTTATGGCCAGATCGAGAATCAAAATTTAGATTTAGTTGTTGATCAACTCAAGGAAATTATTGCCGAAGAAGAAGTTAAAATGATAGTTGTTGGTTTGCCGCTACCTCTGAAAGAGGGGCAAGTATCAGCCAAGGCGGTTTCCACTGGTATCTTAGAAGAAGTTAAACAATTTATTCGGCTATTAGAGGACCAATTAAAAGTGGCAGTCAAAACCGAAGATGAAAGATTTTCTAGTGAAGAGGCCAACCGTCTGATGGTTGGTTTGAAAAATAAAAAAGCTGAACGAGATGCGATCGCGGCCGCGATGGTGCTCCAAAGTTTTTTAGATAAATTAAAACGTTAAGATAATGTATTTCCAAACTCAAGGAATAATTTTGCGTCAGAAAGACTTTCGGGAAAATGATAGTCTCTTTTTAGTTTACACCAAGAGCCGAGGCAAGATCGAGGTTTTGGTTCGGGGAGCCAAGAAGATCAAGAGTAAATTAGCGCCCCACCTGAGTTTTTTTTCTTTGATTGATTTGATGGTGGTCGAAGGGCGAAATTTTAATCAGTTGGTCGGTGCCCGGATCAGCAATAATTTTTATAATCTGAAATCGAATTTGTTTTTAATCGCCTTGGCGAGCAGCTCGCTTGAGGTTGTTGATCTTTTGATCAGGCCGAGTCAGCGAGATGAGCGAATCTTAGGATTGTTGCTCGGGCTGTTTGGACAGCTAGATCAGTGGAGCACAATGTCGGATTCCGAGTCTTTGGCTCTGGTTAGAATTTTTAATTTCAAACTACTGGTTTACCTTGGCTACCAGCCAGAGTTGTATCATTGCCTAGTCTGCAAAAATAAAATCGGACCCAGCGGCAACCATTTCAACGCCGAGCGAGGCGGGTTAATTTGCGTCAATTGTTTTGGCCGAGCGAGTATTGGTTCTAGCACCTCGGAGCGGATTTCGGCTAACGCGATTAAGATCTTGAGATTAATGCTCGAGTCTGATTTGAGAAGATTCTTCTTAATTAAGATGGAGCCAAAATTGATTGATGAGTTGAATCGAGTTATCAAGGTTTTCTTAGCCTGGCATTTGGGACAAGAATTAAAAAGTGAACCATTCTTTAAATTATTTTTCCGGACGGCGGTTGACAGGGCCCAAATGGTCTGATAAGTTATTAAAGCGTTTTGAAGATAAAAAGGAGGAACCTAATGGACAAACTTGCTGCTAAGGAGAAGAAAGTGCTGGTTTTGGCGCTAATCTTCTGGTCGGTTTATTTGTATCTCTGGGGTTATCAGGTATTGATTAAGCTCTTGTTCTTGCCCTATTTGGTCAAGCCGATCCTATTTATCATCTCAAACTTCATCAAGAGGTAGATCAGTAGCCGTAGCTGAAACAGGTTGCCCGACCCTTCAAGCGATTCAAGGTATGGCCCATTGAAAGATTGGGCCTTTTTATTTTCATAAATTTGCGAAGATTAAAGAAATCAGCTATAATTTAATTATTAAATACACTGTTTTTGGTTAGTTTGATCAGAGAATTGCCACCACCTTGGGCGGCACCCCGCCGAAGGCAGCAAAGTTAAAAAGTGGATTATTAAATTAGATGCCGAAGATTGAGCAACTATGCGTCTTTCAAAACTTCAAAAATATATCCTGCTTCAATGCCTGGCCGATCCCAAGAAAAAATTTCCTCGCGATCAGTTGCTCCAGTTTTATGACAATCGTCGAAAGAAACCTCAGAGGAAAGAGATGATTGACAGCCTGACCAAGAGTCTGGATCGATTGATTGATCGCGGTTTAATGATCGGCTATGGCCAGCGGACGCCGCGCAAATGGTATTTAAAAGAAATTAAATTAACAGTACCAGGTCGGAAGGTCGCCAAGAAATATCTCGGAGAGCAGCAATTTTTACCATTTAAATAAATTAATTATAATTAATTAATGACGAGGCCCAGCTTCGTTCAAAATTTATGGCCATTCCCAAAAAATTAAAAACCTATCTAGATAAAAATAAAATAAAACACGAGGTCCTGAGTCATAAAACGGTTTATACGGTCTTTGATAAAGCCAAAACCCTAGAAAGGAAATTAGAGGGGCTGGCCAAAACTTTAGCCTTGAAAGCTGATAAGAGTTATCTTTTAGTGGTGGTGCCAGCTTCACGCCGGCTGGATTTGGCCAAATTAAAGAAGTTGCTCAAGGTTAAAAAATTGGAAATCGTTAAAGAAACAGTTTTGAGCAAAATTTTTAAAGTCAAACCAGGAAACCAGGTGCCCTTTGGCACTTTTCATCGCGTGCCAGTTTATATCGATCGAGCGCTCCTAAAGAACAAGGCAATTATCGTCGGCGCCGGCAGTTATACCGATTCTTTAAAATTGGCCGCGAGGGATTTGTTAAAAACTGGCGGCGAGACCTTGATTAGTTTCTCTAAGAAAATTAAATAGCGGCTCGAAACCGAATGTATCAAGTTAAATTAGAAAAGTTTGAGGGTCCGCTCGATCTCCTCTTGCAATTGATTGAACAACAGGAGTTGGAGATTACCGAGGTCTCATTAGCCGCAGTGGCGGATCAATACATCAACTACCTAAACAAGAGTCAGGAATTTAAAACCGAAGAGCTAGCCGACTTTTTGGTCGTGGCGGCTAAGTTGCTTTATCTCAAGTCTCAGGCGCTTTTGCCCAATCTCGATCTAGGCGAGGGAGAAGAAGCCAGTGATCTCGAACGACAATTGAAAATTTATAAGGAGTATTTTCAGGCTTCGCATCGGATTCACCAGCTGATCTTGAAAAGGAATTTTTCTTTTGCTCGCGAGCGACTGGTGAGAAGCGAAGAGATTATCTTCAATCCGCCTCGGACTCTTGATCAGACCAAATTGAAAAATATTTTTGAGGAGATCATTGAGGGCCTAAAACCAATTTTTGAATTACCGCGTCGGGCTCTAGAGCGGACCATTAGCATTCAGGAAAAAATCAGTTATATCCGAAATGTTTTATTGTCTTGCATCGAAAATAAGCTCTGTTTCAAGAACATTTTAAAAAATGTTAAATCCAAAACCGAAATCATTGTCAGCTTTTTAGCCTTGCTCGAATTGGTCAAACAGCGGGCCATCGTGGCTACCCAGGAAGGTATTTTTGAAGAAATCACGATCAAGAAACATGAACCCAATATTTAAGACTCTAATTATTTCCGATACCCTCATCCTATCTGGTTTTGGTTTTGTTGCGCCAATCTTCGCTATTTTTATTACCGAAAATATCAAGGGTGGGAACGTGGAGGTGGCAGGATTGGCCACTGCCATTTTTCTTATCACCCGAGCGATATTTCAATTGCCCGTTGGTCGTTATGTTGATCGGGTTTGCGGCGAAGGCGGAAAATTCATTATCATGACCGCTGGCGCCTTCGTCATCACGCTGGTTCCTTTCCTTTACCTTTTGGTCAGAACCATATCCCAACTCTATTTAATTCAAATCCTCTACGGTTTGGGTTATGCTTTAAATTTTCCCGGTTGGTCGGTGCTCTATGTCCATTATATTGGCAAAGAAAAGGAGGGGTATGACGCGAGCTTTTATTCCACTTTGGTGATCTTAGGAACCGGTATTACTTCAGCGCTGGGTGGCACTATCGCCAGCCGCTATGGTTTTAATTTGCTTTTTGTTCTGGTCGGATTTTTTTCGTTGGCCGGTTCGATTGTTTTACTTTATTTGCGCTACCCCAAAAGATTATTAGAATAACTAGTTATGTCGTTGAGATCACAAATTGAATCTTTGATTTTCATTTCAACTCATTCTTTGACCTCAAAGAAGATCGCCGAGTTAACTGGCGGGGATTTGGGCGAGGTGGAGAAAGCCCTGTCTTTGATCCAAGAAGATTATAATCGAGAGACCAGCGGCATTCACCTGATGAAGAATGGCAACCAGTATCAGTTGGTAACTGCCGGTGCTAATGCTCAATTGGTCAAAGAATTTATTAAAGACGAAATGACCGGCGAGTTGACTCGACCTTCGCTCGAGACCTTGACCATTATTGCCTATCGCGGGCCTATTACCAAAATTGAACTCGAGCAGATTCGGGGCGTCAATTGCAGTTTGATTTTGCGCAATCTTTTGATTCGGGGCCTGATCGAAGCTAAAGAAGACAAGAAGAATCTCGTTACTTTCTATAGTATTGCCTTTGATTTTATGAAGTATCTGGGCATTAACGATGTTCGAGAACTGCCGGATTACGATCGTTTGCACTCCAATGAAATTTTGGAAAAGATTTTAGCTGTCGAAAAGGGCCAAGCCGAACCCCAGAAACCGAAAGAGATCGAAACCGAAGAATTGCCCGAGTCAGATCTCATGAACGAAAATTAGCGATTTTCTTTTATCATTAAAACCCCCTTAGTCTCGGAACTAAAGGGGTTTTAAAATTAATTAAATAATGCTATAGTTGGAAATATTATTTAACGATTATGATTAGTTTAATTCTGAGTTTAATTTTAAATGGTCTGTTACCACGGTTAGATCGATCTCTTAATCAAGTTATTATACCAGATCCGGAGCCGAGTCTGTTTGCTCGGGAAACAGTTAGCGATTCGATCCCGCCTCTGAGGCTCAACACCCAAAATTTGGGCATCAAGACAACGGCCAAGAGTTTTATTATTATCGACGCCAAAACTAAAAAAACACTTCTAGCTAAAGATTCGGAAAAAAGATTACCCATCGCCAGTCTAACTAAATTGATGACCGCCTTAACCTTTCTCGACGCCAACCCGAACTGGGAACAAATGATTACCATGATTAAGACCGACGAGCGCATCGGCAGTAGAATTAGGGTTAGCGATGGTGATATAATTAAACTTAAAGACGTTTTTTTCAGCGCTCTGATTGGTTCGGCTAATAATGCGATCATGGCTTTGGTCCGATCAACTGGTTTAGGTGAGCAAGCCTTTGTCGCCCGAATGAATGAAAAAGCCAAGAGCCTAGGACTAGAAGACACTAATTTTGTTGAGCCAACCGGCTTGGATCAAAATAATTTGTCTAGTGCTCGCGATCTGGCACGGTTACTTTCCGAGGCGTTAGAAAATAACCAGATTCGCGAAGCCCTTGATGATGAAGAATACCGATTCGAAACAGTTAATGATCAAGTTTGGCACACCGTTAAAAATACCGATAAACTATTAAAAAGTTATCTTGACGTCATCGGCGGTAAAACCGGTTTTACTGACGAGGCGGGTTATAATCTCGCTCTTGAAACCAAGGGTACTAGGGGCCAGACGATTGTTCTAGTTATTTTAGGCAGTCGGAGTAGCCAGGACCGGTTTGAAGAAGCCAAGGGTTTGGCCACCTGGGCTTTTGAAAATTACCAATGGTAAGAACCTAAAACTATGCGTATTGGTATTGATTGCCGAACAATTTTAAATCCGGGTTTTGGGCAAGGAGCTGGCATTGGTCACTACACTTATTATTTAGTGAAGAATTTGATCGAACTAGACCCAGAAGACGAATTTATTCTATTTTTTGATCGATTAATAACGCCAGAAGAAGCCAAAGAATTTAGCTACGGTCGAAAAAATGTTCAGGTTAGATTTTTTCCATTCCATGATTATCGTCACTATCTGCCGATTGTTTATTCTCATTTTTTGATTTCGGCCTTTCTGCGCCGGGAGCAATTGGATCTTTATCATAATCCAGCCAACATTATTCCTTTAAAATATCGAGGCTTGGCCGTGATCACAGTTCACGACCTAGCGATTTATAAAAATCCTAAGTGGTTTCCAACCAAATTGGGTCGACAATTTTTTTCAACCAAATTGTTAGTGCCAGATTCCTTGGAGCGAGCGGCGGCGATTATTGCTGTTTCCGAAAGCACTAAGAGAGATTTGATGGAGATTTTTGAAATACCGGAAAAGAAGATCCGAGTCATTACTGAAGGAGTTGAGCAAGGCCAATCTCTTAAAACCAAGTCCAGCGAATATCTCGAGGACAAGTTTAAAATTAAGGAACCTTATTTCCTCTATCTCGGGACCATTGAGCCGAGAAAGAATCTTGTTGGTTTGATCAAAGCTTTTCGCTCTCTCATCTCGAGTCAGTCATCCCAAGCCGGTCGCTTGGAGCTAGTGATCGCTGGCGCGCGAGGTTGGAAAGACAAACCAATTTTTAAATTGATCGAGGAAAGCAATCGACAATTAAAAAGAGAGGTGATTAGATACCTGGGTTATGTTTCTTTTGAGGATAAGAAAATTTTGTTTCAAAAAGCTTTGGGGTTTGTTTTTCCAACTTTTTATGAAGGCTTTGGTTTACCAGTTCTTGAAGCTCTAACCTTTGGTACGCCAGTGATTAGTTCCAATCTATCGTCAATACCTGAGGTGGTGGGGGAAGCGGGAATTTTAATTAACCCCCATCGCGAAGAAGAGTTAATCGAGGCTATGAAGAGAATCCTGCTCGATAAAAATTTGAGAGAAAAATTAAGCCAAGCTGGTCTGGCCCGCTCCAAGCTGTTTAGTTGGAAAAAGTGCGCCCAAGAGACCATTGAAGTCTATCATCAAACCTACCAATCTCGGAAGTAATCCAATCAAAATCAAAAAATACCCCGCTCGCGAGCGGGGTATTTAGTTAAATAAGAAATTTCGTTTCTGGTGGAAAGAATTAAAATAAGCCGGCTAGTTTGAATAAGATGAGGCCGACAATAGTTTGCATAATCAAGCCAGCTTTAAAAGGTATTTCTGGTTTGATAATTTCTTTGTGACAGAAGCGATGGAAGCGTTCGAACCATTTGAGTAGAATGTTTTTAGAAATCATGAAATAAGCGGCCACTAACAAATCAGGTAGGATGCCGCCGAAAATTCCGGCCGCAACGTTTAGAGGATGTTTGAAGGAACTGAAACCGTAGCCAACCAGAACCAGAAAAAATAAGAGACCGCCATCAATGGCTGAAATTTTAACAAACTTTCTAAACTTATCAACGGCGGGCGAGCCAGTCTGGGATTGGACTTCGGCCAAACCGGCTAGCTTTTCATCGCCGTGAGGGATGGTATCAAAGGGAAAATGAAGTAAAAATGAAATAACGAAGGTCCACCAAGGACTTTTAATTTTTTCTCCGATCACGAGCCCAACAGCCGCGTGAATAGTTATGAACATAAGACAAAGATTTTAATAATCGCTCTAAAAAATTTTAGGGGTGGGAATTGAACCCCTGCCTGCGGTAGGCAGGCACGACCTAAGGCTTATGAGTCCTTTGCCCAGCCTGACAAAGCTTTATGCCAGCGGGAGGATTTGAACCTCCGACCTAAGGCTTATGAGTCCTTTGCTCTACCGCTGAGCTACGCTGGCCAGTTAGAAGTTTATGTAATTTTTGAGATTACCGTCGATTACCTTATAACTTAAAAGTCGGAAAATTCGTCTATTCCATAAACTTCTAACTGGCCGTTGACCGATTGATCGAAATTAATAAATTGCGGGGGTCCCGATTCTGATCGGGACGAGCTGCTTCGCGCTCGCCTCTGACCAATTAACCTAGATAATAAATTGCGGG
>CAZFGO010000005.1:6022-9248 GCA_964518525.1 uncultured Gammaproteobacteria bacterium | reverse complement strand
GCGCTCGCCTCTGACCAATTAACCTAGATAATAAATTGCGGGGGCTGGATTCGAACCAGCGACCTCCTGGTTATGAGCCAGGCGAGCTGCCACTGCTCTACCCCGCGGCATTGATTAATTTTTCTAAATAAATTTTGTTTTTCAATGATTTAAGATATTGTTCGTATTGGACTGCTTCGCTACGTGAACCAAAAAGTTTATTATAAACTAATTTCCAGGGCCGATAGGCTTTGGTTGATAAGACCTCGCCCCGGTTATGCCTTAATAAGCGGTTGACGAGATTATTCGTTTGGCCGATATAATATTTATCATGATTTGTACTCTTAATTATATAAACCCTGAAAATTTTATCTTGTCTGGATTGCATAATAAATAACCAGCGACCTTCCCGATTCCGATCGGGACGAGCTGCCACTGCTCTACCCCGCGGCAAAAATAAGAAAAGAGTCCTAATCTCTTTGTTTTTTATTATAGCTTAATTTAATAACCCTAGCAAGTGTAGAAAAAATTAGAGCCCCAAGCAGAATAGATTCCACTAGGGGCTCGGTTGGTCATTGTTGCTACCAGCAACCCTCATCGAAAGCCGATTGTTCGTAGGGGAGAAAGTAGCGTCTGACGATGTATTCGGCCTTGGGTCGAAGCTCTGGAAGGTACAAACCGACACCTTGGAGGTAGGCGAGGCGTCCATGCTCGAGGCTGCCCCAATCGCTGCCAGGCAGGAAAAGCAAGCAGTCGATGACTGACCTGAGCTTTTCGAGAACGCTCCAGCCGGCGATCAGGCGGGTGACTTTGGGGAACTCGTGGTGGTCGTCATAGACAATCACCATGAGTTCCGGAATGTTTTCCACCTGACGAAGGTAGGCCCACCAGATCAAGTCAGCAACATCACTGTCGTGCGTCTTGAGCAGGTTGACCAGTTCGGCTTTGGTTTTCCCTTGGAGCAAATAGTTCCAGCGAAGCCGCTTGAAGAACCGCCGGATCTCGTTCATCATATTGCCCTCCTTTCATGGGGCGATTCTATCACCACAGAAACTTGATCGTTCACTGACTCTTTTGTTCGACTCCTTGTTCGCGAAGCCATCTTTCGACCTTCACCGCGTCTTCCATGGTGAAGAAGCCGCAGTAGGTTCCGCCACCGTTCATCTCGCATTTGATCGCCGGCTCGATGCCACGCCTTTTTTGGAACTCCCGGAAGCGACGGATGAAGCCTTTGTTTTTGCGGACCCGTTCTAAGCCCGCCATGGTCAAGAAGACTAACGGTCGTGTTGCGAATCTCACTTTTGCCAATTAGGTAGCTCCTTTTAGGAGAAGGTTATTTTCCTCCGTAGCCAGCTCCTACTAGCCACGATTCCCAAGAGAATAATAAAAATATCATCCTAGGAATTGTGGCTAAGTAAGGCCAACTGATTTTAAGGTGCTATTTTAAATTATAAAAAAGTATAGCATATTCATTATAAAGTGTCAAGCCAAAACAAACAAAAAATTGTTCCCTTATAAAAATAATGGGCACCTCTTACGAGAAGTGCCCGGATTACGTCTGAAGGTGGTCAAGCGATCTGGCGATGTTTTACTTAGCTCGCCACGCGCTTGTAGAGCCAGAAGGGCATGAACCTCAAGATAAGTTCTCTCTGGTACCAGGCCCAGCGAGACCGAACGCGGTCTTGGGTGGAGTCGGGGCAGAACCAGGAACTCGCCGAATATCGCTCGATCTCGGTGCAATAGTGAACTTCGATCATCGCTCCAGCTTCGCGAACTGCTTTCTTCAGATCTCGGAGGGCGCGTCGGAGATGCGGTTTGGCTGCCACGACTAACAGTTCGGTCAGTCCGATCCCCTTTGCCCACTGGACAGCTCCTCGTGCGAGGCGCAGGGTCGGCGGTGGATTATCTGGTTCTTCCTCAGTGTATGCCACTCGGATTCCCGGCCCGATGCGAACATCATGTTGAGTATACACCGGCAGGTCGAATTCCTGCGCTCTCCATGAAGCGATCTCGGCGATTTGATAATTGGAACGGATAGTCTCCGGCACTCCGAACGAGAAGGCAACAATGCCCGCGTTTTTCAAGATTCCTCCTTTTGGTTTTAAGGTGCTTTACCACGACTATTTGGCGACAGAATTTTTAGATTACATGATTCGTCGATACCCAATCTTTACAGATTGCGTTATAAAAGTCAAGAGGCGGCAAGTGCCGCCTCTTGGGGAATTTTCTTTGAAAATTTTCTTCTTGCAATTTCCTACATGGTGCCGCCGGTGGGAGTCGAACCCACACGGAGTTTCCCCCATGCGATTTTGAGTCGCACGCGTATACCAGTTCCGCCACGGCGGCAAAAATTTTTAATTCTCTTTCTGAAGTTTAATTTATTTTTATCCAATTGTCAAAGCGATTTAAATTAGTTATAATTTAATCCAATGACGAATTCCTCTTATGGCTCAAATAATTTCGGTGGTTAATCAAAAGGGCGGGGTGGGTAAGACCACCACCGCCGTAAATTTAGGCGCTTATCTCGCTCGAGCCGGTAAATTTGTTTTGCTGGTTGACCTTGACCCCCAAGCCAATGCCACTTCGGGCCTGGGAATTGATCACCGGAGCCTGGAGCGCGGAGTTTATGAAGCCTTGCTCGGCAATAACAAATTTAAAGAGGTGGTCGTTGACACTAAACTGACCGGCTACCAATTAGCTCCAGCTACTCTTTCCCTGGCCGGTGCCAATGTCGAGTTAGTTAATTTGACAGAGCGAGAATCAAAACTTAAAGAAGCTTTACTTGAGATCCGCAATAATTATGATTACATTATTATTGATTGTCCGCCTTCGCTCGGGCTCTTAACGATTAATGGTTTAGTGGCCGCGGATCAGGTTTTGATACCGGTCCAGGCGGAATATTATGCGCTCGAGGGTTTGAGCCAGCTTCTAGAAACCATTAACTTGGTTCAGAACAATCTCAAACCCGAACTGGCGATTTTGGGAGCGGTTTTAACTATGTATGATAAGCGAGTCGGTCTTTCGAGCGAGGTTCTAAATCAGCTTTACCAGTATTTTCCAAATAAAATTTTTCGTTCGGTTATTCCGCGCAATATTCGTTTGGCCGAAGCGCCGAGTTTTGG
Source organism: uncultured Gammaproteobacteria bacterium (assembly GCA_964518525.1). Lineage (GTDB taxonomy): Bacteria > Patescibacteriota > Patescibacteriia > JAGVFQ01 > JAGVFQ01 > CAZFGO01. The sequence continues at coordinate 6,147 of CAZFGO010000005.1, read as the reverse complement.
CCAGTCTATTCTTGATTACGATCGGAGCTCCATCGGCGCCACGGCCTACGAGCGATTGGCGCGGGAAATTTTGGAATTAAATAATCAGAAAACTTATGAATAAAGTCGGAGGCCTGGGTCGAGGC
>CAZFGO010000005.1:0-5922 GCA_964518525.1 uncultured Gammaproteobacteria bacterium | reverse complement strand
TTGGAATTAAATAATCAGAAAACTTATGAATAAAGTCGGAGGCCTGGGTCGAGGCTTAGAATCATTGATTCCTTCCAAATTAGTCAAAGCCGCGACCAATAAAGTTGATCAACTTATTGTTTCAAAAGAGGTCATTGAAGTGCCAGTGGAAAAAATTCAGCCCAATCCACTCCAGCCGCGAAAGGATTTTTCTCATGCCGACCTGGAGGAGTTGATCAATTCAATTCGTGAGCATGGCATTGTTCAGCCTCTGATTGTTACGGAGTTGGGCGAGGGTAATTATCAGCTGATCGCCGGCGAACGGCGTCTGCGCGCCGCTAAAATTTTGAATCTCAGTCGAGTGCCGGTGCTCGTGAGAGCAGTTCGAGATCAAGAAAAGTTAGAGTTGGCTCTAGTCGAAAACATTCAAAGGAAAAATTTGAATCCGCTTGAGGAGGCCGTGGCTTATCAGAAATTAATCACGGAATTTAATCTGACCCAAGAGGAAGTGGCCCGGCGAGTAGGCAAGAGTCGAACAGCGGTAACCAACGCTCTACGTCTACTTGGTTTACCAGAAGAAATTCAGCGGGCGATTGTTGAAGAACGAATCACGCCCGGCCATGCCCGAGTGATCGCCGGGCTTGAAAACGAGAGAGAGCAGTTAGAATTTTTTAGAAAGATTACTCGGTTTGGTTTGAATGTTCGAGAGACCGAAAAGGCCTCGAAGAAAATTTTAGTCAAGAGGCACGAGCGAACCATTGGCTCGGATCCAGTGATTGGGGAAAAAGAAGCGCGACTGCGCGAGGCTTTGGGCACCAAGACCAAGATCAAGAAAAGCGGCCGAGGTGGTGAGATTATAATTTATTTTTATTCTAACGAAGAACTGGAAGAGCTTACGAGGAAAATCGTTGGGAAATAAAATTGTCCGTTAAATTTAAAATGGTGATCTATTTTAATTAATTAATTTCCGCCGAGAGCGGTAATTATTTTTTATGAATTTTTTAATTTCAATCAAGGCGCGGGCCAAATCAATTAGGAAAACATTTTCTCGAACCCGAGAACAGAAATCCGTTTACGATCTAATTATCAAATGGTGTCTCTACTTGATCGTTCTTTTGGTTCCGATTTTTTTCTGGCCGCTGGCTTCGGATTGGATGGAATTGCCCAAGGTCTTCCTATTTTATTTTCTGGTCCTGGTCGCAGTCGTGGCCTGGTTAACGAAAATTTTGGTTAAGAAAGAACCATCTTTTGTTAGCACCTTTTTGGACGTGCCCATTGTCATCTTCGGTCTGATTTATTTTCTCGGCACGGTTTTTTCAATTGATCGCTACAATAGTTTAGTCGGTGGCCCTGGTTATTTTAGCGAGACCCTACTCACCACTCTATTTTTAATTCTCTTTTATTTCCTTTTAACTAATAACGTTCGCAGCCGCGAAGAAGTTAAAAAGTTAATCGCTTTATTTTTGGTCTCGACGGCCGGTCTGGTTATTTTTAACTTATTTCAATTCTTGGGTTTATATTTTTTGCCCTGGAGTCAGACTCGAGACTATAGTTTTGATTTGGTCGTTGGTTCTGGGACTATTTTGACTGCGGTTCTGGGCGCGGCTATTCCTTTAATTCTGGGTTTATTGATCTCCCAGCCCCGGCGGGCGATCAAGTGGCTACTCCTCACGCTCTTAGCCCTGGATCTGATTTTGATTCTAATTATTAATTCTTTCATTGGTCTCGGGGTGTTGATTGTCGCTTTATTTATTCTCAATATCGCCTGGGCTAGTCGATCAACTGAGTTGCCGAGTTATTGGTTAGTGTCAATTACCTTAATTCTCGCTTTAACAGTTTTGGCTTTCTTTATTCCATTTGGCAAATTAGCGGGAATTATTCTACCGACTGAAACCAATTTGCCGCTTAGGACCTCGGGCCAAATCGTCTGGTCTTCGATCGGCGATTATCCTTTATTAGGCGTTGGCCCAGAAAATTTTTCTTATGCCCTTGCCCATTATCGACCGATTGAGTTCAATCGAACTAGATTCTGGAATCTAAATTTTAATCGAGCCAATAATTTTTGGTTCAATTTACTAGCCGATCTTGGTCCTTTAGGAACTTTGGTCTTTCTCGTCATCTCTCTTTGGTATCTAGTGAGGATTTTTAAAAATTTTCTTAGGCCGGCTTTCAAAGAGAAGGCTGAGGCTGATTGGTATTTCGGAGTCGGTTTCTTTATTGCTTGGTTCAGTTTATTGGTTTTTAGTTTTCTTTACTCTTTTAGTTTCGTAACAATATTTTTGTTTTGGCTCTTCCTAGCCCTTGGAATCATTTGGCTTAGAGGTGAGAAAAAAAGACCAACTACTCTCAGATTGACCAAAGCGCCGAAACCCAGCGCCCTCGCTTTTCTTTATTCTTTTTCTTTTTCACTCGTAGTAATTTTGGGCATTTGGTTTGTTTATCTGGCCGGGCGGTATCTTTTGGCTGATTATTATTTTGTCCGAGCAGCTAATTTAGCCGTTCCGTTTTTTAGCGGCGAGAGCAAATTAGAACCAGAGGAAATTGATTCACGGCTGACCCGAGTCAATGATTATTTTACTCGAGCGATCAAATTAAATCCCTACGAGAAAAATTATTATTTTGGTCTAGCCAGGGTAACCATCGTTCGACTGCAATTCGTTGCACTTGAGGGCAATGAAAAGAATCAATTTAATTTGAACGATCTTATAAAATCAGCCTTTGCTGAGGTCGCCCAGGGTTTAAGCTTGGGCAAGAATTCAGCCAGTGCTTACCTCTCAGCCATCAATATGTACCAAGATCTGAGGGGATTAGTTGGTCCAAACCAAATCGATCCACTGATTTTGAATACCGAGACCGATTTGGTGAAGCTGGACCCCAATAACCCCCAGGCTTATCTGAACCGCGGCCAGCTTTATTGGGAAGAAAATCAATTAATCAAGAATAATCTAGCTACGATTAAGGATGATAAGGTTAAACAAACTCTAACTACCCAAGCCGATAATCTTTTGAATCAGGCCGAGCAAGATTTTAGTCGGGCTCTTAGTTTGAAATCCGATTTGTTGGTTGGTTATGATAGTTTGGCTTTGGTTAAAGAAGCTAAGAGTCAGCCCGATGAGGCGATCAAGTTATTAAACCAGGCCTTGGGTTTAAACCCCTATGATTATCAAAGCCTTTATAATCTGGGTCGAATTTATCTCGGCATCGGTAAGCTAGATGAGGCCACAAGCGTTTTGACTCAATTAGTTAGTATCTATCCCAATGACTCCAACGGTCATTGGCAGCTCTCGGTCGCTTACGAGAAGAAAGGCGATCGGGCTAAAGCTTTGGCCGAAATGGAAATCGTGGCGCGATTGAATCCTACGAATGATATGGTGAAAAACAAACTTGAAGAGCTCAAGAAGAAGTAGATAAATAAAAAAGTAGGCGGGGTATTAGTTGCCACCTACTTTTTTATTTATTAAACGATTGTTCTTGTTGTTTAATTTGATTTTTTATTTTTTGTCGAACATCGGGAGTCCTAACGAATTTAAGCCAATCTGGGCTTGGCCCGCGGCGATTCTTATCCGTGAGTATTTTAACGACGTCGCCGCTGTTTAATTTGGTACTGAGGGTAGCCATTTGATCGTTAATCAAGGCGCCAACGCATTTATTGCCGATCTCAGTGTGAACCCGGTAAGCGAAATCGATGGGCGTTGAATTTTCTGGTAAATCGATGACATCACCCTTGGGCGTGAAGACAAAAATCCTGTTTTGAAAAACGTCAATTTTTAATTCCTCCAAACGTTTTTGATTTTCATTAATTTCTTTCTGCCATTTAGTTAATTCTTCAACCCAGGCCACTTTTTTCACCGGCGGATGTGATTGTTTGCCGAGTTCGTCATAGCGCCAATGGGCAGCAATACCATACTCGGCTTCCTCGTGCATCTCCTTGGTGCGAATTTGAATCTCAATGATTTCACCGTCTTCACAGAAAACCGTGGTGTGTAAGGAGCGATAACCATTGGGCTTGGGTTGGGCGATATAATCTTTAATTCGGCCCTTGAGCGGCTTCCAGCGCTGATGGATGATGCCGAGGGCGGCATAGCAATCAGCGACATCCTTGACAATTATTCTAAGAGCCACGAGATCATAGATGCGATTGATATCCCGATCGTATTTGAGCAATTTTTTATAAAGGCTAAAGAGGTGTTTGGTTCGGCCGTGGACCGAAAGGTATTCAATCCCTTCATGCCGTAAATCGTTCTTAATAATTTTAACTACTTTTTTTAAATGATCTTCTTTGATTTCCAGTCGGCTTTTAACCAGCTCCTCGACCCAGCGATATTCTTCGTGATAGACATAACGAAAGGAGAGATCTTCAAGCGTGCCCCGAATTTCGCCGATGCCCAAGCGATTGGCAATCGGAGCGTAGATTTCGAGTGTCTCTTGGGCGATTCTAAAACGTTTGTGCGGCGGTTGGGCTTCGATCGTCTGAAGATTATGCAGCCGATCGGCGAAGCGAATAAAAATGACTCGCAAATCTCTCGCCATGGCAATAAACATTTTTCTCAGATTTTCAAGATAACGCTCCAGGCCGCGATATTTGATTTTGCCGAGCTTGGTGACGCCTTCAACCATTGAAGTAATGTCTCGGCCAAAATTTTTTTCCAGTTCCTTAAAAGTGATCGTGGTTTCTTCGGGAATATCATGGAGCAAGCCGGCCACAATAATCGGGACATCAAATTTCATCTCAGCCAATTTTTGAGCCGTGGCCAGAGGGTGAGTGATATAATCTTCGCCATTTAATCGTTTTTGGCCTCGATGGGCTTCGTTCGCGAAATCATAAGCCAACTCCACCATTTCCAAATCTTCTTTGGGGTGGTATTTTTTTATTGTTTTAAGTAATTCTTGGAGATCGGACATATTTGATAAAGTCGGCGTTAAAAACTTCTTTTTATTATAATCTTAAATTGAGTATTTGTCAAATTGGAATTTTAAACTCTACGATAACAATCGCAGTTTGAATTGATTGATCTAACTATTAAGCTTGTTAGCACGAAAATACTTGACAAGAATATTTCTTATGCTATAGTTATCTATTAAATTACAGCCTAGATTAACAGATCAATTGTGGCTTTCTCCATATGTGTTTAATTTGAGATACACATGGAGAAGGCCACAACAAACGTGGTTTTCCTCTTTGCCGCGTCGGCGAGGAGTGAACCCTTTTCATAAAGGGCAGGAGGTAATGGTCATGTTCAAAGGATTTCGCGCAACGGCGCACCTATCGGAACAGCTCGGCGACGAGCGATTCGCAGCCCTGATCAGCTCTGATAACACGGGCAAGGTCAAGAAATTCTGTGATGAGCTCATCGCGAACGGCATTACCACCACGATCACCATCGGCGATCGCACCTATGACCTTCTTGGATTCCTCAAGGGAGACGAGGAGAGCGTCAAGGGCGACGTTATGGTCAAGCGCGCCAAGAAGATGGGCGCCAACTCTGGCCAGGACGATGGCCAGTATCTACTGGACCACCAGGCCGAAATCCCCGAAGCTTTACGGGGCAAGGTGGCGTTCATTTTCACCGACTGGCGCCGCCCGGGCGACTCCCGGCACGTCGCGTTCGTCGGCTGGCGCGGCGGCTGCTGGTCCCGGCACTGGGATTGGCTCGGCGATGACTGGCACGGCTTCGGTCGGTTGCTCCGCCGCAAGTAAGGCGCTTGGACCCTCGGGATCTTGGAACTCGTCAGAGTTCCTTGGTCCCTTGGGTCCTTTTCTTTTTTCTCAACGTTTATTAAACCGTAAGGACTAATTTTGCTGCCTGCGGGTGCAGGCGCGGTAGATTTGGATTCTGGCATATGCCCAAGCATACCACAGGGGGAGGTGCAAAGGTATTGAACCATAGCATGATCTTGACAAAAAAATTTAGATGTGATAAGATGGGGCTAGATGCTAAGGTA
>CAZFGO010000004.1:6743-37057 GCA_964518525.1 uncultured Gammaproteobacteria bacterium | reverse complement strand
CGGGGACACAAGGTCAAAGAAGTAATTGAGGCGACCAAACTCCTCAAAGATGCTGGTTTTAAAATTTCTTATCACCTCATGCCCAATTTGCCTGGTTCGACTCCGAGCCAAGACCTCAGAATGTTTCGCGATTTATTTAGCCGAGAGGAATTCCAGCCAGATATGATCAAAATTTATCCTTGCGTGGTCACTCGCGAAGCTGAAATCTATCATTGGTGGCAAGAGGGAAAATATCAACCCTATTCTTCAAAACAGCTGATCAATCTCTTAATAAAAATCAAAACTATAATCCCGCCTTACGTCAGAATTAGCAGGCTTGTCCGCGATATTCCGAGCAATAGTATCGTGGCCGGCAACAAAGTTTCTAATCTCAGAGAATTTGTTCACCAAGAAATGAAAAAATTAAATTTAAATTGCAGCTGTCTTCGCTGCCGTGAGGTCGGCCATGTAGGAAACGATCGTTCCCTACCAAAAACCAAACCAAAATTATTTATTGAGCGCTACCGAGCTTCGGTTGGCGAAGAATATTTTTTGAGCTTTGAAAGCCCTGATCGAAAAGTTCTCTATGCTTTTTTGAGGCTAAGGTTTCCGGATTCGCTCGCCGCCGATCTAACCGGTCCATCTGGTAGGGAACGCTCGCGAGCGTTCCCTACCAATCTCCTGCCAGAACTTCAAGGAGCGGCCCTGATTCGTGAACTTCATACTTATGGTCAACTCATTCCCCTGGCCCAAAGGAGAAAGGATGCCACCCAACACTGGGGTTTAGGTAAAAAGTTAATGGCTGAGGCAGAAAAAATTTCTCGAACTAAGAAGAATCAGGGATTGAAAATTGATAGAATCGCCATCATCTCCGGCATTGGCGTGCGGCCCTATTATCGCAAACTTGGTTACAGATTAATTGGAACCTATTTAATAAAAGTATTGTAGGGAACGGTTGCAACCGTTCTTATTTAATAAAAGGAATTCTATTGTAGGGAACGCTCGCGAGCGTTCCCTACAATAATTTAAAAAAGAAAAAGGCGAGACCAAGGTCTCGCCTTTGCGCAAGGCAATCAAGAAAGAATGGGTTTCTCCGGTTCGGTTGTTTCGGTTTCGGCCGGCTGAGCTTCTGCCAAAGCTCCTTCGCCCAAGAAGGCCTTGAACTCCTCAAGGGCTTGCTGGTATTCTGGCGACTCTCGGAAGCTCTTGGCTTTCATGAGCTGTTGGTTGCCTAGACCCCGATGCCATTCTGCTTCTTCCTGGATCTTATCGGCCTGTTCTCGAAGTTGCTCGGCCTTTTCGAAAAGCCTGCTCGCCTGGGCCAATGGTTTCTTGGCTTTTGCGGCGATTGCTCCGGCTTGCCGACGCAGCCGGAAGATCCGCGGCGTTCGGAAGCAGATCGTCCTGAAGCAGAGTAAAATACTCTGGTATCGGACATAGGACATTACGAGAATAGCAGTCAGTCCAAAAAGACCGGTTAGGGCCAAAAGCAGTGACAACTCATCCTGCCTTCGCCACCTCGAAGTCAATTTGATCTGATAGGCCTTGAAAAATCCATAGGCCAAAACTCCGAGAGCCAGCCAGATGAGCCAGAACAGCATAATCTTTAGCAGGTGCATTTTTTCCTCCTTGACACGGCGATCGCGACCGCCGTGACTTGCCCTCTGAAAGAGGACTTTTTTGATTGCTTTGTTTAGGAACGAATAAATTTATTCTTATTATACATAAAAATTAATTTTTGTCAAGCCGAAAATATTTTTTTCGTCTTCTATAATCAAATTTTACTAATCCGATTTAGGGCCAAATAAAAAATGATTTTAATGATCTTTCATAAAATAATACCTCTTAGATTGACAGCTAGTTACAAAATTAGTTAAAATTTTCTTAGATAAAGTAAAGTAATATTAATGACTATGAAATTTATTATTGCCTCAGGCCCAGTTATAATCGAAAATCAAAAAGTGCTTTTAAATAAACACGGTCAGGATAACTTTTGGAAATTTGTTGGCGGCAAAGTTGAAAAATTTGATTTCGCTGATTGGAATGATTCTCTCGAAGAAGCCGCCCGAAGAGAAGTTAAGGAAGAAATGGGTCTGGAAATCGAAATCATTAAGCCGCTAAAACCAATGCTAATTCCCAAACCCAATGAAGCCGACACCTATGTTGTCCTAATCCATTATCTTGCCAAAAGGATCGGCGAAATTAAACCCGGGCCCGATATCTTAAAATGGGATTGGTTTGATCTTAATCACTTGCCCACTGACTCAGCGCCCAACATTAAACCCGTAATCAAAGAATATTTGCAAAGTCGAGATAAATAATTTAGGATAAGAGAAGATGATTGTCCTTTCTGGTCACCGCACCAGCCTGTCCTTTATCTAGCCAGAGCGGGATTTTTTTAGATGAGATCCTAATCGGAGTAAATCAGTCTCGATTAGGATCTTGATGGTACAACATCATCACCTAGAAAGGAGGTGAGGCTGACTTGAGTGCTCGCACGCTGTCTCGCGGATCCGGTTGACGGCAGAAGGCGAAGGCAGAGCGCCGAGGAGGCACGGCCCGAGGCGCCAAGAAGACAGAGAGTAAGGCCAGAGTAAGGCCCTAGATTCTTAGGCGAATCAACAAGTCACGGCATTCGCGAATGCCGTGACAAGGATTTAGGGTGGGGGCATAGCTCAGCGAGCGTGCCCCCTTTTCTTTTTGCCAAAAAATAATAATTAAGCTAAAATTAATTTAGAATTTGTTACTAAATTTATGTCTCAACTCGAAAATCAAGATCCTGAAATCGCCCAAGCAATAAAAAAAGAAATCAAGCGTCAGCAGACCGGCTTGGTTATGATTCCTTCGGAAAATTATGCTTCGCCCGCCGTGCTCGCGGCTATGGGCACTCCCCTTTCCAACAAATACGCCGAGGGTTATCCGGGCAAACGCTATTATACGGGCAACGAATTTATTGATCAGATTGAAAATTTGGCCATTGATCGAGCCAAAAAATTATTTGGCGCTGAGCATGTCAATGTCCAACCCAATGCTGGGGCCGGCGCCAACTTGGCGATTTATCTGGCCTTGCTCAAGCCCGGCGACAAGGTTATGGGTCTAAAGCTAGACCAGGGTGGCCATTTGACTCATGGCCATCCAGTTAATGTTTCGGGGCAATGGTACCACTTTGTTCGTTACGGCGTGAACCAAAAGACCGAAAAGTTGGATCTGGATGAAATCCGCGAAATCGCTCTAAAAGAAAAGCCCAGAATGATCGTGACCGGCGCCACGGCTTATCCCCGAATTTTTGACTTTAAAGCTTTCCGGAAAATCGCTGATGAGGTCGGTGCTTATTTATTTGCTGATATCTCGCATATTGTTGGCCTTTGCCTCTCCGGCGATCATCCGAGTCCCCTGCCCTACGCCGAAGTGGTGAGCACCACGACTCATAAAACTCTTCGCGGTCCGAGGAGTGCGATTATTCTCTCAAGAGAAAAATATGCCAAAGAAATTGATCGAGCAGTTTTTCCTGGCACTCAGGGCGGACCAATGGAACATGTTATCGCTGCCAAAGCCGTCTGCTTCAAAGAAGCTCTCGCTCCCGAGTTTAAAGGATATGGCCACCAAATAGTTAAAAATGCCCAGGCTCTGGCCCAGACCCTGCTCGACGAGGGACTGCGTCTGGTCTCGGGCGGCACTGATAACCACTTAATGCTGATTGACTGCTCCAAGCTCGGGCTTAGAGGTAAAATCGGCGCCAATGCTCTAGCCGAATGCGGTATCTTTACTAATTTCAATACCATTCCTTTTGATCCTAATCCTCCGCTAGACCCTTCGGGTATTCGCTTGGGAACGCCTGCTCTCACCACTCGAGGCATGAAAGAATCTGAAATGAAAAATATTGGTCAGGCTATTGCTCGCTTGCTCAAAGATATTACTAATGAAAAAATCAAAAAAGAGACTAGAGACCTAGTCCAAGAATTAACCACTAAATTTCCAACCTATCAGGATTTTAGTCTAGCTTAAAAAATTAAACTTTCGAGAAGGCATGAAATTGCTTGAAGGTAAAACTCTGGCTGAAAGGATTATAGATCAAATCAAACAAGAAATAAAAACCGCTGGCCTCACCCCGGGTCTGGCGGTTATTTTGGTGGGCGAAGATCCGGCCTCAAAACTCTATGTTCGAAACAAAGAAAAGGCCTGCAATAAAGTCGGCATTTATTTTCATAAATACATCTTTCCGGCCGACTGTCCGGAAAAACATGTTTTTGAAACCATCAAATTTCTGAATCAAGACGAAGATGTTCAGGGAATTATTGTTCAGCTACCCTTGCCCCCACAATTTAATTCCGAAAAGGTGGTCAACGCTATTTTGCCGAGTAAAGATATTGATGGCTTTCATCAAGATAATTTGAAGAAACTTTTTTCTGGCCAACCAGCCATAATTTCGCCGACGGTCCAAGCTGTCCTAACCCTACTCGAGTCAACCCGAAAAGATTTTAAAAGGAGAAAAACGATTATCCTAGCCAACAGTGAAATCTTTTCTCGACCCTTAAAGTATCTCCTGGATCAAAAAGGATTAAAAACCGAAGTGGTCTTTTCTAAAGAAAAAGATTGGCCAAACCAGCTTGGTAGTGCCGATCTCCTCGTCATAGCCTTGGGTCAGCCACGAATCATTAAATCCCAAATGCTTAAAAGGGGGGCCACGGTTATTGATGTCGGCACAACTTATCTTCAAGGTAAATTAGTCGGCGATGTTGATCTTGAAGAAGTTAAAGACCAAGTTGACCTGATAACACCTGTACCAGGCGGTGTTGGTCCCCTGACCGTGGCTTACCTCTTGAAAAATTTAATCAATCTAGCGCTTAATAAAAAACCAACTTTTAAATAAAAATCAAAAAATAGGAAGTGGTCGAAACCATTCCCTACTTTTTAACTCAATAGAAAAGTCGCCTGCTCTTATCTCGAGAAGGCGACTTTGATTTCATTCTCCATTTTTGGGCCCCTGGCTTCCGGCCGCCGGATCCGTTGAGCCCGGAGCCTCATCTTCCAATTCAAGGGGGGAATCAAGTTCAGGGTCACCGCCGTGACCCAAGATATCAGCGCCCAAATTTTTCGCCACCTGACCAATGTCTGGCGGCGAAGACACTGCTTCAGCACTGCCCAAGGCCGCCTCAATGGCTGCTCGATCTTCTGGCGGAACACCGGCTTCTCGGATTCCTTCGGCAATCTTATCGCGAGGCAGCTTTTTTAGATCCGGATTGTTCTTGGGCTCTACCAGCTGGTTCAAGGCCTCCTGAATTGTTTTGCTGACAACTGGTTCGATGTTGGTCACCAAATTTACTGGCAGACCATCAAGCAAACTGATGATCTCAGCCATTCTGGCCAACGCCTGATCGTGGTTGGTTGAGATCTTGGCGCCGAGCGTTGTTCCTAGATCTCGGATCGCTGCGGTGGCCTGCTCAAAACCATCGAGGCTAACCTTCAAATCACTGCGCCAAGCCGAGATCAATTCTTCAAGTTTAGCTAGATGACCCAGGGCTTCGTGCGCGTCCTTGAAAGTAGCGCTGATACCACCATGATTCTTTTCCTGCGCCCCTTTCAAATCAACCACGGCACCAGAAATCTGTTGACCAAAGTTCCTGGCCACTTCATTCAGCTGTTTGACTAGGTCGCGGATTTCGGCGCTCAAAGCCTGGCTAAGCTGCGCTCGCTCTTGGCTCAAATAATTGGTCAGAGCGCCAACCACTCCGCGAACGGTCTCGGTAATAATCTGCTGGATGAACTCGGTCTCCAAGCGACCGGGACCAAGAGGTTTTTCAGTGGCCGCTGCTTTCAATCTCGATTCACGATTTCTTTCCAAGAAGAAGCTCAAGAGTAGATAAACGGCAACCAAACCAAGAGTGGTCATGACTGCGACTTGGTTCTGAGGAGACAACTGATCAAAAAGCCGTTCCAGGGCATTTTTCATTTGGTTTCTCCTTTGTTTTTTGTTTTCAAAGATCTTCTCTGAACCTAGCGGACTTCTCGCAACTTACTATAAATTTAAAAAAAAGTCAAGCTAAGGACTACCTTCTTGATCTTTTGCTAGCCGCGAAATTTATCTAATTTCGGTCTCGAGCCAACGGCAATAACTTTGATTAATCTGGTCGACTTCAATTCCGGCAATGATCGGAATTTCATAACTATGTAACTTCTCCACTAATTTAACAATTTTCTGGTAATGTCTCTGGGCAGTTTTAACTAAAATAATTATTTCCTTTTCTTGGACTAATTTACCTTTCCAAAAATAAAAAGATTCCGATGGCCAGCTATTAGCGCAAGCAATCAAGCGCTTTTTAAATAGAGCTTGGATAATTTTCTCAGCCTCTTTTTTGTTTTGACAAGTTAAATAAACCAGTAACATAAAATTTAGGCTTGGTTTATAATCCTTTATTTTTTAAAAAAATAAAACTAACTCTCGATACTTTATGTCTTAACTAAATTTTAGGAATTTATTTCTCTTTCTTCTCCATCATCTCTTCGGAACAACCATAGAAATGACACCAGGGTCCATGCCACCTACTTCTCTTCCTCATAGTCAAACTAAGACCCAAAATAATTAAGAGCAATGGCCAGATAATCTCCCAGGCATTAGAAGTAAGGAAACCCAAATTCTGAAGCAGAAAAATCGCTCCAATAACTATTAGAATTACACCGACGAACATATCTTCACCCCCTTTCTAAACAAAAATAGAATAATAAATTTCATATAAGACGCCTAAACCAAAAATACCAATCACTAAATAGGGCACGAAATTCGACAGCTTGAGACTAAATTCCGGAGTTCGGTCACCACCTCTTTTAGCTCGAAGATAAATTAAAGAGACAATGATGCCATCGAGTCCGCCCAAAATTCCGCCCGTCGTGCCAATGACTTTAATAAAGTCTCGCGAACCAAAAAGGAAAATGAGTAGCGGCACAAAGCAGCCGAGAATCCAGGCGGAAAAATTATTAAGCCGATAATCAAAAACCAGAAGCCTTTTGAGATTAAGGCCGATAACCAAAAAAGAGGTGGTGACCGCGAGAAAGCCAAAAAATAATCCCAGGGCATAAACCTTGGCTCCCAAAATATCTTTGAAGGAAGCGATGGCCTCTGGAGTAATCTTGGGGCCGATGGCCCCAACCACAGCCAAAACAAAAAGAAAAGTGACGATAATCGGGATAATTGTCCCCCAAGTAATCACGCTTTTAAATCGTTTCGCTTCCGAACCCATGACCTCTCTAACCTCGGGGATAGCCGAAAGTGAACCCAGAGCAAATAAAATCACGCCGTAGGGCAAAAATAATTGAGCGGGATTGAAATTCGAAAGATTAGTCGGATTTATTTTAATGGCCGAAAAAATGAAAATCACAGCAAAGGTCAATAAAAGAAAGACATTCATAACGAGCTCGGCCTCGGCAATCAGCGCCAAACCGACAAGTATAGCCAAGGAACCAGCGGAGAAAAAAATTAAAGTGTAGATCAAATTGGAACCACCCAAAAGCGGCGAGAGAAGCAAAAATAAAAATTGACCGCCAATAATAATATAAGCCAAAATAGCTCCATAAAATCCAGCGATGTTGGATAAGGTCACGAGCCGCTTGCCCCAGAGACCCAAATAAGTTTGAGCATAGCCGACCAAACGATGGTCTTCTTTGGTTCTTAAAATAATCTCGCCGTAAAACAAATTGACTAAAAGGACCATGATCCCCAAAATCAAAAAATAAAAAACACCGACCCCAAAGCCGGCTTTGACTAGAACATAGGGAATGCCAAAGATGCCAACGCCAATCATCGTGCCGATCATCGTGGAAAGAGCGAAAAAGTATTTCTGATTTCTTTTAAACATAGTGCTTTAATTATACCAAAATTTAATAAAAACATAAAAAAAACTTAAAAAATAAAAAAGAGGTGAACTAGTTAGATAGTCAACCTCTTTTCAATGAATCGATGGAAAACGCAAGACCTCAATCTCCTTGGTTTCAGTATCCTCGGGGATACGGTGAAGGCATTTGACATCTTCAGCCGATCCCGCCCCATTCCCATCATTAACTAATTCGCTGATTTCTCCGGGGAAAAGAATTCTTCCGCAGGTGGGACAAAGTTCCAGATATTCTTCTAGTAGAAGCTTGAGACTGCACTTCAAACAATCTTCGCCGAGCATAATATAGACGACTCGCTCGGCTATTTGAATTGCCAAGAGCTGCTGGCTATCAAATTTCGCCCTGCATTTACGACAGGTTTTCATCTGAAAGCATTAGCCGGAAGAACAATATCCCAAAAGACGAGGCGAGACAAAATGGGATGGCGTTTCTCTATAGCAGCCCTGATGCTACACCGAGGACAGTAATTCGACAACTTGACTTCAATAACACTTCGAAAAAAATAAACTCGATAGAAGATTCTATTACGCCTGAATGGTAATCCGCAATTAGAGCAGGTTGACACTTTTCCTCTTTTTGGCATTCTTCCTCCCTCACCATACGAAGCCTTAGCGAGGTATGGTTACTTTTAAGGTTTTTATTTGGTAAAGAACGGTTTAAGTAAGGCTAGCAGAAATGGCCCGAAGAGTCAATCCTTAAAGGAATAGATCAAAGTGGAAAATTTGTGTAAAATAAACCCTTGCCTTATAATGGTTTAATAGTGTAAGATGTAGAAATCCAATAAATAAACTCTTCTCTTCTCTAAGGATAATCGTTATGGACTCGCTCTCGGAAAAAAATTTGATTGAACGCCTGCCGCCGCAAAATATCGAGGCCGAGCAATCTCTTTTGGGATCACTTTTGATTGATAAGGAAGCCATCATTAGGATCGCCGACCTCTTAAACCCGGAAGATTTCTACAAAGAAAATCATCGAATTATTTTTGAAGCGATGGGTGAATTATTTAGCCGCCGCGAGCCGATCGATATTTTAAGTCTGAGTAATCGGCTGGCCGAACGAGGTCAATTAGAACAAATCGGCGGCCGGAGTTATCTCGTTACTCTGGCCAACACTGTTCCAACTTCGAGCCACGTAGTGCATTACGCCAATATCATTCAAAAAAAAGCCACGCTCCGTCGTCTGCTCGGCGCTGCCTCGGAAATCACCAAGTTGGGTTATGGCGAAGAACCAGAGGTGGAGCAAGTTTTGGATCAAGCTGAGCAGAAACTATTTTCAATTTCTCAAAAATATCTAAAACAAAATTTCATCCCGATTAAAAATGTTCTCACCGAAGCCTTCGACCGTATTGACGAACTGCATCGAGAGAAGGGCAAGCTACGCGGCCTGCCCACGGGTTTTTACGCCCTGGATAATCTCTTGGCTGGATTGCAAAAATCGGACTTAATTATTTTGGCGGCCAGGCCTTCGATGGGCAAAACCAGTTTGGCTCTGGATATCGCCCGCCACGCGGCCGTCCAAAACAAAATAACCGTCGGCCTCTTCAGTCTCGAGATGTCTAAAGAACAACTAGTGGATCGCCTACTCTGCTCCGAGGCCGGCGTGGATCTTTGGCGCATGAGGACCGGCCGACTTTCTGATCGAGAAGAGGATGATGATTTTCCTCGCATCGGCCACGCCATGGGCGTTCTTTCGGAAGCGCCCATCTTCATTGATGATTCGGCCACGGCCAACATTATGGAAATACGCACCAAGGCCCGACGTCTCCAAATCGAACACAATTTAGGATTAATCATCGTTGATTACCTCCAGCTAATGGAATCACGTTCGCGAATTGAAAACCGCGTCCAGGAAATCGCCGAAATCAGTCGTTCCCTAAAATCAATCGCGCGAGAACTTAATATCCCAGTCTTGGCCTTATCGCAGCTTTCCCGAGCCGTGGAATCGCGTCAGCCGCCAATACCTAAATTATCCGACCTCCGAGAATCCGGTTCGATCGAGCAAGACGCTGATGTCGTCATGTTTATTTATCGTGAGGCCATGTATAAAAGAGATCTTCTACCCGAAAGAAAAAACATCACTGAAATTCATATTGCCAAACACCGTAATGGACCCACTGGTTTAGTGGAACTCTTCTTCGACGAAAATCGAGTTAGTTTCAAAAATTTAGAAAAGAAAACCACTGAAGAGCCAGGACCAATTGAATTATAATTTAATGAAAAAGGGCTGCCGGAAGTAAAAACTTCCTAGCAGCCCCGGAGATGTTACTCGGAGACGCTCCAGACGAATTCTCCGTGAATCTGGCGACCATGAATTCGTCTACGTTCCCGCAGGCGCAGGTGGTGGAACAGCAGACGGAATTCCCTCTTGCTCGAGCAGCCCAGTTCCGGCGCCTTCTCGGCCAGTGCCCAGAGTTCGCTGAGAGAGAGTGGATTCCGAGAAAGCTTGCTCACGATCCACTCCAGCTTGCCTACGAATGGCAGTTCGATCGGACCGCGTTTGCCGAGAACCGGGCTCATTTTGGCCAGAATCCTCTTCCTTCTGAAAAGACCGAGAATGACAGGAACAAGAATCAGGCTCGAAATCATGTAGGACGTCGCTCCTTTCATGGTTGGTGCTTCTCCTTTCCGGTCCTTAGGACCGAATTGTTTTGGGTGATTGGTTGACGGACTTTACGCCCTTTAGGAACACGATGATCATGATTAGGCCCAAAATCCAGGCCACTCCAAGATAGAGCATTTTTGTTTTTCCTCCTATTCCAGCCTTTTAGCTGGGACCAAATTTGGTTGATAAAAAAAGCTTATACTAAATAATAGCATAAATAATAAAATTTGTCAATAATTTTATGTTTGAAAAACTCAAGTATCTCAAAGACATCCGAAGCAAGGCCAAGCAAATGCAAGCGGTTCTGAGTCAAGAAACCGCTGAAGGCAAAGCCGCTTGGGGCAAAGTTAAAATAATAATGAATGGCAATCAAGAAGTCTTGAGCGCTACCATTGATCCGGAATTCTGCCGACCAGAAAACAAAGATAAATTAGAATCAGCCGTTAAAGAAGCAACTAACGAAGCAATCAAAAAAGTTCAGAAAATTATGGCCGAAAAAATGAGAAGTATGGGCGGCTTGGGAGGTTTCCCTGGAATCTAAATCAAGCAATGTCTTACTTCCCTCCATCAATTCAAAATTTAATTGATCAGTTCAATAAACTTCCCGGCATTGGACCAAAAACCGCCGAGAAATTGGTTTTCTATTTACTAAAGCAATCTCGCAGTGAATTAAATAATTTTGCTCAAGCCCTGGAGCAGGTAAAAGAGAAAACTCTTACTTGCGAATCTTGTCAAAACTTTAGCGAGACCTCACCCTGCTCTCTTTGTTCTAATCAAAAGAGAGATCAAACTACTCTTTGCGTGGTGGCCGAACCTCAAGACTTAATGGCTATTGAGTCAACTGGCGAATATCACGGCAGCTATCAAATCTTGGGTGGAACTATTAATACACTAGAAGGAATCACGCCAGATCAATTAAAAATCAAAGAACTGCTTAATCGCCTGATCCAACCACGAACCCAGCGATTAAAAGAAATCATCTTGGGTTTTAACCCAGATCTCGAGGGCGAAACCACCATGCTCTATCTAAAAAAGATTCTCCAACCTTATAAAATCAAAATAACCCGTCTAGCTCGGGGCTTGCCCATGGGCAGCGATTTGGAATACGCGGATGAAGTAACCCTGGCCAACGCGCTCAAGGGTCGAAGAGAAATCTAAATTTCAACCAAATACTGGATTAGCAGGCTTTAGTCGGCCCTGCCGGCAGGCAGGCTACCGCAGGCAGGTCGGCGCTGGGCAACATTTTGTGTTTGGCGATGAGAATCGAAGGCGCGAACTAAAGTTTAAAAAATAAGGGTAGGGAACGGTTATTAACCGTTCCCTACCCTTTGGTTTAGGACCCTTTCAATAAATTTCCAGATACGCTTGGATCTAACTAATCTTTTCAATCTTCACTTTGGTATAGAACTGCCGATGGCCCTTTTTTCTCTGATAACGAACCTTGCTCTTGAATTTGATAACCAGAATTTTTTTGCTTCGACGCTGTTCCAGAATCTCGCCAGCGACTTTAGCGCCTGCCACTAAGGGTTTACCAACCTTAACTTCATTGCCAGCTTCATCAGCCAATAATAAAACTTGGTCGAAATTTTTTTTATCGCCAATTTTGCCTTCAAGCTTTTCAACCTTAATAACTTCACCTTCCCGTACCTGATATTGCCGGCCGCCAATTCTAACTACTGCTAATTTAGACATAAGAGAAAATGATAAAAAAATAAATAGCCATTGGACTATGTATTTTCATTTTATAGTATCATTAAAATTTAGTCAAATGATTCCTTATCCCCAACTACTAAAAATCGATTTATCGAAACAAATTACAGTAATTAATTATTTGACTATTTCAATTTTAACTTGATCACCGATCTTGATCCCATGGCTATCGCTATAGCCGGCATTGATCTCCAAAACATAATTGACTGGTTCTGAAGGACTATAAGTGGGCAAATAATTACCCTGGGGAACGGGAACATTTTTAGTGATGTCAACTATTTGATCATTTGAAATCCAGATGATATCGATCGGGAAAAACATGTCTTTCATCCAAAAAGAATAAAAACTCGGCGTGCCGAAAACAAAGAGCATACCTGAATTCGGATCCAAGCTCTTTCGCCAAGATAAACCTTTCAGTTGGGCTAAGGCTGTCTCGGCCATCTCGACTTTCAACTTATTTTTACCAATAGTAACCGTGCCTGACTGATAAACTGCTTGATCAAACTTTTGACCGATCTCGCGAAAATTAAAAAAATTAGCGACCAACCAAAAATAACGGCTGTCTGTTTCATAGCCCCACCAAGCTATTAGGAGAACAGCTAAAATTGAAATAAAAATAAATAAAATTTTTCTCATGTTGACATTTTAACTAAATTGGGCTAATCTAAAATAATACTTGAAAAACCAAATAAAACCAAGGAGGGAAAATGAAGGGCCAAAATCTAGACGAACTCGGTAAGCCCTTTCAGGCTCTTTTAAAAATCTTGGGCGTGGATGGCAACCAAGATACTAGCGCTGCCGCACTCATGAAAGAACTCAAGTGTTTGGCGCTCACGGGCGAGATCAACAGTTTCAACCTGCCGCACGTCATCACGCTTGTTAGCCAAGCCAAACGCACGGGTCTGCTGATCATCGAACGCGAATCAGCCATTAAGACCTTGGTCTTTCGGAATGGCCGAATCGTTTCAGCGATCTCAAACCAAAAAGGTGATCTGCTCGGCCAATGGCTTTGCGATCAAGGCAAGCTAGAACCTAAACAACTAGATCAGGCACTCAAGGAACAAAAACAATCTCCTCAGGAAAAATTAGGCGCTATCTTGGTCCGCCTAGGATTCATCTCGGCTCGAGAACTCTTTGATGAGTCAATCTCTCGAGTGAGAAACATTATCCATCATCTTTTTCACAATCAAATCGGCCGTTTCTTTTTTCTTGAGGGAGTGATTGATTGGGGAAAAGTGGTGGAAATTCGCGGTCTGGAAATTAATGAATTGATCTTCGAAGGAACCAGGCAGCTGGATGAATGGGTACGCTGGACCAAAAGAGCTTTACCGCCGGAAACGATCCTAGGATTAAAAAAGGATTGGGATCGAATCGAACTTAAAGACTCTCGCTGCCGCGAAATCATTGATCTTCTTAGGGCTGGTAACATCAGGGTGGTTGACCTCTGCCGAGGCCAGGACGAAGTTGAAATACTCGGGCTCCTGAGAGAGTTGATTGAAATGCAGGTCCTCGAAATCAAGCCAGAATCAGAGGAGGTGATCATTCCGAAATAGGAAGGGCGTAAGCCAAGCGCCCTTCTTTTCTTTTTAAATCAGGTACGAGCTCGGTAATTCAAAGTCAAAACCAAAGCCAAAATTACCATTACCAACCCCAAAACAACTAGAGCTATCAGTTTTTCTTTGCTCTGCAGGAATAAAGCTAAAACGCCAAAAACTGTAGTTAAAAAATATAAAAATAGAACTGCTTGCCTTTGAGAGAAACCAAATTTAATTAAACGAAAGTGTAAATGTTTCTCGTCGCCCAAACCCAATCTTTTTTTATCCCAAAATAAGCGGCGCAGAATCACCCACCCAACGTCTAAAATCGGTAGACCTAAAATCAAAAGAGCGGTCGCAATTTTGCCGCCAGCGATGATCGCTAGGATTCCGAGCATAAAACCAGTGAACAAACTGCCCCCCTCGCCCAAAAAGATGCTGGCCGGATAAAAATTAAAAATCAAGAACCCGAGACAAGCGCCGACCAAAATAATTGCCAAAAAGGCGGTGTCGGTCTGATTAACCTCGGGAGCCAAGCTCAGAAAAAAAATAATTAAAGAACCAATTGCTGTAATGCCCGAGACCAAGCCATCCAAACCGTCAAGGAACTTAGTAGTATACATTATTCCTAAAAGCCAAACAAAGGTAAATAAATTCGTTAAAATAAAAAAATTATAACCGCCCCAATTAATCGTATAAAAATCGAGCCTCAAGATGCCGCCCAAAGGATTAGTAATAAAACTAATACCAATACCGCTAATCATCACGCCGAGAGCGGCCAAAATTGGCCAGATAATCTGCCGACTTGGTTTAAGATTAAAACGATCATCAAGCGTGCCGCCGATCATAAGAAACAAACCGCCGATAAAAATCCCGACTAGATATCTTAATAAGATATTGCGTCCAATAATTAAATTGGTAAAAAAAGATAAATAACCCAAAACCAAAAAGAAAGCGATAAAAATAGCCCAACCACCCAAAAGTGGTATTGGCCGACGATGAATTTTCCGTTCACCGCCTGGCTGATCCAAAATCTTAAATTTCCAAGCTATTTTCTTAACCAGGATGGTAAAAAAAACTGAAAGCAGAAAAGAAGCAATCAGTGCTAAGAAATAATTTATCGCCATTCGTTTAAATTAATTCATTACGTCGAGTTTAAGCCGGCTTTAGTTGGTTGAGGGCCCACTAAAGTGGGGCAGATTATAATTTATACCCGGCTTTAGCCGGCTTCAACTTATGATCCATCCGCTTTAGTGGGATTGGTTACTATAATTCTTTAGCCTTCTCTATTCTAATAACTCCTCCCGGTTCTAAGATCGCGATATCGCGTCGGCCCAATTGACCGCGTAAAAGATAATCAGCTAGAGCGTTATCGACCTTTTCTTGAACTATCCGCCGCAAAGGTCTCGCGCCAAATAAGGGATCAAATCCGGCTTGGGCCAGCTCAGTTATCGCCTGGTCTGAGGCTTCAAAATTAATTCCCTTTTCCAAAAGTCTCTGGGCTACTTGTTTTAGCATCAGTTTAGTGATTAAGACTACTTGGGCAAACTCTAGGGGCTTAAAAACTATAATTTCATCAAACCGGTTCAAGAATTCGGGTTTGAAATAGGGCTTGAGCTCGCTCATCAGCAGTTGTTGTTTGATCTGCAGTAAAGGTTGACCAGCCCGCACTTGGTCCTGAATAAATTGGGTGCCGGCGTTCGAGGTGGCAATTAAGATCACATTGGTGAAATCAACGGTTCGGCCCAAAGAATCGGTCAAGCGGCCGTCATCCATCACCTGCAAAAAAACATTCAAAATATCCGGATGAGCTTTTTCGATTTCATCCAAAAGCAAAAGAGTGTAAGGATTTTTTCTCACTGCCTCGGTTAAAAGTCCGGTTTCAGTTGGCGCGCCAATCAAACGATAAAGGCTCGGCTTATCTTGATATTCCGACATGTCGAGCCTAATCATATTGTTTTCGTTACCAAAATAAACCTGGGCCACGGTTTTGGCTAATTCCGTTTTGCCCACGCCGGTTGGGCCCAAAAAAAGCAGATTGGCAATAGGACGTTTTATTTCCCGGAGCTCGGCTCGAGCTCGACGCAAGCTCGAGGCCACGGCTTTAACTGCTTCTTCTTGATCAATCAGCCGTTCATGAATTAGTTCCTCCAATCGTAATAATTTATCGCTTTCTTTTTCAGTGATTCTAGTCAAGGGAATACCAACTTTTTCTGAAATAAGAAAAGCAACATCTTCGCGAGAAACAATTGTTCCCGCTCCTCGAGCTTTCCGGGCATAAACCGCCGCTTCCTCCAAAATGCTAATGGCTTTTTCTGGTAAATAACGTTCGTGAAGATAACGATCGGCCAGATGAACTATTTCGCTAATGGCGTCATAAGAAAAATAAACGTTTTGCTGATATTCCACGCTGTCGCTTTTGGCTTCAAGAATCTGAATCGCTCCATTCAAATCAACTTCTTTGATCTCAACCTTACTAAAAACATTACCGAGGGGAAAATTTTCAATATATTTACTATAATCCTGGGGCAGAGCTGAAGCCAGACAGAAAAAATATTTCTTGGCCAAAGCTTGAGCCAAGACATCGGATAGATCCAGGCTCTGTTCGCCGCCAGCCGTGATACCAACCAATTCTTGAAGATTATCAATAAACAAAACGATATTGCCAGCTCGGATTATTTCTTCAATGATGATTAAAAGTCTCTCTTGGGCTTCGGGAGCCGAAACACCACTAATCAACTTGGGAATGCTTAGGCTGACCAATCTCTTATCCTGAAGAATCGCTGGCACATCTTCCTCAACCATTCGTTCAGTCAAGCCTTCAACAATTGTTGTCTTACCAACCCCCGGATTACCTACCAGGATAACGCTTTCTCGTCCACCCTCAATTATCCTAAAAATCTCTTCAAACTCCTTTTCTCGATCAATGCAAGGCGCTAAATAACCCAAGCGGGCCAATTCAGTTAAATTGGTTGAGAATTGAT
Organism: uncultured Gammaproteobacteria bacterium; assembly: GCA_964518525.1. Lineage (GTDB taxonomy): Bacteria > Patescibacteriota > Patescibacteriia > JAGVFQ01 > JAGVFQ01 > CAZFGO01. The sequence continues at coordinate 20,364 of CAZFGO010000004.1, read as the reverse complement.
CCAAAAATGGGGTGGCCAGGGCCGTCATGGCTCGATCCATGGCGCCCTTGGGTTTGAATTTGGCGGCGCTTCTAAACCGTTGCCATTTTCTCCGGAGCAGTTCTCGAATTCTAATCCACTGAACAACATTTCTAATTTTATCCAAATCAATCTCCAAATCAAAAAAAACTTCTTTGATTCGATCGTTATCCCGCGCCAGAGGAATCAAGAGTTCAGTGACTTCTACTTGTTCTTGTCTTGAATTATAGGCTTCTTCATAGGCCTTAAACAAATATTTTTTGGATTCGGTTGGCCAAGAAACTAAGCCGCTAGTGATCGGCAAATCAGCCAAGAGTCGACTTAATTTCTCAACCAGCTTTTTGGAATCGGTACCTAAACGCGCAAAAATTATATTAATTTTTGAAAAGGAAAATAAAGAAATCAGAAGATGAATCGGTGCGATCTCTGAATTTTTAAACTTCTGGGCCAGCAAGTAAGATTTCTTAACCGCCTCGAGCGCTTCAGCCGAAAAGGTTCGGCTAATATCGATTTTTAATTTCGGATCAAGCCGGGCCACTTCGGACCAATTAAGCGGCGGGTAAGTGATCTTCTTTTCCCCGGCATAGCTGCGCCGCTGCACTCGTTCCTTTAATTCCTTCTCTCGCTCCAGGCGATAGAATAAATACAAATCCGTTAAAAGTGAGAGCCAAAAAATTTCTTTAAAAAAAGTCAATTTACTCCAATAACTTTCCGAGGCGAGCAGTGATTTATTCAAGGTACCGAAAAAACCGGAACTCCAGAGATACCAAAAAAGTGCCAAGACACCCAAGATGCCAAAGAGAAGCAGGATGGCGTTCAACACTTTATTGAAAATTGATTTCAAACGATCGTGATAGACCTCCTCGGCATTAATTTTCTTACTCCAATATAAAAGCGAATTATTAAACCAAGCCACCAGACCTAAACCCCGACACTGCGGACAGGATTTATTATTTATTTCTCCCCGACCAGCACACTCAGAGCAAATCAGAAATTTTAAACTCTCGGGATTGGCAGTTGATTGATCTTCAGCCATCATAATTGGTAAAAATCGATTATTAAACTAAATTAACTATCAGCTGATAGATGATGAAGAGCGGCAAAAAAAACCAAAGTAAAAATAAAATAATCATGAGACCAGTCCAAATTAAAAATAAGGCCAATCTCACAATGATTTGAATTAAACGGATGAAAAAGCTAATCAGCCGACCAGCAAAATCATATTGACCGAACATCGGTCGAAAGAGATTACTGATCCAAATTCCGAGACCCAGCCAGCGTTCCCCCTCCTTGATTTTATTAAAACAAAAAAATAAGGCCCTTTTTGCTCCCCGGCTATACCACCAAATAGGGAAATAAATCAAATCACTTAAAAAATCACTAAAAATAATCTTGAGGGGTGCGAAAATTATTGCTAGCGTCATAATTTAAATCGTTTGGTTAGTTGAAATAATTTTATCATATTTTAAACAAAAAAAATAGCCAGCTTCGGTTCAAGCTGGCTAGGCCAAAGACTGACTAAGAACGCCAGCGCTTGGTCACCATGATTCAATTGTCAATAACCAGTCCTTTGAAATTGACACTAAAGACCTCTTTCTGGCTAGGGGGCAAATGTAGTCGATACTTCCCGGGCGGCAATCGATCTTTTTTGATCCAGGGATTGAGCACCTTGATCTCCCGATAAGATGAATTAGCTGCCTGGGCGATTTCCCGAACCCTGAGCCAGTGATTTATTCTGATTGATACCTCGTCGAAAGCGGCCGCTTGATAGAAATCGGATTGATCCAGATCGACACCATAGTTCTCTGGGTTAGAGAAAATTATTTTGATGGCCAAAATTCTCGGTAGGTAACGTTCTGTCTCATCAGTGAGTGAGAGTCGGAAATAATCGGTTTCGGCTTGGGTTTCAAGACTACGAGAAACTTCAGCCGGCCGCCAATTATAAGCGGCTAAGGCCAAAGGCCAATCGTTAAATCGTTCAAACAATTGTTGCAGCAATTTTATCGCGGCCTCAGTCGAAAGTGCGGGATCGAGCCGTTCATCAACCCAACGATTGACCTTCAGTTTCAATCCTCGGGCAGTTTCGCGCCTGAGCTGCCAGATTCCAACTGCCTGCTTTCGGGAAACGGCCCTGGGATTAAGCCAGCTTTCCACGACCGCAATAAACTTCAAATCATCAGGCAAATTAGCTTCAGCCAACTTGCTAGCAATCAGAGGGAAATATTTGCCCGTCCGCTTGGCTACCAAAATCAGTAGCTCGCGTCCAGCCAAGTAAGAATAAAATTCCTGCTCAACTCGCTCGCGCAGTTCCGGATTATTAAACGAGATAACCCGGCCACAGAAAGCTATTTGAGTCGGAAATGACTGATCCGAATCGCTGCCCTTGGTTTTGGGGAAATTAGTGACCTCAGCCATCTGACCGACCTCGTGATTCAGGACATTGACTTCATGATAAAGATAAAGCAAGCCGACTTTGAGAACCATAAAAGCAAAGACTTCAATAACCCAAGATCTTTTTCTTGCCTCGACCAACATCAACCGAACTGGTTTCATTCTTTTACCTCCTTGGTTAAGGTTTTAAAGACCGGATTTATCAAGAGATTAATTTAACAAAGAAATGTCTTTTGGTCAAATAAAAAAATGGCTTCACGCCATTCTATGAGAAAAAATAAAGTAATTCTAATTAACTTTCACTGGAATAAGTTCAATCGTAACTTGCTTCCCCTTGGCTTGGCACAAGCCCAAATAGGCTTCCCGAGCCGTAGGATGCTTTTCCTGATGAACGCACCGCTCACCACTATTAGAAACTTTTTGGTAAAGAGCGCACCGTTCCGCGAGAGAACAAACCAGTTCAGTCTTTTTTCTCATAGATCCCTCCCTTATTTTAATAGCACATCGGGTGCTATTAAACCATTGTAACAAAATAAAAAATTTTATCTAGATTTGATTGTGGACAATTCCAAAATCACTCAATATTCGCTCTAATCAATTCCATTAATCTTAAATAAAACCGCAAATTATGAAGCGAGGCTAGTCTTAAACCCAAGCCTTCCTCAATCTTGAATAAATGATGCAAATAGACTCGTTTATAGCCTCTCAAACAAATTGGGCAATCGCAATTAGGATCCAGAACCGAAAAATCTTCACGAAATGGTTCGCTGGTAATATTAATAACTTGATAAAATTGATCGGCTGAATTCGCAGCATTTAAAATTCTTTTAATAATTAAATTGGGATCATTAGGCCAAAGATAAAGACGGCCATGACGGCCTTCTCGAGTCGGAATCACGCAATCAAATAAATCAATCCCCTTCTTAACGGCTTCAATTATCTCCTCAGGTCGACCAACACCCATGAGATACCGAGGCTTTTCTTGGGGTAAGAGTGTGACAGTATAATTTAAAACTTCCATCATTTTTTCTCTCGGTTCGCCAACAGCTAAACCACCAATGGCATAACCGTCAAATCCCAACTCGACTAATTTTTGGGCGCAAAGAATTCGTAAATCTTGATAAACTGATCCCTGGACAATACCAAAAAGCATTGATCCATTTTTTGATCTTCTCGAAAAATTATCGATTGATCTTTTGGCCCAAACTAGTGTCCGCTCCATGGCTTCTTTTGATTCTTCGTAAGAGTTGGGCCAACCAAGGCATTGATCTAAAACCATTAAAATATCCGATCCCAGGTCTTCTTGAATCTCAATAACTGATTCTGGCGTTAAAAATTGTTTACTGCCATCTAAATAGGATTTGAACTCCACTCCTTGATCGGTTACACGAACTAAATTTTCTCGCCAACTGGCCTTAGCTTTTTTATCACCCCGGCCAGATCCCAAACTAAAAACTTGAAATCCACCGCTATCAGTTAAAATCGGCTTATTCCAATTAATCATTGTCCCTAAACCACCAGCTTGCTTAAGGATCTTGGTGCCGGGCTGCAAATAAAGATGGTAGGCATTAGCCAAGATTATCTCGGCTCCTAATTTTTCGATTTCTTCAACTGAAACGTTCTTGATCGCTCCCTTGGTGGCAATGGGCATAAAACAAGGTGTCTTAATACTGCCGTGTTTAGTAATAAGAACTCCCTTTCGAGCTTGATTATTTTTTGATTGTTTGTTAATTTTAAACATATCCAAAATTTTAGCACCTTACCAACACTAGATAAAGGGGGAACATGGCTGCGGAAAAACTCCAAAAATTAGTCACGCCGAACCAGCTCAGCGCCTTAAGAATAGTCTTGGTCGTTCCGATACTTTGGGCTCTAAGCTCATCGTCCTACCCTTGGCAGTATCTCGGAGTCGAACTCTATGTTCTAGCAGCAATTCTTGATATCTTGGATGGTGATTTGGCTAGATCAACCAACCAGATCACTAGTTTGGGTAAAATTCTTGACCCGCTGAGCGATAAGGTTCTAAACCTACCGATCTTTTGGTATCTTGGACGCCTGTTGGCTGATCGTCATTACTGGTTTTACCTAACCAGCCTAATGATCAGCCTGGATTTAATTTTGCTCGTCATTGCCCAAACCAAGCATTATTTCGCCGATCGACTAAAACTCCAAACCGGAGCTAATAGTTTCGGCAAACTAAAAATGGGCTTCGAAGTTGGTTCGATCTTGGGCGTTTTCTATTTCAAACCTTATCTCGACTTGAATCTCATTCCCCAGGAATATCAGTCGCTAGCTCTCCTGCCAGCCCAACTCGCCTTGCTCATCGCCATCGTTTTTTCTTTTGGCAGCCTCAAAGGTCATTTAACGCCAACGCGCGGCTAAATTACCACTCATCCCGTTCGAGAAAAAAGTAATCTTGGACGGGATTTTTGTTTAAACAAAAATCCGCCTACTGGGCGGATTCTTAAGTTTACAAAAAGTAATTTAAGTCATTCTCAATATACGCCATCCTATTTAGCCAAAGCCACCATCTGGTTGCTTGCCGAAAGATAATCGACTTTCCCTAGGGCCACCATATTTAATTGATTAATCCGGCTTTGAAGATTTTGACTCGACTGAATTTCCGCTGCTCGGAGCTCCAATTCTTGATTCAGGGCCTTGAGCTGGCTAACCCTTTTTCCTAGTTCCCTGATCTTAAATCCTTCAGTTGAGAGACTGTTGATTTGAATAAGATAAAATAAACCAATCACCAAGGTAACGCCGATGAGGATGATCTTGAATCTGATCGAAGTAAAAGATGAAAAGTCAATCGCCCGTCTCTTTAATTGAAACCGGGGTACCGCTACCCGCGCGATTGTTAGCGTTAAAAATCTTGACATAAAATTTTATTTTTATTTTAAATAATTGGGTTGATTAAATTTTTTCAGCCACTCGCATTTTGGCGCTCCGACTACGAGGATTATTTTTAATTTCTAATTGACTAGGCCTGATTGGTTTTTTGGTAATGATCTTGAGGCTTGGCTCGTGCCCACAATGACAGATTGGCAGCGATGGTGGACAAAGGCAACCCTTCGACTCTTGTTTAAAAAAATCTTTAACAATCTTATCTTCCAGGGAATGAAAGGAAATAATTGCTAGTCGGCCGGCCGGAGCTAAAACCTTCAGGGCTGCTGGCAAAACTAATTTTAAATTGTTAAGTTCATCGTTAACCGCTATCCTTAAAGATTGAAAGATCTTGGTGGCAAAATGAATCTTGGGCTTAGGTTTGCCGCGATAAACTCTTTCAATAACTCTAACCAAATCGGTTGTGGTTTCTAATTCTCGGATCTTTCTCGCCTCAACCATCGCTCGCGCGATCAGTCGCGCATATCTTTCTTCGCCATACTCTTTGAATATTCGACTCAATTCTCTCTCGGACCAGTGATTGACAATCTCTTTGGCTGTCAACCTAGTATCACCATAACGCATATCGAGTGGACCAACTTGTTCAAAGGAAAAACCACGTTCCGGGTCAGCTAGTTCGCTAGAAGAAAAACCCAGATCAAGTAAGATACCTTTGACCGGATAAAATTTATAAGTGCTAACGATTTGTTCCAAATTATTGAAATTGTCTTTAACCAGAATCAATCGGTCGCCAATCTGACTAGCAGCAGCGTTGATTCTCTCTTGCGTCATTTCAATCGTTCGACGATTCAAATCAATGCCCAATAGTCGGCCAGATGGAGTGATTAATTTTAGGAGCGCCAGGGCGTGCCCGCCATTGCCTAGTGTTCCATCAATGAAATTATCATTGGGTTCGGGCCTAAGGTATTCGAGAACTTCTTTTAAAAGAACCGGCTCGTGATAAATCATTAATTTAAAATATCTAAATTGGCTAAACTTCGTTGGGGAATTACTCCCCATAATTTTTACCAGCGGCAAACGGCCGCGGCGTTAATCCCGGAATTTCGGGATTCTTTGAAACCGGCTCCAAGAATTTCTTGGAGATTTGTTTTTATTTTATTTTGCCGCCAAAACCAAGTCGGATCGACCAAATCTTAGTGGCAAATAAATAACCAAATTAATTTTCAATGATTCTAAACCCCCAATTCACCCAAAGCTTCAGCAATATCGCTGCTTGATTTTTCAGTCCCCTTTTTATAATTAACCCACTTACCTTCATCCCAAACTTCCAAACGGTTATAGAGGCCAGCAATAACCACTCGCTTCGTTACCCCGGCATATTTACGAAGATATTCAGGAATAATCACTCTACCCTGTTTATCCAATTCGACGTCCATGGCACCAGCGAGCATCAAACGAGAAAAGGCGCGGGTATTTGATTTTGAAATTGGCAATTGGGCCAAACGGCCAGCTAACTTTTCCCATTCTTCCTTGGTGTAAAGAAACAAACATTCATCTAAACCTTTAGTAATCACGGCTCCCTTTGCTAAGTCATTCCTAAATTTAATTGGGACAGCTAACCTTCCTTTCTGATCAATATTATGAAGATATTCACCAATAAACATAATTTAATTCAACTTATCCACTATTTTTTAATTTATCCCCACTTTTATCCACTTTTCACCTTTATATTTATATTATACACCACTTTATTCCACAATTCAACCACTGAGATTTTAAATTTATTTAAGCTAGGATAAAATAAAAAAATCTAGCTGTGGATAGCTAGATTGAAGAACCTAATAAATGATGGTGGATTATTTTTTACCCAACCAAATGGGTTAACTTAAATTAGTTTAATTAGCTTAACTAGACCAATTAATCCCCAGGTTAGAATCAACATAATTAAGGCAAAAAATATTCCGTAAGCTAACAAAAAATTCAAAAGATAAAACGGTTGAACCAGGTAAGCCGCTAAACCCGGGACAAAATTTATTTTCAAATAACTAATCAAGAGATAAACCAATAATACAACGACTGAAAGGACCACTAAGCCATTAAAGGTATGTTTTAAATCGGTTCGGGACGGTGCGGCTTGGGAGCCTAATGAAAGCATCAAATAAATAAAAAGATAGATCCGCCAATCTTTGAAATCAAGGCTAGCGACTAAACTAAGAAAATAATTTCGATATTGATTTAAAAAACCAAGAATTGATTGCCCAAAACTCGAGAAGCCAGACGAACTAGCCTGAATTAAATTGATCGGCCCTAATAAATGTCCGGCTGGCAAAAGCAGCCAAACAAAAAACCAGATGGTGGCGGAAACGCCGAAGAATGGCGCCAGCGAAATAATTATTTTCTTAATCGGGTTTTTGGTGTTTTCATGGCTTACCTGACCCAGGATAATCTTTCCGCCTTGCCGCTGTGGTTTAAAAAGTTCCACTTGTTTTACCCGAGTAAAGGTAATGAGACAGCCCAGAAAATGACTAAGTTCATGAATCATTACTCCGGGCCACATCAAAAAAAGATAAAGGCTCGGCGGCAGATAGGCGGCCGTCAAATTATTTAAATAATTTGAGAGCAGATACAAAATTATAATTGAAATCACTAATGAAACTAAAATCGTCAGGGCGATCATAAAACTAATCAGATTTTAATTTGGGTTTAGTAATGCTGGGCTCACGGCCATAAACCGGCTGAACTCCCTCGCCTGGTCGCCGATCCCTAATTAATTTCAAACCTTCGGCGATTAGTCTCACGGCCTGGCTGTCGGGGAATTTTGTTAGACCAGCGATCGGCAGATTCAAAGCAAATCCCAAAGTATTGGCTATCACCACTCCCAGCCGCACCGCTGTAAATCCGCCAGGTCCAATAATCACAATAATACCCGTTAAATCTTTGAGGCTGGCTTTATTTCTCTTGAGTAGTTTATCGATCAGGGATAATAATCTCTCTGATTGGTGGAACTCACCAGTTAATTCTAATTTCGAGATCATCTCCTGTTTGGCGACTAATCCAACCAAAATTCTGCCTGGTTCGGTTGTGTCTAGGTAAAGTATCATTAATTTAAATTAACAATGACCGCGTGGTCCGCGGCCAATCAATTTTTAATTTTAACTAGATGATATTATTGTTCTCCTGGCACTAAGTATCAATTTCATCAATGACCACGACTTTTTTATTTTCCAAGATATCATACAAAAATTTGTCAGTGATATCCATTCGATATTTGAATTCGCGCAAACTCATAACGGTGTAATTAATCTCCCGGCCGAGCTCATGCTCGAAACGTCGGATCAGCCGACCCAATTTTTTACTCTTAACTTGACCAACCACTAAGAGGTCGGTGGCCTGATCTTTTAGACCGACAAACAAACCGGTTAAAACTAGATAATTTATCCTGCCAGATTCCTTAATTTTTTTAACCAAATCTTCCTCAATTAAAAGCTGGGCCTTGAGGAGCAGGGCTTTTAATTCCGGATATAAAACAAAATCTTCATTAACGGCGAAGTATTTTTTTTCTTTCCTCCGGGATCGCCGACCAGCTTTTTTAGCTTCTTTGATTGGTTTAGCTTTAATAATACCCAAGGATTCTAAATTTTCTAATTCACGGCGAACCGCATTGATTTGAGTTTTGAGTTCCCGGGTTAACTGTCGAACATAATAATGTTTTTCCGGATGATTCAAAAAAAATCTGAGCAACCTAACCCTGGTTCGAGAACCAAAAAGTTGTTCGAGCATAAATTTAATCTTAATCCTTCTTACGACTTTAAATCATTTTTAATAACCGCTTTTTATAGTATAATATACTTAAAAAGGACGAGCAAATATTTATGAGAGCAGAATTTGGTCAACTTTTTATCAACCATCCCGACAAGGCGCTTTCGGTTTGTCGGATTTTTATTAGTAAAAACTTTCCCGAGCGAGAAAAGCTCTTGGGTAAATTATTCGGTTTGATTCAAATTGAGACCGACCAACCCGATAAAAGAAAATATCAAATCGCTGACGCCATTATTAATCAATTAGAAAACGCTTTTTATTATCATCCAGCTCTCGAGAGCCTGCCACTTAATCAGCCGCCCGAGAAAATTAATAGTGAACAAATCTTTGAAGGGGCTCTCCGCAAAATTAATGATCAAATAATAAACTTGATCCATGGCCCCGAAATTTATTTGCCAATCAGCCGCCTGCACCTCCTTTTCGGGGTGATCAAAGAAGGTCATCTCTATTTTACGGTGTCGGGTCAAATGCAGGCCTTTCTAATCTTTAAGGGCAAGCACGACGATTATAAAATGATCAATATTATTGAAGGTAATAAAGAAGTAATCTCCAAATCAAACCGACCCAAATCAGAATCGCTAAAAATTTTTTCTAGTATCATTAGCGGTCGGGCCCGAATCAATGATTCTTTCCTTTTTTCAAACAATGAACTTTTTGATTATCTCTCATTTGATCGATTGAAGAAAAATATCATCACTCACTCTCCGGCTGAAGCAGTGGCCAGCTTCAGAGCTATTCTCAGCGGAGTCAGTTCCTATGTCACCTTTGCCGCTCTGATCATCAAATTGCTGCCCGACCAAAACGAACTGGCTAAAGAAGAAATAGTCCAGCCCCAGCAATCAATCAAGGAATTAATTAAGACTAAAGAGAAAACTGAAAAATTATTAAGCCCATCACTGAAGTCTAGTTTGAAACGTTATTCTCTGGCAATAAAAAATTATTCAAAGAGTCTGCTGGGCCGACTCGCCAAAAAACCATTAGGCCGGCCAGCGGAAGAAACCCTAACCACCTCGTCTCTAAAGATTGAAAATCAAGCTCAGCCCCTCCTCCAGCGCTGGCAGCTAATTAAATTTTTAAAAAGCCGACCAGAACTAGTCGATCAAAAAAAACCGACCCAACCAACGGAACAAACGGCAGCTAGAATTAAGGTCATTTCTGATCAGACCGAAAATAAAATAAAACCTCTTGATCGATTGGCTCGAAAAATTATTATCTCGCTCGGTCTAATTCTTGATAATCTGATTAAAAAATTCAATCGTCGATCTAAAACCAATAAATTTCTGCTCATCGCCTTTTTAATTCTTGGTTTTCTATTCCTTCAGAGCTTGGTTTATCAGAGTGCCAAGCAATCTTATGAAACCAATCTCAGCGCCTATAATGAACTCGTCACCGAGATCAGCAACAAAAGAGATGAGGCTGAGGCAGCTATTATTTATAACAATGAATCGAAAGCCAGGTCCCTCGTTCTTGAAGCCGAAGGCCTACTCACTAAACTGCCTCAAAGCACGAAGCAAGAGAAAGAAACCTCGGATTCGCTCAGGGCCGATTTGGCCGCCCTACTTTTGAAACTGAGGCATGTGGTTAATGTTCCCGAACCATTATTAATTGTTAATTTTGCTTCGCTGGTTCCGGCCGGCAACAATATCAACATTCCCAGCCTAATAAATTTAAATAACACTATTTATGCTTACGCTACCAATTCTAATTCTAATTCAATCTATCAACTAGATTTAAATAAAAATCAAATTATCGATCTCGGACTCAAGGCTGATAACTTTAAACCATTCAAATTGGGTCGAGTTGAGGATCAAAATTCACTACTCTTTCTTTCGGAATCGGGGGAGTTGGTTAAATTGGATTTGAAAACCAAGAGTTTCAATCTAATCAATTTCCCACTGCCGACCAACTCAAAGCTAGTTGATTTTGATATTTATCGCGGCCGCTTGTATTCACTTGATATTGGCACGAACCAAATCTATCGCCAGGGAATAACCGCCCAAGGGATTTCTCGAGGCTTGGTTTGGTTAAAGGATAAAGGAATTGACCTAACTCGGGCCACTTCATTTTCTGTTACTAATTCAATCTATGTCTCAAAATCGAATGGGGAAATTGATAAATTTATTAATGGCCGGCGGCAATCTTTTGAACCCCAAAATATTGACCCGGCCTTAAACCAGCCAACCAAAATTTGGTTCTCGCCCGATTCTCGTGATCTCTATTTGTTAGAGCCGGCTGGCAAACGCTTGGTGGTCCTTGATAAGGATGGTCAACTTAAAGCTCAATATTATTCCGACCAATTCGATGATTTGAAAGATTTGGTGGTGAATGAATCGGAGAAAAAAATTTATTTGCTCAATGGAACCAAGCTCTTCGGCCTCAGAGCCACTCACCTTTAATAGACCAAAAAATGTAGGGAACGGTCGCGATCGTTCCCTACATTTTCTTAATTCTGGGCCTACTCTGCCTGCCGGCAGGCAGCTGTGGTCGGCCGGTGACGGAATTTCAAGCTCACTCTGGCGCTTATTTTAAAGTGACTTGGGCGCCAGCAGCTTCAAGTTTCTTTTTCATCTCTTCGGCTTCCTGCTTACCAACACCTTCTTTGACTAGCTTAGGTGCGCCATCAACCAAATCTTTGGCATCCTTTAGGCCAATCTGGGTAATCTCTCGAATAACCTTAATGACGCCGATCTTATTGGCTCCCGCGTTAGTTAGTTCGACGTTGAAAGTGGTCTTTTCTTCAGCCGGAGCAGCCGCGCCAGCGGCCGGAGCACCGACAGCCATCGCCATCATAGGCGCTGCCGCCGAAACCCCAAACTTATCTTCGAGGACCTTAACCAGCTCAGCCAGGTCCAAGACTGATAACTTTTCGATCTGCTCCACAAGAGTTTTAAATTTCTCGGGAACAATAACTTCTTTTTTTTCTTCAGCCATATAATTAGTTATTAAATTATTTATATTAATTATTTAATTAGGCTGCTTTCTTTTCTTTCAAAGCATTCAAGACCAAAACGAAGCCACGCAAATTGCCTGCCAAAACGTTAACCAAACCAGTGAGTGGAGCCTTGATACTGCCAACCACTCGGGCCAAGGATTCAGTCCGACTAGGCAATAAGGCCAAGCTCTTAACCGCCACCTCATCGAGAAACCGATATTCCTTGGGACTACTCGAAACAATTCCAGCCAAAAACTTCAAGGCTTCATGATCCTTGGCAAATTTTTCCAAAAGCTTAGCCGGCGCCACCTCATCATCAAATCCAAAAACCAACGCCAGATTACCTTTTAATTCTTTGGGGTCTAATCCAACAATGCCGACTTGGGATAAAGCTAATTTTATCAAGGTCTTCTTCACTACGAGATAATCAATTTTTTCTTTTTCGCAAAGCCGACGCAGCTCGGAGACGTCTTTAACCTTGAGACCGGCGAAATTGATAAAAACCAAGGATTTAAATTTCTGGAATTTTTGAACTAATTCGTTTAAGATAATTTCTTTCTCTTGTCTAGTTTTGGGCATATCGTTGATAATTCTTATACCAGAACTATTGGTTTGATTAAATATTTAGTATCTAGGGGTTAGGGGTTAGTATCTAGTATTTTGGGAACAAAAAACTGTGGACCAATTGCCACAGCCAACAATATCTTTTTCTCGCTTTCTTCAAGCTCTGATATTATTTTACCTCGATAGGCCTCAATTAAGAGCTTAAGTGGTTTTTAGCTTTATTTAGGCTAATTATCCACACCTATGGTCTGTGGTAAATGAATGATGTTTCTATTATAACAAATGATTTAAAGCTGTCAAATAAATGTAAGGCATTGCTCTAATCCAAGACCTGTCAATTCAGAAATAATAAAAAAGGAACCCTAAGATTCTAGGATTCCTTCTAATTCCTCTTTTTTAGATCTCGCGACCAACTGCCCGAGCAACCATCCTAAGTTGCTCCATCAGTTGGGTAAACTTATTTGGTTTCAGTTGCTGTGGTCCGTCGGATTTGGCTTTTTCTGGCTCAGGGTGCACTTCGACGAGAAGCCCATCTGCTCCAGCCGCGATACCGGCCAAAGCCAATGGTCCCACAAACTGCCATTTGCCCGGGGCATGGGAAGGATCAACAAAAACCGGCAAATAAGTCTCCTCTTTGAGAATCGAAACCAAGGTGACATCAAGGGTATTCCTGGTTGCGGTTTCAAAAGTTCGAATTCCCCTCAAGCAGAGGATTATCTTCTTTGGGCTTTGCTGCTTATAAGCGACATACTCGGCCGAAAGAAGCAAATCTTGCAGCGTGCCGGCCAAGCCATTCTTCAAGAGTACGGGTTTTCCGGATTGACCAGCCGCGGTCAGGAGTTCAAAATCCTGGGAATTCCTGGCGCCGATTTGCAAAACATCGACCTCATACTTAAGAGCTAAATCGACCTGGGCCGGGCTCATCACCTCGGTAACAATCGGCAGGTCGAAACGCTTCCTCGCTTCACGCAAGAGCCTCAATCCTTCTTCGCCCAAACCGCGAAAACCATAAGGCGAGGTCCTGGGTTTGAAAGCTCCGCCTCGAAGAAAAGT
>CAZFGO010000004.1:0-6643 GCA_964518525.1 uncultured Gammaproteobacteria bacterium | reverse complement strand
GTGCCGATAATCAAAATCACGGTTAACTCTCGGCCGGGCGAGGGACGGGGTTCCAAACCGGGATAGCTCCCAATCTCATTTATGACTGCCTGAACTTCCTCTTCGGCAGCACCAGGCTTCATGACGACTTGCATAGCGACCTCCTTTGTTTGGTTGGGCTCTTAACTTGAGGATAAGAGCCGAGAATTATGAGGTGAGCCAATTTTTTACCTTCTCTAAGTGCTCCGCTAATCGAAGAGTCGGCCTCGTGACCCAGAAGATCGAGGAAAAAGATATAGCCGCCCATTTTCTTGCGATCGGGCCTCGAGACGATCATGGTCAAATTGATCGATCGTTTTTTAAAGACTTCGAGAACTCGACATAGAGCACCAGGTTGATCGGGTAACGAAAGTAAAACTGAAGTTCGATCTTGGCTAGTTGATTTAGTCTCACTTCGCTTCGAAACCACAACAAAGCGGGTTTGATTATCTTCGGAATCTTGGATCTCGGAAGAGATGATCTGCCGACCATAAATCCTGGCGGCCACACTCGACCCAATCGCCGCTACTCGGCCCTGGGGCCGATAGCGCCCAATCAATCTAACAGCTTCAGCCGTACTCGAAGCCTGGCGACGTTCCTTGAGGTTCGGCAGGTGACTCCTGATCCAACCTTCGCATTGAGCCAGGGCTTCGGGGTGAGAAATTAAAACTTCGACTTGAGAAAGTGGGAGTCTTTGACCGGCGATCAAATTCTGTTTGATCGGCAGATTTATCTCGGCAATCAAATAAATCCCTTCTAGCCTAGCCAGGGAATCAAAAGTCTGGTTAATCGAACCGTCAAGAAAATTCTCAAAAGGAATAACTCCGACTTCGATCTGCCCCAAACCAACAGCCTCGACCACGGACCGAATGGATGGGAGTGGTCGCTCTTGGAATTCGTTGTCCTGATTATATATTAACGCTGCTTCTTCTGAAAAGCTCCCGGCTGGACCCAGATAACCCAAGATCTTCATTGGTTCCTCCTTATCGTCCGGAATAAATCCCGGCTCTCAAGATAATCAAAAGCATTTGTTTGACTGTCTTGCGAACGCCATTAACCAGATAAGGTTGATGGTAACATTCCTTTGTGACCCAGCGACGACAGCGTTTAAGATCGCAAACTCGAGCGGTGCCATCCCAATGGGGACAAATTTCAATCACTAGCTTCTTGGTTTTCAAAGAACTTCCTCCTTTCCCCTCTTGGCAAAAACAAAACTGACCTTGGGGAAGGTCAGCTATTTTAATCTATTAATTAAATAATAACCTAAAATCGCTGGCCTTCCTGGTCAGTAAAGTAAAAATTAAAGAAAAAATTGATTCGAAAAAGTTTTGATTTCATCTTATCCCCAGTATAACAACTCTAAATTTTTTGTCAAATAAAAAAGGTTGGCTTGGTCAAAGTCAACCTCATTGCTTCAGTCTTCTAAGAAACAGTCTCAGCTCGCCGATATCAGCTTGCAACTCATTGAAATCCAACCCCTTGAGTTCATGAACTTTCTCTCCGATCGCAGTCCTAATCCTGATTCGGCGTTCCAAAACGTAACTAGCAAATCTTCTGATAATAGCGATCTTCGGTTGGCTGGCTATTTCCTCGGCCAAGCCCTTCAGTTGACCATAAAGGTCAAGAAGGAAGTCCGCCTCAATCTTATCTTGGGTCTCGCGATCCAAGAGATCGTCAGCTAGCTTGCCAACAGCCAATTGGCATTTTTCTTCGCGGCTTAATTTGGGATTAATTGGTTCCCGACTGATCTTATGATTGTGGTAGTTGCGCCGCCATTCTTCTAGGGACGGCGCCGACTGAAGAAATTGTCGGAAGGTTTGCTTTTGTTCCATGTTCACTCCCCCTTGTTTTTTAAGGTTCAATTGATAACAACTGGATATTAGAGCTTAGGACTAATTAATACTTTTGTCAAGCCCAATCAAATGTGATTAACCTTCAATTACCGTACCTTTAAAACTTTTTTGGAGCAGCAGGTGTTCAAAATTTTTTAGATCGCCCCCTTTAATAACGACCACCCTTAATCTTAATCTCGCCGCCAGACGAGTGGCGATTGGATCAAAAGGTGAATTCAGGCCTGGCTTCCATTTCTTTCCAACCAAGCGTTGATATTCCTGCCAAGTGATAGCCTTAAGTGGCTGTGCCTTCTTGAATCGACGCGGATCGCGATCGTAGATGTAGGCAATATTAGATAAGTTGATAATGGTTTTGATTCGATGTTTTTGGGCCAGCTCAGCACAGACATAATCAGTCGACCAGCCTGGTTTCCAGCCCGCTCCAATAATAATTTTTTTACTTAAATCTAAGTGATCGAGTGTTGGGTTAGTAATGATTTTTTTCTGACAATACTTTCGAAAAATCGTGGCCAAAAGCTCGGCGTTCAGTCTGGTAGCCCTAATACCGAGCCAATCCAGATCTTTTCCAATACCGCTGCCAATTGTTTTGGCTGCTCTTTGATAACGGCGAGCCGTCATCCCGCCGCCAGTCACAATAATAAAGCGATCACCCCGTTTGAGGCGCTTTAAAATTAATTGCTTAAAACCTTTTAAAAATTTAAGATTGATTTCATTGGGAACGATGATCGAACCGCCAAGAGAAATAAGATAGGTCATAAATTTTAACTATTTGTGGTACTTGCTGCCTCTAGAAATTTCAAAGGCTCGATAAATTTGCTCCAAAAGTAAAAGCCGGATCAATTCGTGAGTAAAAGTCATTCGAGAAAAAGAAAGAACTAAATTGGCCTTAGCCATAACTTCACTAGACAGTCCCAGCGGTCCGCCAATAACAAAACATATTTTTGCTCCCCAATAGAGCTTTTTCTCTTCAATCAGCCGGGCAAATTCTTCTGAAGTAAACATCTTGCCGCTTTTATCCAAGATAACATTAAAATAATCTCGATCGAGCTTGGCCAGAATCTTTTTACCCTCTAGTTCCTTAATCTTTTTCTCATCTGATCCCTTGACGATCGCCTCTTCCTTGACTTCAATAAATTCGATCTGACAATCTCGTTTTAAACGGTTCAAATAATCGTTCTCGCCATCTTTGAGGTAGACAATTTCTGTTTTACCGACGACAATAATTTTAATTTTCATAAAAATTTTTGTTTCTCTAAAAATTCATTGGCCTTAGCCAAAATTACTTTAGAGTTTTTAGAAGTTAATCGCTGAGTAGCTTCTTCGTAAGCAAACCAACCATAATCCGAATGCTCAGAAGAAATTTTAATTTCGCTAGTTTTAGTTTCGGCTAAAAAATAGATTGCTTCTTTATAAATAGTCTTACCTTCTCGTCGATAAAACCAAAAAGTTTTTTCTCTAAAGCCGGGCATAAATACTAAATCTTCGAGTCCGGTTTCTTCTCTGATCTCGCGTTCGGCGGTCGCTTGTTCCGCTTCCCCCGGCTCAATATTGCCTCGCGGAAAATCCCAATTATCGCGAAACCGTTCATGAGGCGGACGATGCAAAATAAGATACTTGATTTCCTTATTCCTTTTAAAAACGATTGCTCCGGCCGAAGTTTCTCTCGGCATAAAGTATAGCTAACTTATTTAATTATCTCATAAACCATCTCGCAGGCTGGCCATGAAGGCTTGATGGAGCGGCAACGGCGGCGATTAAAAACATCGGCTAGGCGTGAAATGTTGTTTCCCCTGGAACGAAAACCGCTGACTTGAGAAGTATAATCATTAATGGCACTAATTTTTTTATTTAGTTGAGTTAAAGGAAATTCAATTGGCACTGCCCTTAATCTGATTCGATCGCGTAAAATTAAATAATTAAAAAGACTACTGCGGTTGCTGTGATTAAATTCACTAATATAAGGAAAATCTTCGTAAATAAAGAAATGAAGGTTTGATTGCTTATTTTCTTTAGCGACTTTTAAAAAGGCGTCATGCAATAATTGATGATCGGGATGAGTAATCTTGGGTCCAAAAGTAGCGGGACCATAAATCGAGACTCGTTCGGTCGCTGAATCCGGAATCAAGGATTTAATAGTTTTGATAATCGCTGTCTCAAGACCTTGATTCTGACCTTGACGATATTGGGAATCTAAATAATCGTAGTTTTTAATCACAGCGCCCGAGGTCTCGATGGCTCGAGCATTTTCTTTGATCCGCTTCGTGACCGCCTCAGTGCTATTCTTAAAACCCGAGAGCTGATCCCAATAAGTAACCATCGGTTTGGCCGGCTTGCCGCCGAAGATCGTCACCGCCTCAAAGCGATATGGGCCAGCCGCCAGAAACCCACCCAAAGAAAGAATCGCATCGTCAAAATGAGGTGAGAGAATGATGGCGAGCGGTTTTTGATTGATCGTCTCACCCTTAGCTTCGCCAGCCGTAGAATTAAAAATTATTAAACTAATAAATAAGAGCGGAATCAAAGCGACAACAAAATATTGAAAATATTGACTAATGATCCCCCGGTATCCGATCCTATAATTATCGTTCTGATTATCTTCGAATCGGTCGACCTCGGCTGACCGAAGAAAAACTCCTCTGGTCATGAATTTAGAATCTAATTAAGGACTTTAAGGCCTCCTCATTTTGACTTCGTACAAAACCTCTTCGATTTTCCTTAAATTATTCTTGGCTTGATCATATTTAGTTCGCAAATAGCCAGTCAGATTCATTTTGATCAACTCTTTCATAATCAGCTCGACTTCGATTTTAAATTTCTCCACCTGGTCAAATTTTCCTTGAGTGGCGAGCGAAATCGATTTGCGAACCAACTCGCCCGTCAGATCACAAAGACCGCCAAGATAGCTTTCCGCTTCGACTTTAATTTCCTTGATCGAATCGATTCGGCCGCGAGTTAAAAATCCAAAAAATAATTTAGCTTCAACGTATTCTTCTAGCGCCGCTCGATAGGCCCCTTCATATTTTAGCTTTTCATTTTTTTTAAATTTGCTTTCCAAGTTCTTAAAAATAGCTTCGGCTTCCTGAATTAATCGCTGGGCTTCAGCGGTCTCATCGCGATGGAGTGAGAAGATCGCTTGCTTGGCTCGAACCAAGGCATCATTAGATTCTTTAATTAGATGATACCGTTCGGCTTCGTAGGATTGATAATCGGTTCCGAGTTTTTGAAAAAATTTTTGGTTAAGCATAGTTAGCTTAATAATTATTTTGGTGGATAATTTTCTATCCCGACTTTGGCATAGAGCGTCCTAATCAATTCCTGTTGTTCGTTTAAATCAAAAACTTCCCGCCTAATGCGAGCCTTTTCTTGGCGCAGATATTTTCTAATGCCTCGACTGAGCACTTTTTTCTTTGGTTCCATAACGCTTCTTAACTCTAAACAAAATTAAAAATTGCCTCTCTAATCCAATCTATCATTTTTCCTAGATTTTTGCCAATCTATTCAAGGAATTTGTTACTTGCCCATTCCCCTAAACTCGCGGGCAATTTCTGGCTTACCAAATTCTCTCACTTCTATTTCCTTAAAACCTTCGGCCGGATCTGGCTCTTCCAGGAGGTGGAGCATCTTTCTAAAAGAACCAAGAGCTTTCCTATTAAATTTACCTTCTCGTTCGCCCCGAGAATAAACTGCGACCATCCTATTTATGATCTCTTCTATTGGCACTTTTAGATAGATAGCAGACTTTTCCATCTCCTTGGGCAGTTTCTTTAAAATACTTTCACGACTCTTCCTCTGCAGATTCGTTCCATCATAAAAGACGTCTTGGCCTTTGGCTTCGGTCACTATCCGAGCCACTTCTTGGCCAAGCATTTCAATAGCCAGATCATTCTTAATCTCGAAGACTTCCTCGCTGGTCAAGTTAGGATGTTGATCCTTCAGGGCCGCCACCCGATTTTTAAATTCTTCACTATTAATAATGGCGTCGAGGATTCTATCTCGCTCAATAATTTTCCAGCCCCGCACCTCGTATTCTCGAGCTAATTCTGATTTGCCTGAAAAAGGCAAACCAATAGCCATGACAAATCGATTCATAAAAATTATCTACTTTTGATAATTTCGAAAGTCGCCACGCCAAAAGCCACGCTAACATTAAGTGATTCTTTTTTACCTCGCATCGGCAGATAGATCACCTGGTCGGCCCGCTTTAATAAACCACTACTCACTCCACTAACTTCATTACCAATAATTAAGGCCAAAGGAAATTTTGGTTTTAATTCAGTGTATGGGATGCTTTTCTTGGTTTGTTCTAGGGCGATAATCTGGACTCTCCTCTTTTTGAGCTCTTGGATTAACCGCCAAGTCTGGCTTTGTCCTTCCCAAGGAACCGTGGCAGTTGCCCCGAGTGAAACCTTTTCGATCTCGGGATGAGGCGGCCGAGGCGTGATGCCACCAAGATAAAGCTTGGTCACGCCCACTGCGTCAGCTGTCCGGAAAACTGAACCAACATTAAACCGGCTGCGGAGGTTGTCACAAACAACGTAAAAATCTTTTTGATGAGGGGACATATACTAACCACCAGCTAATCGCTATTAAAATTATTTGTACACCGCAGACCTGCCTACCGCAGCCTGCCTGCTGGCAGCAGGGCAGACTAAAATCTGCTAATCCAATTAATCGGAATCAACGCTAAATATTGAGATATTGCTTTTTGGCCAAGTTATGTTCTTCCAATGTTTTGCTAAAAATAGTTTTACGGTCGGGAGTGTTGAGAAAAA
>CAZFGO010000003.1:16322-41442 GCA_964518525.1 uncultured Gammaproteobacteria bacterium | reverse complement strand
AGCATAGTGATCACTCAACTATTACTAGTTTATACTTTTTTTCTTCGCTCAGCAAATGTTGGAGTAAACCCATTTCCTTTTACTGGTGCGCCTGCCGGCGTTAGGCAAGGAGGTCTCGAGACCGATGGCGGTGATAAGTTTAATATTGTTATAGGTAGTCCTTATTATAAGGGCTTTCGTGTTAAAAGGATAATAATTTTAAATTTCGAATTCTGAATTTCGAATCAATTTTTAATAATAGAATTTAAAAAAATATTATTCAATTATTTAAAATTATAAATTAAGAATTCATTCAAAATTTAAAATTAAAAATTCTTAATTCTGATTGTGCTCGGTCTCGAGACCTTCTAGCTAGAGAGAAAAATAGTAACTAAAAAACCGTTCAATGAGAACGGCTTTTAAAATTATTTCATTTTTTATTTACCAATCTTCCAATCATTATTCTCCTTAATGACATTAAAGGTCAATTCTTCCGAATTCATTCCTTTGAGTTTAACTGAAATCTGGGCGCGATCAGCAGTAGCCTGAACAATGGTCAGTTTGATACTCGAAAAAGCATCTCGACCATAGAGCCGCCTTAATTGCTCTCGCGCCTTGGTAAAAATCTCTTTACTGGTTTCTTTCTTAACCTGTTCAGACATCAATTCAGCCGCGGAATTATAATCACTGGCCGCCAAATAATTAACATAATTCTTGACCAAATCCTTGGGGTTATTGGGCAACGGCGGGGCAAAAACACAACCACTCGCGAGCAAAATTATTGCGAGAATAATCGAGCCAATTTTGAGATAACGAAATCTCATTGATAATCTAATTTTAAATTTTTATAAACCTTCCTGACCCAACTCTTCTAAGAGCTCCTTCTGCCGCTTGGTTAATTTTTCCGGATTCAAGACCTGCACTTCCACTAGCTCATCGCCTCGGCCCCACCGCTTCAGATGAGCCACGCCCTTGCTTCGCAATTTAAAAATCGTACCCGAAGCTGTGCCGGCCGGAATCTTTAAATTGGCTTCGCCCTCTAAAGTCGGCACTTTAATTTTACCACCCAAAGCCAGAATCGAAAAGGGCGCCTGGGCTTTGATTAAAATATCATCACCGCGGCGTTCAAAAACCGGATCGGGTTTAACGCTTAGATTAATAAATAAATCGCCAGCCGGCCCGCCCTTGATGCCGGCTTCGCCTTGTCCGGCTAATCTAATTGTGGACCGATCTTCAATTCCGGCTGGAATTTTGACTTTGATTTTACTCAATTGCCTAATACGACCCTCGCCGCCGCAATCCGGGCATTTCTTCTCTGACTTTTTCCCTTCGCCGCCGCAATCCGGGCAAACCGCGACGGTTTCAAAGCTACCCAAAATTGTTCTCTCAACTCTCGCCACCTGGCCCGACCCGCCGCAGGTGGGGCAGGTCTGAATCTTACTGCCGGGCTCAGCTCCACTGCCTTGGCAAACTGGACAAACCACTTTCTTATAAATTTCAATCTCCTTCTCCGTCCCAAAGACTGCTTCCCGAAACTCAATCTTAAGATCGACTTGGAGATCTTGCCCCCGGTGAACCGCTGGCCGCGCTCTGGTCCTCGTCGCTCCCCGACCAAAGCCAAAGAAATCACCAAAGAGATCGCCTAAATCGCCAAAATCAAAATTGACTCCACCGGCTGTTCCCTGACCAAAGCCGGCTTGCCGGGCAAAATCCTGCCAATTAAAACCAGCGCCGCCTGGAGCGCCTTCGAAAGTGGTGCCAAATTGATCGTATTGTTTCCTTTTAGTTTCGTCAGATAAAACTTGGTAGGCTTCGTTGATCTCTTTGAACTTTTTTTCACTCTCTTCTCGTTTTTTCTGATCCGCTCCAGCTTTATCCGGATGATATTCTTGAGCCAGCTTCCTAAAAGCTCGCTTGATCTCATCTGGGCTCGCACCTCGAGAAACGCCAAGTATTTTATAATAATCTTTTGCCATGTGATAAATGATTCATTGTCATTGCTGGCAGCAAGATTTTCATCCTGAGCTTAGTCGAAGGATGACAATCTTACCTATCGCAATAACGGTTTTCTAGCGATCACCAAAACCAATTTCTTTTGGTGCTTCGGCTTCTTTAACTGGACCAAAAGCACTCTCATATCTCCCCAAATTCTCTTGAAGCGCTTTGATAATTCTTTTTAGATGCCCGGGACTAGTGATCACTCGAGCCGTGACGATTCCATTGGGCGGCAGAACGTTCATGAAATCAAGAACAAATTCTTCCTTGGTGTGTGACACGCTCATCATATTAGCGTAACGACCAGCTAATACCTCGTCAGTAATTTTGATGTTAATTTGTTGCGGTTGGTTTGGTTGGTTCATAGAATTATTGAGATTAAAGTTTTAAAATCACTAAAAATTATTTTTAATTTTTAATATTTAATTTTTTATTTTACTATCTCCCCCTCAATCGGTCCCTCGCCTTTTTTACCAGGTTCTTGATTACCACTAGTACCGGCTTGACCACCCTGACTTGGACCGCCTTGCTTATAAAGGTCTGCGCCGATCCGCTGAGCCAAATCAGTCAATTCATCAGCCGCCTTTTTAATCGCCTCACTCTCATTGCCGTCTTTGGCTTTTTTCAAAGCTTCGACCTTTTCCTCAATGGCTTTTTTATCTTCTTCTTTGATCTTACCCTGATAATCTTTGAGCATCTTTTCAGTAGTATAAATCATGGTGTCGGCATTGTTACGCAGATCAATCAATTCTTTTTGTTTGCGATCTTGCTCTGCATACATCTCGGCTTCTTTCTTCATCTTTTCAATTTCTTCCTTCTTTAGGGCCGAAGATTCTTTGATCACGATGTGCTGAGACTTGCCCGAGGCTTTGTCTTTGGCCGTCACGGTCAAAATGCCATTGGCGTCGATATCAAAAACAACTTCGACTTGAGGCACGCCACGCGGCGCTGGCGGAATTCCATCCAGAATAAATCTACCGAGAGTTCGGTTCTGGGAAGCCATAGGCCGTTCGCCTTGGAGCACATGAATCTCCACGCTTGTCTGGCCATCGGCTGCGGTAGAAAAAATTTGAGATTTGGAAGTCGGGATGGTTGTATTGCGCTCAATCAGCGGCGTGGAAACGCTGCCCAGGGTCTCGAGGCCCAAAGTTAATGGCGTCACATCCAAAAGTAAAATATCTTTAACCTCGCCGCTCAGGACCGCGCCCTGAATCGCCGCGCCCTTGGCCACGCATTCCATTGGGTCGACCCCATGCTCGATCTTGCGGCCGACATAATCCTCAATAAACTTTTGAATAATCGGCATTCGAGTCGGACCGCCGACCAAAATGATTTTTTCTATTTCGTTTGGTTTTAGCTTGGCATCGGTCAAGGCTCGCTCCAATGGTCCTCGGCAGCGCTCCACGATCGGCCTAATTAACTCTTCGATTTTGGCTCGCGTTAATTTTAGGCTCAAGTGCTTTGGTCCAGCAGCATCAGCCGTAATAAACGGCAAATTTATTTCGGTCTCGAGAGTACTCGAAAGTTCGATCTTTGCCTTTTCCGCCGCCTCGCGTAAGCGCTGGATGGCAATTTTATCCTTCTTTAAATCAATACCCGTATCTTTTTTGAATTCCGAAACTAAAAATTCAATCAAAGAGTTATCCATATCAGTTCCGCCGAGCTCAGTATCCCCTGAGGTCGCGAGCACCTCAAAAACTCCGCCGCCAAAATCCATAATCGTGACGTCGAGCGTTCCGCCACCCAAATCAAAAACCAAAACTTGCTGATTTTTTTCTTTGACTTTATCTAAACCATAAGCCAAACAAGCCGCGGTCGGCTCATTAACAATCCTCACCACCTCGAGGCCGGCAATCGAACCGGCATCTTTGGTGGCTTGTCTCTGGGCATCGTTAAAATAAGCCGGGACCGTGATCACCGCCTTAGTCACTGGCTCGCCCAAGAAAGCCTCGGCATCTCGCTTGATCTTTTGGAGAATAAAAGCGGAAATCTGCTGGGGCGTGTATTCCTTGTCATCAATCTTCACTTTGTAATCGGTTCCCATCTTACGTTTGATCGCCTGGATGGTCCTCTCGGGGTTAGAAATCGCTTGCCGACGCGCTGGTTCGCCAACTAAAAGCTGGCCCTCCTTGGTAAAAGCCACATAGGAAGGAAAAGCCTTGCCGCCCAGAGTCGCGCCCTCGGCCGAAGGAATAATCACCGGACTATCGGCTTGCATCACCGCGGCCGCTGAATTTGAAGTACCCAAATCAATACCAATTATTTTTGACATAAAATTAAACGGTTGGTTATTATTAATTATTTATAAATTCCTATCCTCGAGAATTAAGATCATCGAGGATAGTTTAGTTATAAACAATCAAGGGCGAACAAAGCCTAATTATTTCTTTTTCTTACTAGCTTTGACTTTAGCCTTCTTCTCCTTGACCTGAACCTTTATTTCTTTGGTCTTGGCTTCACCTGCCTTAGGAATAGAGACCTTGAGCAAACCATTTTCTGAAGTTGCCTCGGCTCGATTGGCGACCACGGGCACTGGCAGAGAAACTGCTCGATAAAAACTGCCCTGCCGAATTTCTTTTCGATAATAATTCTTTTCTTCCACTTCGGATTCTTTTTTGGTCTCGCCGCGAAGCGTTAAGGTATTGTCCTCAACCGCGATTTTAACATCTTTGGGATCAACGCCGGCTAAGGGTGTTTCCACGATCACGGAATCCTTGGTCTCGTAAACATCAACGGCCGGAGTGAAGCCGACCAATTTTTCCGGAGAAAGTGATGGCATTCCTTCAAAAAGGCGCTCCAATTCCCCGAATGGTTCAAAACGAATTAAAGGCATAGGGCCTCCTTTCTTGAGCCATTAGCAATGGCTTTAAATTGTTAATTAAATTTATTCAAAATTCATTATTCTTAATTCCTGATTCCTATATCTCTATATATAGCAATAAATATCTATCAATATCCCAACTTTAACCATTAACAATCACTTTAGCCGGAACCAGAACCTTGCCTCGGATCAAATAACCACCTTTTACTTCCTCTAAAATTATACCGGCGGCTTGATCTTTTTCTAATCTCTTACCCACGGCCTCATGAAATTCCGGATTAAATTTTTCTCCGACGGTTTTAACCCTTTCAACTTTCAAATCCTCCAATAAATCATCGAACTGTCTTTTTATTTGTTCAACTCCCTTAACCAACCCATCGTTAACGTTCTTATGCGTCACGGCTTGTTTAAGGCTTTCATAAATTGGCAACAAACCCAAAACTAGACTTCCGTAAGCAAAATTAATTAATTCACCCTGTCTCTTTTCGCTCTCACGCTGAAAATTAATCAAATCCGCTTTAGCCCGCTTCCAGCCGTTTAAATACTCTTCGGCTTGTTTCTGGCGGCTGACCAAATCTTTTTTTAACTGATCAAGATCCGAAATAGTTGCTGCTTTATTTTCTTCTTTTTTTTCGTCGGCCATAGGATACTTAATAGTCAATAAGTTACTCACGGGCCAAAAGCTGTTTAGCGTACTCAACCAAAGATAGATTAGTCTCGTAATTCATCCGCATCGGCCCAATAATGCCCAAGAGCCCAGAAGACACTCGTGAGGAACGATATTCAGAAACAATCAAACCACAATCTTCGGCAAAGGGATTATCTTCACCAATCAATATTTTAGCTTCTCGACTAAGCAGATCAAAAATTTCAGGCATCACTTCATCGAAATTATCAATCACTAAAGAAAGGTTCCGAACTAAATCCTGGCGAGCAAATTCTGGCTGGGAAAAAAGATTAGTCAAACCAGTGTAATAAAAATTATTCGGACTAAAACCGATTAAAACAGTTTCGGCCGAAAGTTCA
Source organism: uncultured Gammaproteobacteria bacterium (assembly GCA_964518525.1). Taxonomy (GTDB): domain Bacteria; phylum Patescibacteriota; class Patescibacteriia; order JAGVFQ01; family JAGVFQ01; genus CAZFGO01. The sequence continues at coordinate 35,621 of CAZFGO010000003.1, read as the reverse complement.
GCCAAGGTTTTGGCTAAATTTTTAACAGTCTCTTTTTCATCTCCGGTTCTTTGTTTAACTGAGGCTTTGAGATCAGACTCCTCTTTCTTATTTAATTTCTTCGGCTCCAAAAGGTTATCAACGTAGAAGTGATAACCCTTTTCTGTGGGCACCCGGCCAGCCGAAGTATATGGCTGATAAATATAACCCTGCTCTTCTAATTCGGCCATCTCATTTCGGATTGTGGCCGGACTTAAATCAAACTCACCCCGACCGACTACCAAAGCCGAACTGATTGGCTCGGCGCTCTTGATGTATTCCCTGATTATCAAGTTAAAAATAGATTTTTGGCGATCGTTCATATAATTAAAAAATTATTAAGATCATCTTACTCAGTCCTCCAAACAATTCTATTTTATAATAATTAGCACTCAAATGTCAAGAGTGCTAATCGGATTTATCTTAACTTTTAATTATTATCTAATTTAAAACTAAAAAACTAAAAGAAAAACGCTCCAAAATCTAGCTTTGAGATTCTGGAGCGTCGTGATATGCTTAGGCTTCGTGAACTTCGGTCAAGATCCCTTGATCCAAGAAGCTTCCGAGAGCTCGGATATCAATGGTGTGCCCGCTTCTCGAGACCATGAACCTTCCTCTGATCCTTCCCCCAAGCAAAGCTAGCGCCCCTACGAAGTCGATGATCTTATGACGAATAGGCTCTTTTCCTCCCCAACGAACAGCGTGAGGGCCTCGATTCAAGAATTCGCCCCTCTTCACAATAACAAAACTCTGAGTTACTCTCTCGAGTAAAAATCGCGGTAGCCGATCATAAATACCGAAAGCCCGGGCGGCGGCAATTGAATGGAACCAGGGCCAGAATTGATCGGTGGCCACGAAATGCTGATCGCCGATGGGCTTCGGGAAAGAGATATAATAATCGATCGCGAGATCGCTGCTGGGCTTGGTCGCCACGCTTCGTTCCCCGGCCTCTTTCAGATTGAATCTCCCCTCTTTTTTTACCACCCAAAATCGCCGAGGCTCTTTTTGGCAAATAAGGCCAGCGCGCCCAATCTGATAGAGATAAGGCAAGATACTCTCCGGCAATGACGGAAGGTATTGGCTATTGATTGTCACTCGAGCATTATCGACCCCAGCAATATAGAGAGCGGCTAGAACATGCTCCACGATGGAAACCTTGGCCCGGCCAGCTTTCAAGGTAATCCAACGGAAAGTGTTGGTAACATTCTTCAAAGAAGCCTGAATAGTAGCGCAATCGAGATCGGTGCGAACAAAAACAATACCCTGACCCGGATTGGCTGGCTGAATTTGGACTGTAATTTCCTTACCCCAAACCAGACCTCGCCCTTTGATCATGACTGGCTCTTGAAGAGTGTGTTCAAAACGTTCTTCCCCCGGCCGAACCAACTTATGATGCATTCCTCCTCCTTGTCACGGCATTAGCGAATGCCGTGACTTACCCTCCGACGTCTAGTATTTGCGGGACGTAGGAGGACGGTTTTTGGTTTTCAAACAGCTTAAGATAAGATTATAGCATATTTTTAGAATTTGTCAAATATAACGTATATAATAAAAAGAGAGGTCCTGACCTCTCTTAGATGAGCGACTCGACAACCTGAGTCAGATCGATTTCAATTGAATCCGCGGCCAAAGCCAAACGACTTACCTTGACCATTGTTTGGTCAGCTTCAACATCGATTCGGAATTGATCCGGGCCGAAATCCATCTCAGCCCAACCGCGTGACTTCAGAATTTTTCCTTGTGTCGGATTGATTCCGTCAAGTCGAATGCCATAAACCGACCAACCAGCCTTGTTAACCCCCAGAAGATCTCCTGTTTTGATTAAGATTTTCATGGTACCTCCTCCTATAAAGAAATACAATTATTTAAAGAAAATGTTACTGATACTGAGAAAATAAAAAAATACCGCCACCGGGATTTGAACCCGGGTTTTCGCGCTGAGAACGCGACGTCCTAGACCAGGCTAGACGATAGCGGCAAATTATTTAACTTTATCTTGTCACTCAAACTGATGTCTCGATTTAAGATTTCTTAAATCAATTTATTAACTCTAACGGTTTTCCCAAGATTTATCTTGACGAACCAAGAGCTCGGTAGCTCGAAGCGGCTCGGCCATGATTTCTTCAACCACTCGTTCGAGACGCATACCTTGAGATCCTTTAAGCAAAATTAAATCGCCAAATTTGATTTCTTCTTGCAAAAAAACTCCGGCCTCTTCGGCTCGATTAAAGCTCCTGATTTTATTTTCATCAAATCCCCGCTCCTTGGCTCCTCGGGCAATCTCCCAAGCTTCCTTACCAACCGTGACTAAAAAATCAATGCCCATCTCAACCACCTTTTGGCCAACTTCTTTATGGCCAGCCGAACTAAAAGTTCCTAATTCCAACATATCACCGAGAACCGCGAATTTCCTTGAACCTTGAGACACTTTGATATCTCGAACCGTTTCCAGAGCCGCCTTGGTCGACACTGGTGAAGCATTGTAAGTGTCATCAATGATCAGGGTGTGTTTAATTCCTAGGATCAAATTCATCCGGCCGGGCGGGGGCTGGTAATTTCTCAAAGCCTTGGAAATCTGAACTAAATTCAAACCATAAATTAAACCTAAAGCCGCTCCGGCTAAAGCAGCGTAAATTGATTGCTGACCCAAAACTCTAGGCAAGAAGACCGGCACCGTGCTCCCCTGGTAGCTTAATTTAAAATTCATCCCCCACTCGCGTTCGTCCCAGGGACTTTCCGGCGTGACGCTCGGATCTGGTTTTTGACCAGAGATTTCTAAACCAGCTAAAAACATTTCGCCCGCCTTCACTTCGGCTCGGGACGAAAAGCCAAAAGTCATCACCTGAGCTCTTGTTCGCTCACGCATGCCGTAAACTAGATCATCATCAACATTCAAAACCGCCCACCCACTTTCGGGCAGACCGGTCACCAGGGTTTGCTTCTCTTCGACAATTTTTTCTAAAGTGCCAAAAAACTCTAAGTGCACTTCGCTAACTTTGGTCACCACGCCAATCCGAGGCCGCGCCAACCGGGTTAAATATTTGAGATCGCCGGGATGATCCGCCGCCATTTCTAAAACTAAAATTTTGGGATAGTTCTGATCTCTGAATAAAATCAATCTTAAACCTCGAAAAAAAATTCCAAACCAGCCGAGAAGAGATTTATTGGCCGACTTCGTGCCGAGGATGGTTAAGGGGACTCCCAGTTCATTATTATAATTCTTTTCACTTTCTCTCACATTAAACTCACTGTTCAAAATTGTGCTAATCGCTTTTTTGGTCGAACTCTTGCCCACACTGCCAGTGATACCAATGATTTCGGGTTGGTATCTTTTTAAAATCCTCTGAGCCAATACTTTGAGAATTTTTTCTAAATATTGTTTCATAGACATGAATCATGAATTACGAATCATGAATCAGGAACCCTGGAATTGGTAATGAATATCACGATAATTTTTAATTTCAAATTTTAAATTTTGAATAAATTTTTAATGAGTGAATTTAAAATTATAAATTAATAATTCATTCAAAATTTGAAATTCAAAATTCATAATTCCTGATTCATAAATCCAAATTTGCTGCTGAATAAATACCGTGCACTGGTAGTTAGTGACTAGATTCAACGGTATGGCGGAATCTGATAATAGTTTAACAAAAATTTAGAAAGATCACCAAAAACTGGCGCTGCTGAACTTTCGGCCCACTCGACATCGCGGGGATGATTAATTTTAATTAGCATTACAAACTTAGGATCATCCGCCGGCGCGAAACCAATGAAGCTGCCAACCGTTAAATTAGGATCATAACCCGGACCGTTTTTATTTCGCACTTGGGCCGTACCAGTCTTACCAGCCACATAATAACCCGGCACGCCGGCTCGTTTACCATGCCCATTCTGAACTACCGAAACCAGCATGCCGGTTAGCAGGGTCGCGGTTCGATCGCTAATCGCCCGACGAACTATTTTTGGTTTAGTTTTGATTATTGTTCCATCGGCCTTAACTATCTGATCAACTATATAGGGCTTCATAAGATTACCGCCATTAGCGATCGCGGCATAAGCCGTAATTAATTGGATTGGCGTCGCCGTAATCCCCTGACCGAAAGAAGAGGTGGCACCATAAATATCCCCTTTCCGACTCAATGATGAAATATCGCCCGCCACTTCGGTGTCAAGTTCAATGCCGGTCAGCGAGCCAAAGCCGAAGTCACTAACGTATTTTTGAAACAAATCGTTGCCTACCTTCTCTTCGACAAAAATCGCGCCCGTGTTCAACGATTTATCGAGCACTTGAGTCATAGTGCTAAGGCCGTAAGCTTTAAGATCGGAATTTTTGATCGTATATTTCCCGAACTTGACCGAACCGGTATCAAAATAGGTGGAGTCAGGATTAATTTCACCAGCATCAAGTCCAGCGGCCATAGTGATGGCCTTAAAAACCGAACCGGGTTCATAAGGAGCAAAAACCGCTGAATTATTAAAAACGCTCAGGTCTTTGACTTGGGAGTAATTATTGGGATTAAAATCGGGATAATTACAAAGCGCCACGATGGCTCCGGTCTTAGGATCCATAATAATAACCGATCCGTCATCAGCCTCGTACTTTTCAACAGCTTCTTTAATTTTACTACAAGCAAAAAATTCTATTGATCGATCAATAGTCAGAATCAAATCCGAGCCATTTTGCGCTGGCCTCAAATCACGATCAGCAAAACTAATCAGACTGCCAGTCGGATCTTTTTCCGATTTTAGGTAACCAGCCTGGCCGCTCAATTCCTTGTCAAAATATCCTTCTAGGCCGTACTGACCGACTTGACGATTGCCCTTAAAACCAACAAATCCAACTAACTGGCTGGCAATATTATTTTCGGGATAATAGCGATACACCTCTTTTGAGATTTCAATACCTTTGAGATTCAATTTTTTAATGGTCAAAACATCGTCATCGCTAACCTTATGTTTGAGTGGTTCATAATAATCGTCTTTTTTGGAAAATTTTGCCAGTAAGTCTTCTTCAGCCAGGCCAATAAGCGGTACCAGGATTCGGGCGGCTCTCTTAGGATCGATAATTTCTTTGGGTACGGCGTAGATTAAATTAAATTCCTTATTAGTGGCCAGAGGATAAAATCCCGAATTGTTATTTCCATTATTTTTGGGTCCGGCATCATTAATTAAAATTTGCCCGCGACGGGCAAAGAGCTGTTCGAAAATTCCGTGTTGACCATAAGCCAGAGCCGAGTAAAAACTGTAACCAATGATTTGAAGGTTAAATAAACGGAAAACAATCAATAAACCAAGAAGTGTAACCAAATAAAATAAAATATTTACTCTCCGATCCTTTAGATTCTTCCTCCGGACCGTTCCCCGATCTTGACCAGCCTGACCCCAAGAATTTAATCCTCGATTATATTTTCGATCGGAACTAACTGCCATAAGGGATCAAGGATAAATTAAATTTTGAAACCAGCTCCGGCTTCGAGTTCCAACCAATCATTTTGTTCCTCAGCCCATTTATAGGCCTTGAATTTCTGAATTTTTTCGTCGGGAGAATAAATGTAATCGACCCTAACGCTGCTGCCGATTCGGTTGGAGTAAGTTGTTTTTTTATCAATCACTCGTGGCCGAGTGGTCCACTCCACTTTCATTCGACCAAGCGGCCCTGCAAAAATAATAAATTCAATTTTCTCACCACCATCTTCTTCTACCTCCTTCACTCCCCGATCTTCAACCTTAAAATTTTCCTCGATCGTCGAAACGATTTCTTGCCACCTTTCTTCGGTCATAAGAATAAATTGGTTTAGATTGATTAATCGAGCTTCAAAAATTAAATCTTCATAATGTTATTTAGAGCATTGCTCGCCACGGCATCACTAATAATTCCTTCTTCCTGCCAAATCTTCTTAATTGCTCCTTCCATTGTGACCATCCCCTCTTCCGCGCCAGTCTGGATCACCGAGTAAAGCTGGGCGGTTTTATTTTGCCTGATCAAATTAGCTACGGCCGGCGTATTGATCATAATTTCTCGAATCGCAATCAAGCCGCCCGCGGTCTGAGGCAAAAGTTGCTGCGAAATAACCGCCCGGAGTGTGGAAGCCAACTGAACCAAGACCTGTCTCTGGCGATGGGCTGGGTAAAGATCGATTATCCTCTCAATCGATTCGGGTGCGCTAAAAGTGTGCAGAGTCGAAAAAACTAAGTGACCAGTCTCCGCCGCCGTTAGCGTGGCAGAGATGGTATCCAGATCGCGCATCTCGCCGACCATAATGACATTGGGATCTTGACGCAAGGCGTATTTTAAACCATTGGCAAATGATAAGGTGTCTTGGCCGATCTCACGTTGCTCGATAATGCTCTTCTTCTTTTCATAGACGAATTCAATCGGATCTTCGATGGTAATCACGTGGAGCTTGCGTTCGTTATTAATAATATTAATCATAGTCGCCAAGGTGGTTGATTTACCACAACCCGATGGTCCATTAACCAAAACTAGGCCTTGGTTTAAGCGGGTCAAATTGACAACAGGATCATTCAGGCCAATCTCCTTGGCGCTCGGAATCTTCGAAGGAATCAAACGGGCCGAGAGAGCAATCAATCCACTTTGCCAATGCAGATTAACGCGAAACCGATCTTTAGCTAAATTAAAAGCAAAATCCAGCTCCAATTGAGTTTCAAATTTTTCAATCTGCTCCGGGCTGAGCAAACTATAAACCATTTTTTTCAAATTATTATTCTCGAGGATCGGAAAATCGAGCGGCCTGAGTTCAGCGGAGATTCGAAGTGTCGGTACTTCACCGGCCACTAAATGAATGTCGGACGCTTTTTTATCAACGGCGAGATCAAAAAATTTTTTGAGCTGTTTATCCATGGGCATGGAAATAATTTAAATAATTAGAAGAGATTCAACTTAATTAAATTATAACATAAATTCCACTAAAAGAAAAACGTTGGGCCAACTTCCCAACGAGCAATTGATTTTAACTTAACGAGCCTTTAACCGACTCAAGTCGGGTATAAATTTTTATTTATACCCCGCTTTAGCGGGCTAAAAACGAACGCCTGCTAAAGCAGGGTTTATTATTAGTTATTTAAAAAAGGCCGAACTAATCGACTATAAACGCAACCGCAATATTTCTGACGATAAAATCCTTCTTTCTTGCTCAAAACACAAGAGCATCTAAAACCGTCATCGGCCTTCCAGTCCTTAGCCAAGAACTCAATGCCAGTTTCTCTGGCCGCTGCCTCACCAGCTTCAAAAATTTGTTTCGAATCTTTGTAAGGACTGATGCTGAGCGTCGTCGTAAAAAAATCAAAACCGTTTTCCCGGGCAAACTCGGCGGTCCCAATCAGTCTCATCTTGAAACAAACCAAACAACGCTGCCCCCGCTCTGGTTCTCGTTCTAAACCCTTGATCAGAGAAAACCAGGTCAGCGGCTCATAACCAGCTTTCACAAAGGGAATATTGTTGGCCGAACAAAATTTTACAAGCTCAGCTTCGCGCCGATCATGCTCTTCGGCGGGATGAATATTAGGGTTATAAAAATAGACGGTCACCTGGTAATCCCGACTCAACTTTTGAATCACGTAAGCACCGCAGGGAGCGCAACAAGAATGAAGTAAAATTCTCTTCATAGCTGAATTGTCATTGCGAGGAACGCCGCAACGCCGAGCACGAAGCAATCTCCGAGATTGCCACGCCACTCGGCCGATAAATCGACCTGGCTCCTCGCAATGATAGTTTAAACTTTTTTCTTCAAGTATCTCCGTCCCCTCAACTTCGCCGGCAGATAATCTTGTTCCTCTTCATAATTATAACTCGGACTATATTTGTAATCGCGGCCATAACCCAGGTCCTTCATCAACTTGGTTGGCGCATTTCTCAAATGAATCGGCACTGGCTCGGCTTCAGTCTCTTTAATATCTTTTTGCACTTCGCCGTAAGCCCGATATAGCTCGTTACTCTTCGGCGCGCGGGCCAGATAAGCCACGGCCTGAGCTAAATTAACATTGCACTCCGGCAGGCCGATAAAATGGCAGGCCTGATAAGCAGCCACGGCTTGAACCAGGGCTTGAGGATCAGCCAAGCCAATATCCTCCGAGGCAAAGCGGATCAAACGCCGGGCAACATAAAGGGGATCTTCACCCGCCTCAATCATCCGTCCCAACCAATAAAGAGCCGCGTCGGCATCGCCGCCTCTCAGGCTCTTATGTAAGGCAGAAATAATATTATAGTGTTCCTCTCCGGCTCGATCGTAAAGAAGATGAGTCTTTTGTAATGCTTCTTTAATAATTTCTGGCTTCAATTCAATCACGCTATCTTGGTCTGGCTTAGTGGCTCTCACAGCCAATTCCAGGGCATTCAGACCAATTCGGGCATCGCCGTTGGCCATAACGGCCAAAAATTTCAGAACTTCAGCTGAAGCCTTAACTCTCAAATTACCTAAACCCCGTTCCTTGTTCTTCAGGGCTCGACTCAAGATCTCATAAATCTCGTTTTGACTGAGTGGCTTCAGGACAAAAACTCGACTCCGGGAAAGCAAGGCCGAATTAACTTCAAAAGAAGGATTTTCAGTGGTGGCGCCAATCAGAACCACTGTGCCGTTCTCAACGTAGGGCAGTAACGCGTCCTGCTGAGCTTTATTCCAACGATGAATTTCATCAATAAAAAGAATGGTTCGTTGGTTTTTGAACTTACGGCGCTCTTCCGCTTCTTTGATGACTTGGCGCAACTGATTCACGCCCGAGGTCACGGCACTGAATTGAACAAAAGATGATTTAGTGAGCTGGGCAATCATCCGCGCCAAAGTAGTTTTGCCCGTGCCGGGCGGACCCCAGAAAATAATCGAGGGCAATTGGTCGGTCTCAATTAATTGGCGAAGTAGTTTACCCGGACCAACTACTTCTTCTTGACCAACAAATTCCTCGAATAACTCCGGTCGCAAGCGATCAGCCAGAGGCGCCTCTTGCTTTAAAACTTTTTTTAAATTCTGGTCAAACAAATCCATAAATTAACTGATTCATTCTATACCCAATTTACTCGTCGGTCAATAAATTAAAAATAGCTCAGATTCTAAAACGCTCTGAACTATTTTAAAACCGATTTTCTACTATCTCCGTTCTCGAGCCCACTTCAAAATCTCCTTCAATGGTAAGGTATTGATAACATCTTGCTTTCTGGCCCAACCCCGCCGGGCTTGCGCCACACCATAGCGAATCAGATCCAAGTGATCAATGTGATGGCTATCAGTATCAATAGCGATCTTCACGCCAGATCTAATCGCCTCTCTGATCAAGACATCCCTAAGATCCAAACGATCAGGAAATGAGTTAACCTCTAGTGCTACCTTATTTTTAGCCGCTGCCTGGAAGACTACTTTCCAATCAACTTGATAAGCTTCCCGCTCGCCAATAATCCGGCCCGAAGGGTGGCCAAGAATATCAATGTTAGGATTATTCAAGGCCTTAACAATCCTCTTGGTCATAACCTCTTTAGTTTGGTTGAAACTAGAGTGAATCGAGCCGATCACCATATCCAATCGAGCCAAAATCTTTTCATCGAGATCGAGATCACCTGAGGCAGCGATATTCACCTCCGCACCAACTAATATCTTAAAATTACGGAATTTTTTGTTTAAGGAATCAAACAGTTTAATCTGTTTAAGAAAACGTTTCTCGTCCAATCCCCGAGCAATGCCCAAACCCTTGGTGTGATCCGAAAGGCAGAGGTATTTCCGTCCCAGCTTGATAGCCGCTCGAGCCATTTCTTCGGCCGAAAAACTGCCATCGCTTTCCTTCGTGTGAGCGTGAAGATCGCCTTTAATGTCTCTGAGCTCAACTAATCTAGGTAGGCGATGCTCCAGAGCCGCTTCGAGCTCACCCTGATCTTCGCGCAATTCAGGTGGAATATATTGCATGCCCAGGAATTCATAAAAACTTGGTTCATCAGTAAAGTGATAAGTCCGACCTTTCTTTTTAATGCCGTATTCGGAAATTTTTATCCCACGCTCTTCGGCCCAAGTTCGAAGGTGGATATTATGTTCTCTCGAACCAGTGAAATGCTGCAAAAGCGAACCATAATCACGCGAGGGCAAAATTTCTAGATCAACTCGGAGGTTATGTTTATGGATCGCCGAAGCCTTGGTCTCGCCCGAAGCCAAAATCCTTTTAAAAACCGGCAGCCGAACAAAAAAATCGACCACGGCCCTTGGCTTTTCCGAAGCCGCAATTAAATCGACATCACCGATTGTCTCCTTCATTCGTCTGAGGCTGCCAACCGCATCACACTTTTCAACCAAAGGAAAACTTTTCAATTTATTAAGCAGCTCTTCGGCCACTGGCAAAGCAATAGTAAGAAGCACTCGCTCTCGTTCGATCTTCTTTTTTTTCAAAAGTTCCAATCCCCGCAAGATATTGCGCTCACTTAGTTCGCCAAAATGAGGAATCTTTCTAATTTTTCCAGCCCGAGCAGCCCGCTCTAATTCCTTGAGACTTTTGATTTTATATTTTTCGAAAAGTAGTCGAGCAATCCTCGGGCCAACCCCAGGGATCTCGGTCAGGGCGATTTCAGCCTCGGGCACTTTCTTTTTCAAATTTTCGTAGTACCGACATTTACCCGTGGCTAAAAGCTCTGAAATCTTTTCGGCAATCGAAGCACCGACACCTTCGATCTGATCAAGCCGTCCCTGCTTCCAGACCTCGCGAATATCTTCGGCCAAGTGCTCGATCGAATGACCAGCCCGCTCATAAGCCAGGATCCGAAATTTCGATTCACCAAGAATCTCGAGCATGGCAGCCAGGTTGTATAAAAATTGGGCGACTTCTTGATTAGTCATAAAAGGATTGGGAGATTATTATTTCCTTAAAATAATTTTATCAGAAGATTAAATAAAAAAATAGGCACGAAATTGTGCCTATCAAGGGATCAGACATTTCAGATATTGGTACCAACGGTAGTGGCGGGCAAAAAGCCGAATCCACCAAAATGATACTAGATTCCTTTCCTCCCGATTGAGTCGCCGACCAACGATCCGTTGCAAGAACTCGATAATTCGCTCAAGCAACTTTCGTTCCGCGTTAATAATCCTGATATTCTCCTGGCTTCGGACGACCATGTTGCTCCTCCTTTCTTATTAATACAACTATTTGAACTTAATAGATTTCTTCTTTTTTTTCTCGCAAGAAAGAAAACCATTCTTCCAGAACTTCAATAAAAATCTTCAAAGGTGCTTCGATGATGAAGTCGAAAAACAAGACAAAAACATTGATTTGGGAAAACTTGGTTGAAAGCCATCGGCCCACATTTATAATCGGCAGAAAGAAAAAGTCCAAAACCGAGGTTCCAATGCCTTCCTTCTGGCGATAAACAATCAATTCTCGAGCCGATCGCCTGATCCGGATACCAAAAAAACTAACCAAGCAGAGGAACAAGATAAATATGATAATACTAATAATACTAAATTGCAAATTCTCCAAGCCTAGAATAATGGCCAAGAAGATGGCGGCGGTAATCAAGGTGTAGACCGTGGTAAAGACCAGTTGTTTCAAAAAACTGCGACTGGGTGGATAAACTTTATAAGTCAAGCGTTTGGCATCAGTATAGATTAAGCCTTTGATGCTAGACCAGATTCGATCGGCATTCTTATTGAGTGGCATGCGGATCGACAAGGCTAGAAAAAACATATAGAGCGGGGGGAAAATAATATTGATGCTGATGGCCAAGGGATTAACCTGGGCTAGAAGATAATAATCCAAAGGCACCTCGAGACCGACGGCCAAGAGCATCTTGGTGATAAAAATGTAAACAATGCTCCGAAAAGCGGCTCGGCCCAATTTTTTTTTGGCAGTCTTATGGCGTTGGGCACAATTCTTTTTCACTTCCTTTTGTATCAATTCCGGCTGAACCATGATCTCCGTCACTTCGGGCAAATTGGCGATGATCACCTCGCTTAAGATATTATAGGTAATAACTTCTTTTTGAAAAATAATGAAAAGTTTTTCTTGAATCGGGTGGTTTAAATGCCGCTCAATAGTTTCACGCAGTAAGGATAAATTGGCTGCCACCTCATCAACTAAACGCTGATCGGCTCTTGGCCAATCGGGATAATAAAGCCGGAATAAAAAATAACTCGAAACCATGGGATCGGCTTTAGCCAGAACTCTTTGGGCCGCCACCAGTATTTGAATCTTCTTCTCTTTTTCCTCCAGGGTCCCATCATAAAAAATCAAATCGTCTTTGATAATCGAGTACATAAATTCGATTAAGGCCTGCTCGGTGTTTTCCTTCCGCAGCAAAACTTCAATCTCCGAGGCCATCAAGCCAATCAACCAACGATCCAAATTACTCTCGCCCCGGCCTTGAGCCCGAGCCAGAGCTTGTTGTTTCAGGTAAAGGTATTTATTGATAATTTGCTGAATCTGATCAGCTTTGGCTTCGGGCACAGCCTTATTGGGCAGGTAACGCGCGTGGATCAATTCTTTCACCAGAGCCAACCCGATATTCTTGCTCGCGCCCTCAAAGAGCAGCCGACGTTTGAGGATTCTCTCGATGGCGTATTTCCGAAGCAGTCGCTCTTCCTTATCATCAACAATCGTTCTTATCTTTTCATATAAAAAAGCTAAGGCACCAGCCGCATCACTAACCTGAATCTTGGGCACGCGCTCATCCTCTTCTTCCGAGCTCCTACTTTTGATGGCCGACAAAGCCTCAATCAATTTCCTGACCGGTTCGTTTAATTCTTTTCTCACTTCTTCTTTTTTGCCGTATCTCAATGCCTGCCACCGACTAGCTTTTTCCATAGAATCAAATTAATTCCGATTAATTTATCTTAAGATTATTTTAATTGTAATTCAAGCTCTAGCCTCCTTTAACCACACCCCAAGGCTTTAATCTGACCACCTTCCTGGCCAAACCAGCCGAATGAACCACGTTAACCACCTCCTCAATATCTTTATAAGCCAAAGGAGCTTCTTCGGCAATACCGGCCGGGCTATCGCAACGCACCAAAATTCCCTCCTTTTCCAATTCTTCTTTCACTTGGCTGCCCCGAACCAGCCGTTTGGCTGCGGCTCGACTCATCCGCCGGCCAGCGCCATGGCAAACCGAACCAAAAGTTTCCGCTTCGGCTTTTTGGGTCCCGACTAAAATAAATGAAGCAGTTCCCATATTACCCGGGATAATCACGGGTTGGCCAACTCGCCGATAAATCAAGGGTAAGGCTTTATTTCCTGGCCCGAAAGCCCTGGTCGCGCCCTTACGATGCATACAAACCGCAACCTCTTCCCCATCTAAATTGTAATCTTCTCTCTTACCGATATTATGAGCTACATCATAAACCAAATTCAGTTTAGTTTCAAATTTTTTTTGAAATAAATTCTGCCAAACCTGACGAACCAAATAGGTCATATACTGACGATTACACCAAGCAAAATTAGCCGCCGCTTTCATTGCGCCCCAATAATCTTGGCCCTCCTTGGAATCTAGCGAGGCATAAATCAGCTCCCGATCAACTAAACTGATGCCTAATTGTTTGATCAAACGATTCAAGATCCTTAAGTAATCGGTGCAGACTTGATGACCCAATCCCCGCGAACCCGTGTGAATCATAATCGCCGCCTGGCCCTGGAACAATCCTAAAGCTCGAGCCGCCTCTTCATCAAAAACTTCAGCCACTTCTTGGACCTCCAAAAAATGATTACCCGAACCTAGCGTACCCAACTGATCGTGCCCGCGTTTTTTGGCAGCTTCGCTCACCTTTTCGGGCTCAGCTCCGGCCATGCGACCGCTCTCTTCACATTTTTCTTTGTCCTCGGCCAGGGCAAATCCTTTTTTGATCATCCAATCGACCCCCTCTTCAAGAATTTCATCAAGATCTTTTCTAGTCACTGAGAGTTTACCTCGACTACCCACGCCACTCGGTACGCGGCGGTATAATTCATCAATAAGCTCTGGGAAATGAGGTTTGAGATCGCGCCACTGAACTTGAGTGGTCAAAATTCGCACTCCGCAATTAATATCGTAGCCAATGCCGCCAGGCGAAACAATGCCACCCTGCCAGCGAATCGCGGCCACTCCGCCGATCGGAAAACCGTAGCCCTCGTGGATGTCAGGCATGGCCAAACTATATTTTAGAATATTGGGCAGGGTCGCCACATTGATGGTCTGTTCCAAAGAACGATCATTAAAAATCTGATCGAGAATTTTTTCATCGGCATAAATTCTCGCTGGCACGCGCATATCCGAACGAAAACTCTTGGGTATTTCCCAGAGGTAATCATTAATTTTTACTAATTGGTTTTTTCCGATCATGCTAAGAAACCAGAAAAAAAATTAAATGTCGAACAGCACCTCCGCCAACCATTGGCGACCTTTTCGTTTAATCACTAGTTCGTGATAAGTCACGGCCTTGATTTCCAAGGCAAACCTTTTTACCTTATGCCCACTAACTTCGGCTTGGAGTTCCCGGTCATTGCTGATTTTTATTTTAAACTCGTCAAAAACCGCATTATGTAAATCACTTAAGTAGACTAGCTGACTCAAAAAATCAACCAATAAAGCTTCCAAATCAGTTGATTCGATTTTAAATTTCCCCTTAACCCCCCTACCCCTCTCAACTCCCTTACCACCTATATTTTCCATTATCCCCGCCGCCATATTAGCAAAAAGTTCTTCCTTGGTTTTGCCCCAGGCCCGAATTTTCAGATCAGCGGTATGCTCAAGGTTCTCAAATGATGGCTTAGGGAGATTAAAGGGATGAGTGGTGTTAGAAAGATCTGAATTTAATTTTCGGTTTTGATTTTTTCGCTCCAAGGCATTAATCAATCTCCTAAACATAAAATTCCCTCTACCGTATAAATCTCTTAGTTCTTTAAATTCAACTTCGGTTATCAATCTATCATCATAACAATCCTCAATATCGCCAAACAATTCGCTAAGAGATGGCAAGGCAATGTCGCGCAAGTAAGAAATGTATTTTGGCAAGGATGTTTGTTTATAGCCCTCTTGGATGTTTTGTTTGACCGACCGGGCCGTAGCGTTCATTTGGCTTACCCGCCGCATCTCCGCTTTTGGAAATCTTTTTGTAATATTGTAAACGCGCTGACGCAAAGTATAAGCAATTTGCCAAACAATCAATTTTTTATATCCTTCCGGACCAGTTGAAGTATCAATCATAAACATAAAAATTGAAATTTCACCCTTCCCTCTTAACCCCCTAAACCCTCTTTACCCCCTTAACCCTCTCTAAATTATTAGTGAAACCAAGAACCCGATGATCGACCCCAGGGCGATTGGTGGCAAGGCTGGCATTGGTCGGCGTTCTTTTTGAGAGATAAAGAGAAGATGCATAGCGAAAATACCAAGGAGCGCTCCAATCATAATGGCCAAAGAACTAATCAATTTAAACGGCAAAGCCGAGACAGCGAACATCAAGGGAATGGCCGTGTCGCCCGTGCCCAAAAACAAAAATCCCTTTTCCGGTTGAACCTCGGTCAGATTATGACTCAGCTGTTCAGTCCGTTCCGGAACGATGGTAGAAAAATAAACACCTTTCTCCATCAGGCCGCGGAACATGCTGACCATGTGTTTGGTTTTATAAACAGCGATGACATCATAAATCGAGAGGATTAATAGAATTACCAATATAGCTAAGAGAGAAAAGCTCAAGCCCAACCAGGCAGAAATTCCCGCCACGCTGATAATAATCACGGCATTCTGAATCCAGACTCGAGGAATCAAAAAGCGGACTGCCGCGACCAAAATCGCCAAGAGGAAAGCCACCAACTCATCGAAAAAAGTTTCGAAGACGATGAGCGAGCCGACAAAAACTGTAAAAGCAAAAATAATTTCAAAGGCAATAACACTTCGCTTAAATAATCTTAGTAAAATAAGAATAATGATCGTCGCTAAAAAAAATGAGAGGAGAAAATCAAGAACCGATAAACCAGGCGTGACCCGCAATTCCGGCGGCACATGGGTTCGGAGCCTGGTCTGGAGCAACCGCCAAGCCACCACTAGTCCCAGGCCTTGGGTGATCAAAAAAATTAGAGCTTCTTTAAAAAATAAATTAAGTTTAAAATCCGTTTTCGACATAAATGGATTAATGGTTATTAGTTCAATTATATCATTTTTACTTATTTTATGATAGAATTTTAATAGTTTAAGCCAGCTTCTATGCAAATCACCATCCTTGGCTCTGGCCCGGTTCGCCTGCTTCCCCGCCCCGGCTGCGGTTCGGCCGCCTGCCGCGATGCCCGGCTTCCGGGAAGCAAGAGTCGAAGAACTCGCAGCTCCGCCCTGATCAAATCTAAAGCTAAGAATATTCTTATCGACTGCAGCCCTGATTTTTTGGAGCAAACCAAGAGAGAAAAAATCAAAAGAATTGACGCCATCTTAATCACTCATGGCCACTTTGACGCTATCGGCGGTCTCGGGCAAATGGCTCGCTGGCCAAAGAAGACTATCCCGACTATATTTTTAGAGCGAAAAACTGCCCAGGCAATTATAAAAAATTTTCACCGGTTCAAAAAATTTTTCAAAATTGAATTGCTTAAACCAAATCGGGCGATAGATATTTTTGGTACCAGAATCATCCCTTTCAGAGTTAGTCACGATTTTAGAAAAAATTTTCCCGCCCTAGGTTTTAAAATAGGAAAAAACCTAATCTATGCGAGTGATTTCAAAAAAATTCCAGCTCCGGGACTCGAGTATCTTAAAAATGTCAAGATCGTCATCCTCGACGGAGCAATGTATTTTAAAAAACAAATCTTTTCCCATCAAAATACCGGCGAAGCGATCGAACTAGCTAAAAAACTAAAGATAAAGAATCTTTATCTCACTCAAATTGGTCACACCTATCCTCCTCACGCGGAAGCAGAGCGAGAAATTAAAAAATTTTGGCAGAAAATCAAAGCCGGCTCGAAGATGAAAATTTTTCTAGCTTACGATGGGTTAAAAATTAAAGCTTGATAATAAATTAATTAGAAATTTTAATTTTTAAAATATGCTCACTCTGGAAAAAATTAAACAGCATCCTCAAATCAAAGCCTTTATTAAGGCCACGGATAATTTTATTCAACAGTGGGGATTTACCGAACACGGCTTCCGGCACGTTACCCTGGTTTCTAATATCGGGAGGAACGTCGCTCGAGAAATTGGCCTCACTGAACGCGAACAAGAGCTCTGCGCCATTGCTGGTTATCTTCATGATCTAGGTAATTTTATCGGCCGAACTTGGCACCATTACTGGGCCTCGCTCCTGGTTTATCCCATTCTTCGCGAATTAGGCATGGATCCCGAGGAATTAACCGTGGTCTTAAATGCCATCACTGCTCACGACAAACACGATATCAAAATTGTTACCAAGGTCGCGGCGGTTTTAGTCTTGGCTGACAAATCCGACGTGCATCGTTCACGAGTGCCTGCCGCCGACATTTCGCATCTGGAAGAAGACATCCATAGCCGAGTCAACTATGCGGTGACTAAATCATTCTTAGAGGTTGACTCGAAACAAAATCGCATTATCCTTCGAATCAATATTGATACTAAAATTGTGCCGGTGATGGAATATTTTGAGATCTTCACCGAACGCATGGTCTTCTGCCGCACCGCGGCCGAATATCTCGGTTATAAATTCGGTTTAGTGATCAACGAGACCGAGTTGTTATAAATTAAACCCTGTTTTGACACTGCCCGTATGATTTTTCACGACCGCTCTGACGCGGGCAAAAAATTGGCTGGCGCGTTAGCTAAATTTAAAAACGCTGAGGAGACGATTATTCTAGCCTTACCGCGCGGCGGCGTGGTGGTTGGTTTCGAAGTAGCTAAAGAACTTAACCTACCACTCGATATCGTGGTGCCCAGGAAAATAGGTGCGCCTGATAATGAAGAATTTGCCATTGGCGCGATTACTGAAAGTGGCGAAGGAATCTTTAATCAAGAGGCGATCAGAACCTATGGCATCAGTCAGGATTACCTCAATCAAACCATGGTCAAAGAAAAAAGGGAGGCTGAACGACGATTAAAAACCTATCGCGGTAGTCGGCCACCATTAAATCTAGAAAATCAAACCGTGATTATTATTGATGACGGCATTGCTACTGGCTCAACGATGCGCGCCGCTATTAAGTCAGTGAAGTCAAAAAAAGCTAAAAAAGTCATTGTCGCAGTTCCGACTTCAGCCGCTGATTCGGCCCGAATAATTAAAAGAGAGGCGGATGAATTTATTTGCCTTGATCTGCCGGAATTTTTTGGCGCGGTCGGCGCCTTTTATGAGATCTTTGCCCAGACCGAGGATCAGGAAGTAATTGACCTCTTAAAAAAATCTGAAAAGTTCGGCCAATGAAAAATCAATAATATAATATTCGTACTGATTAACCATGTTTCTCTTCACTCCTAATCCCGAGCAGTCCTTGGCCAGAAAAATTGCTCTCCAGGCCCGCCTAAAATTGGGCCGGCTAGAAATTAGAAATTTTTCCGATGGTGAATTTTATCTTCGAGCGAAAGAACTAATTAGAGGTAAAAAAGTTTATCTCTTGGGCGATAATTTTTCCCGTCCCACTGATCTATTAAAATTTTTAATTTTGGCCAACGCCTTGAAGGTCAACGGCGCAAAAAAAATAATCGCCTTGGTCCCCTATCTGGCTTACGCTCGTCAAGATAAAATCGATCAGCCGGGAGCGCCACTCACTGCTAAGTTAATAGCCGATTTAATTGCTGCGGTCGGCATTAATGAACTGGTGACCATCAATCTCCACAGTCACCGCGACGAACAATTTTTTAAAATCAAATTAAAAAATATCGATGCTCTACCACTCTTGACCAGCTATTTCAAAACGCATTTCAATCGGCCGATTAGCCAACTAGTTGTTGTCTCCCCTGATCTCGGCGGCCAAGAACGGGCGCGACGTTTTGCTCGCTTGATTCATTGCCCCAATGTCGCGATCTTAAAAAAATTTCGACCGAAACCCAATGCGGTCAAAATTCTAACTATCGACCAGCCCCAGTTAATTAAAGACAAATCTTGCCTGATTGTTGATGATCTCATCGACACGGCTGGAACAATTATCGCGGCAACCAAATTATTGAAAAAACATCAGGCTCGAGATCTTTATATCGCCGCGGTTCATCCGGTTTTATCTGGCCCAGCCATCAACCGACTTAAGACCTCGGCCATCAAAAAAATATTCCTGACCGATACCCTGCCTCTGACCAAAGAAAAGGTGATTTCCAAGATAAAAATTATCTCCAGCGCCTCTTTAATGGCCCGAAATTTATCTTAACCTTAGGAA
>CAZFGO010000003.1:0-16222 GCA_964518525.1 uncultured Gammaproteobacteria bacterium | reverse complement strand
CTAATTTTAATTTAGGCGCGGTCCAATGGACTCTGGTGGCATCGTCACGATCCGAAAATTTTATTTCCAATTTCCCACCCTTAAAAGCGCTGGCCACTTGCTTGCCAATCCGGTGGGCTAATTGATTCTCAGAAGTATAGACCACCACTCGCTCACCATGATCCTCGAGGGCAATAACACGATCTTCGACATCACTTTTTCTGCCTTCGCGATCAATATTTTTAATCAGGTTTAGGACATCAAAACGAATCCGGCCATTCAAACCTTCGAGCACCACCACGCCTTCGGCCCAGTTCTTGTTTTGGCGGTCAGCTTCACAAAGAATGCTCCGAGCCTTTTTCAATTGATCTTTGAACCAGCGCTCGAAACTTTGGCCCCTTAATTCTTGCCGCCGCGCCAAGTGCCGGGCCAGCTCTTCTTGGGCATACCATTTTTTATCATAATAAATTGATCCGCATTTGGGGCAAATTTTAGTTAATTCACGACTCGGCGTCTTTTCTTCGACCAAACGGCGCGGATCAACGGTCGCTAACAATCGTTTCTTAGACGACTTTTTCGCCAATCGGCCCAAATTCAATTTTGGTTGTTTGGGTAATTTGATGGGAACTGATCTCATATTTAAAATTTTTATGATCGTTATAATTAAGTAACAATTTTATCTGTGCCCTTTATAGCCCGAGAATGGTCGATATGATTCTTCCGGACTTCCGCGCTTCTTTTTAGGAAGTTTCGATGGCCAACCACCCTTCTCGATCATTTTTCGATCCGGTCCGGAAAGGGTCTCAATGCCTCCGAGCTCAAGTTCTTCTCCATAATCTGCCGCGCCAAAAATTTTTTGTTTTCTTTGTTTGGGTTTCTTGGTCATAAATCTTACTTTAAAATCGCCTAGCTAAATGATAAACAAATATGCGCTTAATCTAATTTTAATATAAAATCTAATAGATTGAAAGGCCCATCGTCAAGATAATTGACTCGATTGAAATTTCCGCTTCGGATTAATTCGGATCACTTACTTTTCTTCCTTTAAAGAAATTAAAAATTTGATAAAAATTCTTAAAAACTCGAACACGCGCTGCTTTTGATCCCGCCTTTCTTCCGCGAACAATTTGAATGAGATTAATCTTATCGAAACCGAAAAATTTTTTTAGAACCAAGGGGTGATCGTCAATCAAATAAATTTCCTTGCCTTTTTTAAAATGAGCTTGGGCTTTTTTAGTCTTGTCGATTTTTGGTGTGATGACTATCCGATCAAAGTATCTTTCGAGTCCCGCGCCTCTGATTTTTAATAATTGAAACTGGCGGTCACCAAAGCTCAACAAAATTAATCTGATTTTTTTATTTTTCCTGATCTCGCTCAAAAAAAATAACGCGTCAGCGTAGACTTGTTTTCTGGCTTTGGTCCCAATAACTTTTTTTAACTTTTGCTCTAGCTTCAAGGGAAAATCCTGGCCCATTCTTTTTAAATAACGCCGCTGGGTCTTGAAACTATAGGGGTGCTGCTTCCTTAGTTCACGGTAACTCGCCCAAAAATCTTCGACCGGAATGCCGAATTCCACAAATTCCCGAGCCATCTGCTTAAGCAAACCCCTGGTCTCAAAAATGGTATGATCAAAATCAATAAAAATAATCATATTAAAATTATAAACTCTAGTAACCAAAAATAAAAGAGGGCGGCTAGCCCTCTTGGTTAAACTTGAGAATCCTCCTGATTTCCTGCCGGGTAGGCAAAGAAGAACCGCCGTAATGGGTCACGGCGCCCGCACCAGCGGCCGCGGCGAATCTCAAGGCTTCTTTCGGATCCTGACCTTCGATCAAAGCCGAAAGGAAAGCGCCGAGAAAAGCATCGCCCGCTCCGGTTTCATCAACAAAAGGTCGAATCAACCTAAGAGCTTTTTGATGAATTTTTATGCCCCGACTGAACGAAAGAAACGCTCCCCTCTCAGCACAAGTGACCAAAGCTATCTTAACGCCCGAACGATGGAAGACTCTGAGGTCTTGAAGGGCAATGTCTTGACGTTTCTTCCTTAAAAAGGAAGTGGCTTCCAAATCGTTGAGGCAGAGAATGTCAACCGAATTCAGGATCGACCAGAATAACTTTCGGTCTGAAGTCAAATCGACATTGGCGTTCAGGACCGTAACGCCCTCACCCTGATTCCAGAGACAAAGGGCGGCCTTAATTTCTTTCGGGTCGTGACGCAGACCGGTAACCACCAGAAACCGGGCTTCCTGACCACCTAGTTCTTTTCGTGGCACCGATCTCAAAACGGGCTTGTAAGAAAGAGTGTACCGTTTGAGACCAATCAGGATCGCGGCTCGGGCACTGCCTTGGCGCACGGGCAATAGAGCTGATTCAAACTGTTCACCCTGGAGCTTCTGCTCCAAGATCAGATTACTGGGGTCATTGGGGCCGACAAACCCAAAGAGCTTGACTTTCTTTTCGAGTAGAGCCATTTGTCTCGCCACATCAAGGGAAGTACCGGAGACCATAACCTTTAAATCCGAACGGATCTTTCTCTGCTTCTCAAGGTCGCCCCGGAGAACCCAAACGTCCTCCAGGTTGATCGAAAAGCCGATCACGGCATCATACATGTTTTGAGCCTCCTCTTTTGTGTCTCAAGTTAGTTAAGGTGCGATTTTATTGTCATCACTTTATCATCTCCCAGGAATTTGTCAATTTAACAAAGCTGACAAATTTCAAAAATAAAAGTGCTCCCTAAAAAGAGAGCACTCAGAGATTCAAGATTTCCTTGATTACCAAAGCCAAAGCCTTGGGATTGTGACGAGCGACATCGGTCGCGCTCATCAGATTACGCGAAATGACCATTCTCCCTTCGCTCGAGACCAGATCCGGCTCAACGAAATGCGATCGTTCTTGGGCATAGCGCCTCAAGATCCGCTGCGACGGCCTTTCGTTGTTGCAGACCAAATAATCAACTTTCCTTTCCAGACGGCTCTCGATTTGCTCCACGAAATCCGAAGCGCGATAACCGTCGGTTTCGCCATGCTTGGTCATAAGATTACAAACATAGACCACTTTGGCGCGAGCCGAACGGATGGTTCGAGCCAGGCCCGGCACCAAAAGGTTGGGTAGAACTGAGGTATAGAGATCGCCCGGTCCGAGGATGATGAGATCGGCCTGGAGCAACGCCTCGCTAACCTCAGTCACCATCCGGATCCTTGAACTCTTCAAGCGAGCATCAATGATTCGGAATCTTTTGCCCTTGAATTCCGGATCGTAAACCAAACGGTCAATCCTACCTTCCTCCCAAACCCATTCGGTTCGACCGGATTGGAACTCGACTTTGACTCCCAGAGTTACGGGCTTCAGAGAAACCGGCAGAATCGTCCCCACGGCTCGGAACATTTGCGAGAGAGCTCTGAGAACGATGAGCGGATCACCGCCCGAAGCTCGATGGAATTGGGTGAAGATCATATTGGCCGGGTTATGGCCCGTAAGTTCGCCCATCTCGCTGAACTTGGTCAAAAACATTTCCCGAAGCATTTCTTCAGGATAAGGAGATAGGGCCACCAAACATTTGGCAAAATCACCTGGCGGCAGCAACCCCTTTTCATCACGAATCCAGAAGCCGGTATCGCCGCCGCTGTCGGCCACCGAAACTACGGCCTTGAGATCGAACCTGGCCAAACCCTCGAGGATCAACCATTTCAATCCCGAAAGGATTCGATAGTGACCCGAACCAGCGGCGCTGGTCACGATTCTTTTTGGTCTCATTGTTTTAGTCTCCTTGGTTCTTGAGGAACTTTGGTTATTCTAGAATTCCTTAAATAAGCCAGTCTCTGGCTGGCCAATTCTCTAACTTCCTCCCGATTCAGAAAATCCGGAAAAGCGAAATTGCAAGCTTGATCATCGAGCAGATGTTCGCAAGAGCAGATCCAAAGATCGATTAGCCGAATCTGCGGGATGGTTAGCCTATGAAGCTGGCAATCGCAATCGCCATGGCCCAAAAGGCAACAAACCGGGCAAGACCTTCTTTTTTCCCTAACGATAGTTCCTTGACCCAGAACGATTCCATAAGACAGATGCAAATAAGTTCCGTTGATTCGGATCACTTGCTTGGTCATATCACTCCTCCCTTGGTTTAAGTTTAATTTTTAAAGAAATCTCTAATCAACTTAGCAAATAAAAAATAAAAAGTCAATAGTAAAATAAAAGTCGCCCAATCCTTGGACGACTCTCGATTGTGATGGCTAGTCCATTACTCCTCTGGTTGCTTTAAGCCAACTGACTTGATTCCGCCATTGGTCCTCCTAATTCTAACTTCACGATTCAAAAGTTCTTCTTCAAAACTAATCTGAACTGGCGGCTTCCCCTTGAAACCAGCCAGGTTCAAGATTTTCACCTGCCTCGTACCCCTAGAAACTTTGGCTCCGGCTCGAAATCTATCTGCCGCCTCGATAGTTGAGACTGGCTCGTGCCAATAGCGAACCCAGTGACCATCTTCTCGATAATAAACATAGAACCTTGGAACTAGATTTTTCCTCACCATCTTTCCCCCTTCTCACGGCATTCGCTAATACCGTGACTTGTCCCGTCGTTCGCGAACGCCGGGACTTGCCCTTCGTATCCGCCAGTTGGCGGAGTAGACGGGCTTTCTGGTTGTGGTATCTATCTAAAGAACAATTTTATCAATAACTAAAACCAGTCCGTTGGGGCGGACTGGTTTCTGGTTTATCTTACTATCTTTTTAGCTCTAAGCTAATCTGAAACCTGCCACCCCGTCGGGCTGGGTAATAATGTTAATAATAGTAATAATACCCCTGATTGATTCTAGGGTTTGGCAAGTAATAATTTGTTCTCCTGCTCTTATTTCCATAACTCTATTAGTTTAGCTCAAGATAAAAATTTAGTCAAATAATTTATCCCCAAAAAATTATTGAGTACTGATCTTGGCTGAATCAAGAATCGAGGTAATTAAGGTCTGATAATTAACCAACTTAGAATCGGCTAATTGAATGCCTAAGGAATAAATTTTATTGCCTCCGGCAGTTTTAACTAGAAAATCACGGGCAAACATTCGAACCCTAAAACCATCGGCAAAATAAGTTAATTCCAAACTAGCATTGTTAGTCGTTGTCTCTTCTTTAACAATCTTTAAATCCTTAACCCTGGTCGCTTCCCTTTTTAAATCTTCTTTAATCGAAGCGGCCAAACTCTTGGTCGGCTCGGCCAAACTTTCAAGGGCCATGAATTGAATAAATTGGTTATCAGTTTCCATGAGTAATAATTTCATTCCCGGCGGAAACCCATTTTGGGGCAAATCCGCTGCTTTAATTTCTAACCAATTAGGGTGCTTGAAAGTAAAACCGTTCGGACCATTGAAATCTAATAACTTATTCCCGATGGCCTTGAAAACCGGACCGGCATTATTTAAAACAGTCGGCGACTGAATATTCCTCAAGGTTAATTTCCCTAACTTAAACCAAGAGACTGCAACTAAATCTAAGGAAAGTAAAAGAAAAAATATTATAACCAGCAAAAAGATTAAAGGTAATTTAAAACTACCCCTCTTAGTTTCTCGGATCTTTTTTGATCTAGTTTTTTTTGATTCCATAATTTTTACTAATCTAATTATTCGAAAATCATTTTCCCCAAACCAGCCTAACTCTTAGAACCCACTACTCTTTTAGGTTGACTAAAAATATAAAGATAAAGTATCTCCAAAATGCCGAGCGTATTAAAAATCAAAAAAACGATAAACCAAATGGGCTGATTAGTCCGGGCCGCTCGCCAAAGTGCCAGACCCTTCCAAATCAAAGTCCAAATCACGGCTAGATAAATCAAAAACCAAATCAAAAACGGCGAAAGCGCAGTACTGGCGATTAATTTCGAATAATCAAAAAAGGTCATCATATTTTTAAATCTCAGCCCAAGTAAAAATTCCTTAAATACGCTCCCGATCAACTAACGATATCTGAGGGAGGAAATTTTTTTGCCCTGCCTCTTGCGGTGCTTTTTCAAAGCCACTTTTCTTTTTTTATTCATAAATTAATTTCTAAATTAATAAACGGTTGGTCAGCCAAGAAGCCAGCCATAAAATTAGAGCCGCGACCAAAGCTGGCCCAAAACCAGAGATACTGAAACCCTTAACAAAAGTAGAAACCAGCCAAATCAAAAAAGCATTAATAACAAAAACAAATAATCCTAAAGTCAAGATATCGATCGGCAAAGTGAGTAGAATTAGTACCGGCCTCACCAAGGCATTCAGAATTCCCAAGACTAAAGCAACAATTAAGGCGGTATAAAAATTCTGTACGCTTACGCCCGGGATAATATAAGGCAAGACCAGAATAACTAGAGCATTAATTAACCAACGAATGATTAGCGACATAAATTGAATTTTACTAAAACCACTTGATTCCTTTTTTAATTATACCCTATAATAGGATTAAGCCAAAGGAGGTGAATTAATCAGTGGCCAAACGCAAACCAGGAAATGGAACCGATCACAGTGGTGAAGCTGTCCTCTCGCAAGTCGACCCAGTCAAGACCAAAACCGTTCCTTCGACGCTACCAGCCAGCGCTGAAGCCGCTCCAGCGTCTCGGAGCTTTGGCAATCGCTGTTCTCGTGATGGCAGCTTCTATGATGAAGGAGGAATCTGCCCCCACGGTCATCAAAAATCTTGATGACAGTGACCGCGAGCTGAGGAAACTACCTTGGCTCGTTTTTTATTTTTGCCAACTGCTCGCGGATATCGCTCGGCATTGGAATTTCTTTACCCGCCGGACTTTTGCCAGGATAACGCCAAGCCGAAATAATTTTTATTTTTAAACCACCAATTTTATCTTTTTTCTCTTTCTCCTTAACCGCTTGGTACATCAACCAAATTTCAGTCGGATGTTTTGACGATCCAGTCCTTTGCATTAAAGCAACCGTGGCCGGCGCCACACCGAATTCTTGTCGCTCGGGCCGACGAAGGACCTTTTTTATCCGGCTCTCGGAAAGACGATAGAACCTCATTTTTTCTTGGGCGTGACGGGTCCAAACAATTCGCTCTTTTTGACTCGGCAACTGAAGCAACATAAACTCTATTCCTCTATTTCTTCTTCCTCGGCCGGCTTTTCCAATTCTTCGTGTTTCTCTTTTAAATGCAACGCTCGCAATTTTTTAGCCGAAATTCTTCCATCGGATTTTAAATCATCGCAAAAAGGACAACCTTCAGAATATTCTTCTCGACCTCTCCTGCTTCGCGGCATAAATTAACATTATTAATTACCCTTCAATTATAACATTTTCTCAAATTAAAAATCAATTAATCACTTTTTAAAACAAATCGGTACGCGGAATTCTTTGGCCGAACTGGCCCTCCCCGAAGGATTATCATTTCTAAAAACCAAAATACCGCAGGCTGTTTCGGGAGTTCCAAAAACTATGGTTGATTCAAAGGGAACAAAACCTCCAGTCAGCCAATCACTTTTGGCCTGACCTTGGCTCTGGGCCAACTCGTTACCATTGGCATCGAGGAGCCTAATTGGAAAAACCGCTTCAAAAAACCAAGTGCCGCGAGCTTGTCCCTTGATCACTAAGGGGCTCGAGACGATCTCGTTGGGGTTGGGATCGAAAACCTGAATTAAGTCTGAATTTGGTTGAGCCGCCACCTCGGTCGCTTTCGATTGATTTAATCTTAGGTAAATAACTAAAGCAGCGACCAAAATAACTATAACCAAAATGACCAACCAAAAAAATTTTTTCATGCAAAAATGACTATTTAAAAATTAGAGATTATTGGTTCTGACTAAGCTCGGTTAAAACTTCCTCGGCATGAAGCGCTGGCTTCACTGCCTCATAGATCTTAGCGATCTTACCATTAGGATCAATTAGAAAAGAAGTTCGTTTGGTGCCGGTATATTCTCGACCCATAAATTTTTTCTTGCCCCAAACATCATAAAGCTTGACCACTTTTTTACCATCATCAGACAAGAGGCTGAAAGGCAAATGATATTTATTGGCGAACTTCTTATGGCTGGCGACCGAATCAACGCTCACACCCAAGACTCGAGCTTTTAATTCGCCGAACTGGGGAAATTGATCGCGAATAGCGCAGGCCTCGGCCGTGCAGCCGGGCGTATCGTCTTTGGGATAAAAATAAAGCAGCGCCCACTCGCCGCGATAGTCCGAGAGTCGATGTTCTCGCCCCTCTTGGTCCGGCAGAGCAAAATCTGGGGCTGTTTGACCAACTTTAATTTTCATATTTTTAAATAAATTAGTAGTTATTCCTTCATGATAACTTATTTTGTTCAATTAAGTAAGCTCGATAATTTTATTTTTGGCAGTAAAGCCTGAAACTATTATCACTTGAGTTGGCGCGAGGCCAAAATATTTGGCCACCAAACTAATGATCGCCCGATTGGCCCGGCCCTGAATCGGCGGCTCTTTTACTCGAACCAGGAAATGATTTTCATCAATCTTCTTAATTAGTTCTTCTTTTGAATTTGGCCGAGCTTTAATAAAAATTTTCATAAACTACTGCTTGCCTTGGTAGGCCACTCGATAAATCACCCCGGCTTTGTCATCGGAAATATACGTTAGACCGCCGGCCTGAAGATAAATATCAACTGGCCGACCCAGAGCACCCTGGGGCGTCAACCAACCGGTAATAAAATCTTCCGCCCCAGAATAGTTGCCCCGCTCATCGATTTTTAGACGAACAATTTTATAACCGGTTGGCACACTCCGGTTCCAGGAACCATGATAAGCAACCAGAAGATTATACCAATATTCTCTGGGCCAGCCTTCCTCAGGAACAAAGGCCAAACCCAAAGGAGCAGAATGCGCCGGAATATCAATGTTTGAAGGAGTGTCATTAGCACAAACCGCTTTGGGATCAAAATTTTTATCAGGTGTATTCTTCCCATAGCATTCCGGCCAGCCATAATCTTTACCTTCTTCAATAATATTTATTTCGTCGGGCGGTAGATCGTCGCCGAGATAATCACGGCCCATTTCGGTCGCCCAGATCTTGCTGTCGATTGGATTAATGGTCATAAATACAGAATTGCGCAAACCTGAGGCGAAGGTTTTGAGATTTTTGCCGTCGGCATCAACCACCAAAATTTTTGCTCGCCGCCAATCATTTTCCTGGCAGGCATTGCAATCAGAACCAACAGAAATCAAAAGCTTATCCTGATTTAGATAAGGCAAAAACATAATAGTCCTGGTGAAGTGTTTGCCGTCATTGGGCAAGTCAACTAATTTCTTTTTATTGATTGCTCTGAAGTTCTGCCAATCGTAGTCGTAGACTGCCACTTGATCTGATTCGGCGATATAGATTTTGCAGCCGATTAATTTAAGGCTATCAATACATCTCGTGGCTAATCCATGGGGATTATTTAAACCGCTAGCGATCGTTACTACTTGGTCGGCAACTCCATTGCCGTCTTTATCAGGCAGAACCACTACTCGACCTTCAGCCGGAATACTAACCATCAAATTGCCGAGTGGATCGCGCGTGATCACTCGGGGATCGCCCAGCCCTTGGGCAAAAATCGAAATGGAAAAACCCGGCGGAAGTTTTAGCAGCCCTTGAGACTGCAGAGCTGACCCAATTAAACTTGCGATGTTGGCTGGCGGTGGGCTAATCGCTGGCCCAATACCTCTCAAATTCTGCCAATAAAACCAACCAGCCCAAATCGCTCCGCCAACCAAGATTATCACGACGATAATCACCAAAAACCTTTTCATAAAAATTTGGCAATAAAATCTCTAAGTTGCCTAAAGGCCAAACCTCGATGACTCAAACTATTTTTTTCTTCATCAGTCATCTCGGCAAAGGTTCGATCGTAGCCCTGGGGCCGAAAAATAACATCGTAGGGTAATTTGGGCCGGGGTTGGCCTCGCGGGCTCTTAACGATCTCGCCCTCAATTCGACTTTTGAAAATCCAGGACTCCCTGGTCGGCGTCACGAGCGCCACCGCAGTTTCAAACCAGGCCTGGCGCTCAACCGGCGGAACAGTTTTAATCTGCTCCAAAGTATAATTAACCAACTCTTCGGCCGAAGCACCGGGCCCAGCCCAACGAGCCGAATAAACACCTGGCCGACCGCCCAGAGCCTTAATACCCAAACCCGAATCATCGGCCACGGACCATTCTTTTGATAATTGGGCGATCAATTGAGCTTTTTTGAGCGCGTTGGCTTCAAAAGTAACCTGATCTTCAACTGCTTCTTCTTTAATTCCAATCTCGCTGGCGCCCAAAACTTCAATTTTCAAATCCCGAAGTATTGCCTTCATCTCTCGAACCTTGCCCTGATTCTGACTTGCAAAAATTATTCGCTTAATCTTACCCATTGTCTCGAGATCAAAAAATTTTTTAATTCTTCAGGCCTGATCGCTTGATCCTTAGAAAATTGTCCGACTCTGGTTCGCTCCAAATCAGCCAAATAACCCCCGGTTCCCAAAGCGCTACCCAGGTCTCGAGCCAGAGAACGAAGATAGACACCCGGACCAGTGGCCACTCTTAAATTCAGCCAAGGAAAATGATAATCAATTAATTCGATCTCTTTGATTTCCACCAATCGTGGCTTAGGCTCTGGCAATTCTCCGCTTCGCGCCAGCTCGTAAGCCTTCTTGCCTTTGATTTTAATGGCGCTAAAAACCGGCGGCTTTTGGCTAATCCAGCCCTGGAATTTAATTAAAATTTTTCTAAGGTCATCGTCACTCGGCCAGCGACTAATCTTAACTTCCTCTTTCTTCCCCTCCTCATCGTCAGTCGTGCTCCAAAACCCTAGTTTTATTTTAGCCAAGTATTCTTTTTCCTTTTTTACTATTTGCCCTAATTGTTTAGTTGCTCCCCGGCCAACCGCCAATACGAGCACTCCTCGAGCCAAGGGATCAAGCGTGCCAGCGTGGCCAACCCGACCTACTCCGGTGATTCGCCGAACCAGATCAACTAGATCATGTGAGGTCGGGCCAACTGGTTTATAAACGCCAAAAATTTCTGGCGAAATTTTATTTGATTCCGATTGAGTCATAAAAATTTTTTGAGAATTAGATTTCTAGTTCTCTTAAATTATATGAAATCAAATTATCATTATTCTCAAAATAAAAATCTCCCCGAAAGTTCTTCCCTTCAAGCAATAAGGGTAACCAATGACGATCGTCGGGCCACATCTGATCATAAGGCACTGCACTGATCAGAAACCATTGTGGCTTCATTTCTTCGGTCTCAATCGGTTCGCCGGAAAATTCAGTCGCGCCAAAAACATGGACTTCCAAAACCTCTGGATCATTAACAAATTTAAAATTCAAAACCCCTCGCCGCTCCAAATCTAAAAGCTCAATGCCAGCTTCTTCATTAACTTCTCGTCGGGCCGCTTCTTCAATAGATTCATCCTCTTTAACCTTACCGCCAAATCCATTCCAGCGACCAGCGCCAAAGCCGCGTTTTTTCAAACCCAAGAGTAGAGAATCATTTTTTTGAATCAGGCAGAGCGTCAAAATTTTTTTCATAGGTCTAAGTTTATGAAACGACTTAACGTCGGCGATAAAGACCAATTAATTCACTCTGATCCAAAACGTGTCCAGTCATAGCCCGCTCTAAATCTTCCGCCTTTGAATTTGAACTTAATTCCAGTTTGGTATCTAGAGCGAAGAGTTTAAAAAAATAGCGATGAGTTCCGCTCGGTGGGCAAGGACCACCATAGCCAATCCGGCCAAAACTGGTTGTACCCTGAATCGCTCCGGTCGATACGCTGTTTTCTTTAATCTCGGTGGTTCTGGGGTCAATGTTCCAAACCAGCCAATGAGTCCAAGTGCCTCGCGGCGCGTCCGGATCATTAATGATCAGGGCTAAACTTTGAGCTCGAGACGGAACTCGATTAATCAGGAGCGACGGATTAGTATTGGCACCATCACAGGTATATTTAGCCGGAATCGATTCGTTATTTTTAAAACTCGGACTTAAAATTTCCATAGCAATATTTTTAAAATTTAAATTTTCTTTGGGAGAAACTAGTCCAAAACCCGATCGATAATAAAGCCAATAACCTGTGAAGACGATTAGGATCAGGATCAGAATAATCAAAATTACTCTCTTCATTTCATTTAATACTTCAAATTATAAATCTGATTCTATTATAACAAACTTGTAAAGCCCAAGCTACTTCGATGTTAATAATTTGTACTTTTGTACTGATGTTGTTTACTCTTTTAATCGATGATCAATTGTCATTACGAACCTATCCTGCCAGGGCAGGCCATCTGCAAAGCAGAGACCGTCGAAAGAGGTATAGAGATTGCTTCATCCCCAGCCAAGGCGGGGGTCCTCGCAATGACAGGCTCAAAATTGTCATTGCGACCCCGCTTCAGCGGGGGAAGCAATCTCTAAATGTCATTTCGAGCCCGCTCTAGCTACCGCAACTAGGTTTGACAAGACCCTGCTCGAGATGACAAGAAGAGGAGGGTAAAAAAATAAACAACACTTAATAGTGTTACAATTAGATAATAAAAAACCCGCTCCCTGATTCAACTGAACCAAGAACGCGGGGTAACGTCAGGCTAGTTCGCTTTCTCCTGGAGTTCGGTCAAGATTCCCTTGCGGATCCGATCGGAATACCACTCGATCTTGAACTCCTTGCGGGGCCCAGACTTCACCTTGCCAGCCGAATCGAGGTGACGCACGATTGTACCACTGGCTTCCCATTCATGATTCTTCTTCCCCCTCTTAAGTTCGGTAATCGTGACCCGGAGCAAAGCTTCACTCCCTTTGACTTCGAGGTCGTCGTAGTCCAACTGGACTGCCTTGAAACTCACTTCTCTATCCTCGAAAAGCGCCAGCATCAAATCGAACTTCGACGGACCATTGGTAACTTGCCAGTTGACGGCCCAGGTGGCTGCCATACGGCACCTCCTTATTTCGTAGCGGCTCCTAGGTTGGTGTGGAAGCCTTGACACCCTTATTCCTGGCGGAACGACCTAATCATACGATTAGGAATTATTTTTAAGATAGCAAAGTTATATTTTCTGTCAAGATGAACCCATAAAAAACGGCCAACTGGGATCGTTTATTCTCCAAAATTTAATTGCAACGATTCTTTAAAATCTAACTCGGGGGAACAACTAGTTAGAACCTTTTTCAGCGATTAGATAATTATAGCTTTATAATAGACTTCTGTATGGTATCTAAAATATTAATATCATTTCTTATTTAGGAAGATCATTACTGGGTTTAAAGGAAAAAATTTCCGTTTTATAATCTAAATCCAATTTGATGCCGAATATAGATAAAAATTCAGTCCCAATTAAAATATCATTGCCTTTAGTTAGTGAAATTATAACTGGATTCTTAACCCCCTCCACTTCGGCTTTCCCAAGACATAGAAATGTATTCTCTCTAGATCCATCGGCAAGCGTAAATGAAGCAGTGCTAAATAAAACAAGCCCTAAAGGAAGGGCTTTAACCAAAGGCATTGAAACAGCGCCAGTAAAACCAGTGTCAATTATTACATCAAAAATTTGAGGCTCACTTAACTGACCAGATAATTTAATTTTTATTTTTGGAGATTCGTTTTTGTTAATGATCCCATCCATAAGCCAATCCCTTCTTAGCATAACCACCCATTTTAAATACGCCCCGATAACCAATCTTTATGGTATGGAACAATTTATTAGGATATTTTTTTTTAGCTTTTTCTAAAGCTTCTAGTATAGAATCACCAACAAAATAATCTTCTGAAATAACTTCAATCGCAACAAATTTCCCATTATCCCTGGGTTCTAATCTTGATTTTAATTTATTCTTATATATTTCATCACCCTTAAATGCTACTTCTTCGGGTGTCGGAGTTAAATTGTTATTTATTACATCCGTCATAATCAAAATTAATTTATATATAATATATTATAGCAGGTCTTTTATACCTCAACAAGCTAGCATACAGCTAACTATAAACAATTATTTAAGATCTGATTCAAACGGAAAACCAGCCTCTCCCCAATCTGCCAAACCACCCTTGAAATCATAAACCCGAGTATAGCCAACGTTAACGAGCGTCGCCGCGGCTTGATCCTAATATCACACAACCTTGCTTTCAGATTTTAATCTCCGATAATACCAAACCTTAATAACATCAATAATTAAAAAATAAATTATCATCAAGGCCAAGATCATTATTATTGATTTCGCGGGCAAGGTAGTGAAAGAAAACCATTTTTGAAAGGTTGGCAAATAAATAATAGCTAGGGAAAATAGGAATCCTAGGACGAACAAAATATTAAGATTCTTGGGAGGGAATTTTGCTTTCCAAAAATTTTTCTTAGTTCTGACAGAATAAAAAACCACTAGCGATAAAAGGGTTATAAAGACAAATAAGCTAGTCTCAATAATTAGCCGTGATTGAAGTTGAACAGTCCAATAATAAAAGAGCTCAAATAAAGCCGTGGGGGCTCCTAGAACTAAAGGAATTAAGATTAGCTCTTTTAAATTTTGCTTAGCTGGTTTGATGATTTCGGCATCTTCGACTGAATCGGAAGCGACACTGATGAGCGGAATATCAGTAATTAAACTGGTTAAAAGAACCTGAACTGGCAGAATCGGTAAATAAGCGGCTGAGAGCAAATAGAAGAGCGAGAGCGAAATAAAGTTGCCAAAATTGCTGACCATGGTATAAACAATATATTTATTGATGTTAACGAAGATTGATCGACCTGATTTAATACCATTAATAATTACCTCCAAACTTTGGCTCAGTATCACCACGTCCGAACTCTCTTTGGCGATATCAGTCGCTGTGTTAACCGCGATGGCAACATCAGCCAACTTTAATGATGGAGCGTCATTGATTCCATCACCCTGATAAGCCACCACATTACTTTCTTTTAAAGCTTTAATTATTTCATACTTTTGCGTCGGCGAAACTCGGGCAAAGATATTATCACTTAGAACCACCTCCCTAAATTTTGGGCGGGACATTTTATCTAGTTCGCTTCCGAGATAAACTCGATCGTCATCTTTCAAGAGTCCGATTTCTTTCCCAATATACTCGGCCACTTCCCTTCGATCACCGGTGAGAATTTTAACTTTGATGCCCAACTTTTCAGCTTGACGAATAGCATTCTTGGCGGTTGGCCTCAGCGGATCAAACAAACTAACGTAACCCAAAAAAATTAGATCTTGCTCATTCTTAAGGATATCGAAATTTTTATTATAAACAATTTCTTTATAAGCCAACCCCAAATGATGCAGCCCCTCCCTTCCCTTCTTTTCAATATCTTCGAGATAATTGTCTTGCTTGCCCCGAGAGGATATTTTTAATAAATATTCCGGCGCGCCGATTGAAACTAAATAATACTTCCGGCGATGAACATCTTCGAGCACCACCCTGCGCCGACGATCATCGGGATCGAAAGGAATCTCTTTTACGATAACGAAACTCCTGGCTTCGTGCTTGATTGCCGGAGAAACATAATTAATAAAAGCATCATCATAAGAATTTTCTGTCCTTCTTTTTCTCCCCTTTACCGGAGTTATCGCCGCATAGGCGAAGGTTTGAAATAAGGTTTCGTCAACTGAGACCAATTGCTTGATCGACATCTTATTTTCGGTAATAGTTCCTGTTTTATCGGTGCAGAGGAGATCAATGTTGCCTAAATCTTCGAGCGAAGACAACCTTTTTATCACCACACGCCGCTTGGCCAATTTTAAAGCTCCCTGGGATAATGAGACCGTAGCAATAACTGGTAATACTTCGGGTACCACGGCAACGGCAACCGCGATAATAAAAAGCAACAATTCTAAAATATTAGAAAAATCCCGACTAAGGATCAGCTTGAGAACAAAAACCAGGGTTAGAGCCAGAATTACTATTTTCATCAAAAAAGCAGCAAAAGCCAATAAGGATTTTTCATATTGGGTTTTCTTTTTAGTCTCGGATGAAAGTAAAGCAATTTTTCCAAATTCAGTATTATAGCCTGTGGCGTAAACCAGGCCGGTGCCGGTGCCATTTTCTACCACGCTTCCCGTGAAGGCTAGCTCTTGTTCTCTAGTGGCGTGATTTTCAAATATTTTTTTTGCCACCGGCATTGATTCGCCAGTCAGTTGTGATTCATTGATCTGTAAACCTTCGACGCTGAATAATCTAATGTCTGCCGGCACAATATCACCTTCTCTAATAATAATCACATCACCAGGAATAATCTGAAATTGATCTAACAGGGTCATCTGAC
This sequence comes from uncultured Gammaproteobacteria bacterium, assembly GCA_964518525.1. Taxonomy (GTDB): domain Bacteria; phylum Patescibacteriota; class Patescibacteriia; order JAGVFQ01; family JAGVFQ01; genus CAZFGO01. The sequence continues at coordinate 42 of CAZFGO010000003.1, read as the reverse complement.
CATCTCTTTTCACCCTCACCTTAATGGTAATAAGTTGAGCCA
>CAZFGO010000002.1:46112-51695 GCA_964518525.1 uncultured Gammaproteobacteria bacterium | reverse complement strand
ATGGCTTAAAATTTAGTTGAGTAAATTATTTGTTCAGGCAATTACTGAAGCGCCTGGGGTTTGTCAAAGAAAAATTTAAATGTTATGATTTAAAATGTTAACCCGATCGCGCTTATGTCTCTCACTAAAAAAATTGCTTGGAATACTATCATCCAAACCGCGGGAAAAATTTTGGGCGTTTTCTTCGGCATTCTCACCATCGCCGTCATGACTCGCTATCTGGGACGGGAAGGGTTTGGCGAATACAGCACCATCATCGCCTTCCTCCAATTTTTTAGTCTGACGGCGGACCTTGGACTCTATTTGGTCTTACTTAATGAGATCTCGAGACCGATGGTCGACCAAAAATATTTGTTAAATAATTTTTTCACGCTCCGGCTAGCTTCGGCTCTTTTCTTCTTGCTCTTGGTCTCGGGCTTGGTCTGGCTCTTCCCCTACCCTCTGGTGATCAAGGAGGGCGTGATCATCACCTCTTTCTCTCTTTTTTTTATTCTGCTGAACCAAATCTTAACCGCTCTCTTCCAGAAAGAACTGAAAATGGATAAAGTAGCCCTGGGCGAACTGGTTGGCAAACTAATTTTTTTAATCCTGGTTGTCGCCGCTGTGGTTGCTAAATCGGGATTGCTATCCCTGCTCGTGGCCGTTGTCTTGGGTAGTCTGGCTAATTTTTTGGTGGTTTATTTCTATTTCCAAAAAATGGTTGAACTGCGCCTAGCTTTCGATTTCAATTTTTGGCTAATCATACTAAAAAAAAGTTGGCCCGTGGCTATTAATGGTCTCTTCGTTTTGGTCTATTTTAAGGCCGACACCCTGATACTTTCACTCTTAAAAAGCCAAACTGAAGTCGGTATTTATAGCGCCGCTTACAAAATCCTAGAAGTCCTAATTACTTTCCCGGCTCTCTTCTTGGGTTTGGTCTCGCCGCTTCTGGCCGAGGCTTATAGCAAACGGGATGAAGAAAGGTTTCAAAAAATTTTCCAAAAAACCTTTGATTTTTTGAGCTTGATCAGTTGGCCCATGGTCTTGGGTACGATCGTCTTGGCTCGGCCGATCATGACTCTCGTGGCCGGACCAGACTTTAGTGCTTCAGCGCCAGTCTTACAGATTCTCATCGTGGCAACCGGCGTCATCTTCCTCAGCCACCTGCCCGGCTACGCAATTGTCGCCACTGGTCAACAGCGAGCCATGGTAAAATTTTATCTCGGAGCAGCCTTGGGCGCTCTCATCGGCTATCTCTTAACCATTCCGACCTATTCTTACTTCGGTGCCGCCATAATCACGCTCTTGGTTGAATCCTTCATCTTGCTTTCCGCTTCGAGATTGGTGGCGAAAACCACCCGCCTCCGCCTCTCCTGGTCGGTCTTTACTAAATCATTTTTAGTTAGTCTCGTAATGGCCGTCACAATTTTACTGCTCCGCGGACAAAATCTCTTCCTGCTCATTCTCCTCGGCAGTTTGATTTATTTCTTACTCTTGTATCTTGCCAAGGGTTTGACCAAGGAATTGATTTTGGAAGTGATTGGCTTAGATTGATCTAAATAATTTCGATCGCATGCTGCCCAATATTTTAATTCTGCGCTTCCCCTACACTTCGGCTCTAGGCGGAACTGAGAAACAAACCCTAAGCCTCTTGGCCAAACTCCGGGAGCGAGGAGTTAATTTTTTCTTACTCAGCTCTTGCTCGATCCTCTTGGCCGAGTTCCAGAAAAGAAACTGGCCCGCGAGAAAAATCTGGGGCAGCCGTGAACCAGTCACACCGGGCCGAGTGCTGCTTTTTCTTTTTCTCGCCCCCCTACTGCTCTTCAGCCTCTGGCCCTGGTTAGTTTATTATCGCTTGAGAAAAAAAACCAAAATTCTTTACTGCCTTTCCCTGACTGAAAAACTGGTTTTAACCATTCCCGCGCGGCTCCTAGGCTATAAAGTCTTTTGGGTCGAGCACGTAATCCCTGGCCGTTGGCTTAGGTTAAATCCCTGGCGACTGCTTTATCTTTTTAATTCTTTTTGGGTTAGAATTATTGCTGTTTCCGAAGCCGTTAAAAAAACCTTGGTCGGACTGGGGGTCAGTGAAAAAAGAATTAGGGTAATTTATAATGGCATTGAGCTAGCGGCCCCTGAAAATTATCGCGAGAATAAGCGAAAATTTATCTCGCTCGATCAATCTGAACGCCGGGCCTTTACCGTCGGAATTATCTCGAGGCTTAATCGAGAAAAGGGTGTGGAATACCTACTCGGAGCTATTAAAATCGCTCAAGAATTTATTCCTGAACTTGAACTAATAGTGATCGGCGATGGGCCGGAAAAAAAGAATTTAATCTGGCTGGCCAAAGAATTACAATTGAACCATCAGGTCAAATTCGTGGGCTACCAAGAAAAGGTTATTGATTGGATCGATAGTTTTGATGTCCTGGTATTGCCGACCACGAAGAAAGAGGCTTTTGGCTTGGTCCTACTCGAGGCCATGGCTCGAGGCAAACCGATCATCGCCACTAAGGTCGGCGGCATTCCCGAAGTTATTTTAGATCAGAAGACTGGCCTCTTGGTTAAGCCTCAGAGCGGCGAGGAGATTGCCAACGCTCTGATTTATCTTTTTAATCATCCTGAGACGAGAGACTTCCTGGGCCAAAATGGTCGCGAACGTGTGAGCAAACATTTCACCCTAGACCGAATGACCGAAGATTATTATCAATTTTTAAAAAGCTAACTATGGAAGACCGAATCCGAAAAATAATGATCTGGCTCTTAACGCTCATCGCCTTCTTTCTACCCTTTGAACACTGGGGTTCTTTTCGACTATTTAATCTTACGGTCCGAATCAGCCAGCTCCTGGCTCTGGCCTTGATGGTCATCTGGCTCTTTGCCTTGGTTACCAAAAAGATTTCCTACAAAAAAAATTATCTCACTTGGCCATTAATGATTTTTCTGGCGATAAATCTCTGGTCCTTAACCAAAGCCGAAGATCTGAACCGTTCACTCCTGGTTTTCTTTTTTGTTCTCTTCACCACCTTTTTTGGCTGGCTCCTAACCCAGCTAGTCGAAAACCAAAAGGATTTAACTAAAATAATCCTGGGGCTACTGACGGGCTTGGTCTTTGTTTCACTCTTTGGTTTCTGGCAATTCTTTGGCGATAATTTTGGTCTGTCGCCGGCCTGGACTGGCCTGCGCCCAAATTATGTCAAAGAAAAAATTGGTTTTACTCGCGTCGAGGCCACGGCGGCCGAGCCGCTTTATTTTGCCGATTACCTCTTTATCCCAATCTTTTTACTCTTGACCCTCTGGGTCAAAAAACCTCTGACCAAGTTTAATCAAACGGAAAAAAAATTCTTTAATCCCAAAGTAATGATGCTCTTAATCTTTCTTGGGCTTAGCAATTTTATCCTCACAGTGGCACGTGGGGCTTATCTCGCTTTCCTCGCCGCCCTGATTCTTTTTATTTCGCTTCTGCGCCAGGAATTTAAAGATGCCAAAAAACTGCTCGGCTTCATCTTGCTCTTGCTTATAACCGTGGTCTTTAGTTGGCAATTGATCCGAACCTTTGATCAATCATCTTATCGCCTTAATCAATTGAAATACGAAGGACATCTCTTTAATCTCTTGGGTGGCTCTTCCTATGGCGAACGACAGCAGACTATGGCCCTGGCCTGGCAGGCGTTCAAAGAAAATCCAATCCTGGGCCTGGGTATTGGTGGTTTTGGCCCCCGCGCCCGAAGCCAGCTGCCCTGGTGGCAACAAAATGAATGGAAGATAGTTAATAATGAATACCTAGAAATCTTAGCCGAGACTGGTCTAGTTGGCTTCGCTGCTTTTCTGTTCCTCCTCGGCGTGATAATCTATAATTCAATCCGGGCGCTCGGCCGAATCAAGGATCAGTACCAAAAATCAATCCTGATTGGCCTCTTGGTCAGCCTGGTGGCAATTTTGCTTCAGTATTTCACTTTCTCCACGCTTTATATTATGCACATCTGGTTTTTAATTGGCTTGCTCGTCGTCGCTGGCCAATCAAATATCAAAGAATTGCCTCAAATCGAATTAACAAAAATCAATTAACCTAGCTTATGATAATTCAACTCTTACAAGACTCCTACCCCTGGCTTCTAGTTGCTTATTTTTTAATTTTTATTTATCTGATCTACCGCGACGAACGCTGGGGTATTTATTTAATTTCCGCTTTCCTCTTTAGCTATTTAATTCGCTTTCAGATCTGGTTCGTACCCCTGACGCTGCTTGAGGTCATGATCCTAACTACCTTCGTCATCTGGCTAATCAAAATCTATAGAAACCAAGGATTAAAACTCAAAAATTTAATTCCAGCTAATTATCGCTGGCCGATCGCCTTATTCCTCTTGGCCGCCACTATTAGCATTTTTGTTTCGCCAGATCGAAGAGCAGCGCTCGGAGCCTGGAAAGCCTATTTTATTGAACCGATCTTGTTCCTAATTGTTTTCATTAACACCATCAAATCTAAAAATGATTTAGAAAAAGTCTTCTGGGCCCTAGGGGTAGAGACAGTGATTATCGCTCTCTTCGCCATTTATCAAAAAATTACTGGCAATTTTATTCCCGTACCCCTCTGGCAAGCCAAGGAACACCGCCGGGTTAATACCTTTTTTGATTCACCCAATGCTATCGGACTCTTGATCGGACCAATCATCATTATTTATTTTGGCTGGGCCATTGAGCAAGCCGTTCGCCTCCGACCAGCCTGGTCCTGGCTCAAAACCAACTGGTCTAACCTAATCTCTTGGATTTTAAAACTTGCAATCTTGATCTTGGGCTTATTGTCAATCATCTTCGCGGTCTCGCGCGGTTCCTGGTTTGCCGTGGCCGGAGCCGCTGCTTTTCTGCTCTTCTTTGCCTGGTCAAAAAAGTGGACAGTGCTCCTGGCCTCGTTAATTCTGATCCTAGTTATCCTGATACCGACGAGTCGCAATTACTTCAAACCCATCGTTACTTTCAAGGTCACTTCGGGCGATGTTCGCTTAATTCTCTGGCAGGGATCATTGAGATTGCTCGAAAATCGGCCCGTCTTTGGCGCCGGCTTGGCTGGCTTCCCCACCGTCTACAACCGATACCGACTACCTAAACACATCGAGCTCTTGCTCTATCCTCATAATATTATTATGAATTTCTGGTCCGAACTCGGGCTCTTGGGTCTCGTCGCGGTCGGCTGGATTTTTGTTGAGACTTTCAGATTAGGATTCAAGATTAAAAAATTCTACAATCAAAAAAAGGATTATTTGAATTCCAATGGACTCTTGGCCATCGCTCTCGCGGCGGCCTTGGTCGAGATCATTATTCACGGCCTGGTTGATGTTCCTTATTTTAAAAACGACCTCTCAGTTCTTTTTTGGTTAATCATCGGCCTAATGATCACGGTTGGAAAAATGTCCCGAACGGGTATAATAGAATAAAATCACACTTGTCCCGCAGTATGGCGGAGGGTTGGCTGAGCGGTCTAAAGCGCCGGTCTCGAAAACCGGTTGGGTAGTGATACCCTCGCAGGTTCGAATCCTGCACCCTCCGCCATGAGACGGGAAGTGTGATAAAGTTGTTTTCTAGGCAATTCGTGAGTTCGCCTGCCTGCCG
>CAZFGO010000002.1:43322-46012 GCA_964518525.1 uncultured Gammaproteobacteria bacterium | reverse complement strand
AGTTCGCCTGCCTGCCGCAGGCAGGGATTTTTTCAAATACACACCGCCAGTTGGAATTTCGGGCAGAGATCGCCCGATTTTCTTTTTCTCTTTTTATTTTTACCATTGACCCAGTTAAAAGTTTATAAAATGTTTAGTTTTCCACAACGATTGATTAATAATAAAATTTAACGAAAATTTTTGTGTTGCCTAGCTTTACTTTTAACTGGGTTGACAAATCAATTTATATTTACTAAGATTATCTCTTGTACCTTGAACCAATTTTGACTAACACTCAAACAACCAAACCAAAGAAAGGAGGAAATGGCGCCATGGCCAAATTCGTGGTCTGGAAAACCATCAAGCTCGGCACTGACAGCCTCAAGACCGCCGCTGACTTTCGCCAGGCCATTGAAAGCCGGGGAATGCGAACCGGCTGGGCCTCGAACCTAATGAGTCAGCCCGCCTTCAGCGTGGCGGCCAAAGAAACTGAGATCAACTTGGTCGCCATCTCGCCCGCAGATCTGGGCCTACCGGACGGAGTCAATCTCCAAACCATCTATTCTCGAGCCCGCGAGCTGGGACTCGAACTCTGTCCGCCCGAAGTCGGCCCCAGGTTGCGTCTGGAGCACGCCGACCAACCGGAGGGAGAATGGCTCTTCATCGCCATGAAGCCGATTGCTGATACCAACGGCTATCCGGGAATTTTCAGCGTTGGTCACAATAATGACGGCCGATGGCTCGGTGGTGATGGCATCGCTCCCAGTGATAGTTGGGCTATTAATTCTCGCTTCATCTTTGTCCTACCTGGCAAATAACAACCCCTTGTCGCAACTCTCGAGCGCATCAAGGGGTTATTTTTGGAAAAAAATTCTTTCGTTTTTTTTGACTTTTATTGCTAGTACTTATAAATTATAGAAAACAGCCGAAAAACCCAAACCCAGAAAGGAGGGACTATGAAGCCCTTTCAAATGATAGCGGAGTGGTTAAGAAAGCACGGTTGGCTAACGAAGCAATATAGCCACCAACCGATCGTCGAGGAAAACAAGGGGCAAGCTCGGGTCGAGAAGCCCAGCGCCGTCGGACCCACCTGTCCTCATGGAAAGACCGAAGGCACCCTCGAGATCATAATTCTCGGTGTCAAGTGCAATCTAATAACCGGTTCACCAATGTGCCCGGTCTGCACTGAACAATACCTCAACAAGTTCAGCACGCTCTGCGCTGCCTGTGGCCGACCGATTTTCCCCGGCGACCCTGTTGGCCTGGCCTGGGATGGTGCGCCTCACCCATTCACCCATCTGTATTACCATTGTTGCGATAGCGGCGGACTCTACTGTGGAGTGTGGGGTGAAGGCCGTCTGATCACACTCCACGAATTGAAACCAGAAAAATATCCTCCCGGAACAGCATCAATAGTGAGTCACATCCTCCAGACCAAAAGGCCGGCCATCGAGAACGTAGCCTAACAGACGGCTGATCGGCACAACCTCAGAGAGGGTCGTATTTTGACAATGCGCCCTCTTTTTTATTTTCCTGAAAACTCAATGTGATTTTTTGACTACTGATTTCGTTAATCAAAAACTACCGTTTTATTATTATGAATCAAGATCCGATTATTGAGCTGCCAAACCAGCGCCCGAGCGAGAACGATTTTTTCCAGGTCTCGGCCTCGGCTAATTAGGTCTTCGACCGAGTCTCGGTGGCTCACTCGAACAACATCTTGCTCAATGATCGGCCCGGCGTCAAGTTCGGGCGTGACATAATGGGCCGTGGCACCAATGATCTTAACGCCGCGCTCATAGGCCTGATGGTAAGGACGATTGCCTACAAAAGCCGGCAAAAATGAATGATGAATATTAATAATCTTATGCTCGTAACGATTAACCAGGTCCGCGCTCAAAATTTTCATGTAACGAGCCAAGACGATCAGATCGATTTGCTCTTGCTCGAAGCGCTTGATCATTGCTCTTTCGGCTTCGGCGCGAGTGTCCTGATCAAACGGCTGATAATAAAAGGGAATACCAAAATCTTTGGCCACGCTTTTGAGATCTGGTTCGCTCGCAATCACGAACGGTATCGTGGCCTTAAGCTCGCCCAAACGCTGGCGTGACAAAAGATCCACCAGACAATGCGCTTGCTTTGAGACCAGGATTGCCAGACGCGGCCGATCATCAGAAAACTTGAGTTCCCAATTCATTCCAAACTTCTTGGCCAGCGGTTTAAAGTGCTTGGCGATCTGCTTTCGCGGAATAGTGAAATCTTTGAGCTCCCATTCCACTCGCTGCAAAAAGACATGCTCGTCAGCATCGATGTGCTGATCGGCGTGAACAATGTTACCTTGGTGGCGAAAAATAAAATCGGAAACCGCGGCCACCAAGCCTTTTTGATCCTCACAAGCCAGTAAAAGGATGGCTGTTGCTTGATTGTTTTTTATCTGAACCATAAGAGTTCTCTTTACTTTTTATTATACCACGACTAATTCTATTTTTGATTGTTTACCAAATTTATGCTACTCTAGAAATAGTTAAAAGATGGTTTTTATTTCATTTTTCCTGAATTTAGCTTGATTCTATGACTATTCGCAAGGCGGTTATTCCGGTCGCTGGTTTTGGCACCAGGTTCCTGCCCGCCACCAAAGCCCAACCCAAAGAGATGCTGCCGATCGTTGATAAGCCAATCATTCAATACATTGTCGAGGAGGCGGTCAAGGC
>CAZFGO010000002.1:27151-43222 GCA_964518525.1 uncultured Gammaproteobacteria bacterium | reverse complement strand
TTTAAAAAATATACTGACCCAGTTTTGACGGCCATCAAAACCGATGATGAAGGAACCAAAAAATACGGCATCATTGACGCCGTCAAAGTAGAAAAAAATATTTATCAAGTCAAAGAGATTGTTGAAAAACCAGGCCCAGAAAAGGCTCCCTCACGACTAGCCTCAATCGGCGGTTATGTTCTCACTCCTGATATTTTTGAAACGCTAGAAAATACCCCCTTGGGTCGAGATAAGGAACTCTGGCTAGCTGATGCCATCTTTCGTCTCTCGAAGAAGCGGCCGATCTACGCCTGCTTGATCGAAGGAGATTATTATGACGTTGGCTCAAAGATCGGCTGGCTCAAGGCCAATGTCGAATTCGCTCTAAAACATCGAAGCTTTACCGCGGAATTTAAAAAATATCTTCAGGGTCTCAAATTCTGATCAACCGTTATCATCCTAAAAAAATCTTGATACTAAAATTATGAAGACGTCATTCCGAACCAAGAAAATAATCCTCTTCTTAATTTTCGTTCTACTAGTTACGAGCGGCTTTGGCTGCGCCGGCACGCCGGCGGCCATCACCGAAGCCACTAAACCAGTTAATTTGGTCTACTGGCGCGTTTTTGATGACCAAGACTCAATGGATCGAATTATTAGTGACTATCAGGCCCTGCACCCCTACGTCAGCATCACTTATCGGAAACTCCGCTATGAGGAATATGAAAGGCAGCTCTTGAATGCCCTGGCCGAAGACCGGGGACCAGATATCTTCTCCCTTCACAACACCTGGATAAAAAAATACCAAAGTAAATTAGCGCCGCTACCCAAGACCACCACCATGGCTTTCGAGACGATTCAGGGAACCCTCCAAAAACAAAAGGTCTATGAACTCCGAACCGCCAACTCGCTTAATTTGAGAGATCTAAAAACAAATTTTGTTGATGCAGTTTCTGACGACGCTGTTTCTGATAGTCAAATTTATGGACTGCCGCTGGCGCTCGACACTATGGTTCTCTTCTATAATAAAGACCTCCTAAACAACGCGGGTATTCCCCAGCCGCCAGTCAATTGGACTGATTTTCGAAATCAGGTAAAAAAATTAACTAAGCAAGATCAAAAGGGCAACATCATTCAAGCTGGAGCAGCCATTGGCACGAGTAAAAACATCAACCGCAGTTTTGATCTCCTCTCGCTCTTAATGATGCAAAATGGCACAGTGATGGCCGATGACAATGGTTATCCTAAGTTTGGTGAAATTCCCCAAACCCAACAGGATCGATCCTATGTCCCGGCCGAGGCGGCACTAAGTTTTTATACTGATTTTGCCTCGCCTTCCAAAGAAGTCTATACCTGGAATGATCAGATGCCCAATTCGCTTGAGGCCTTCCTGGCCGGCAACGTCGCCTTTTATTTTGGTTATTCCTATGACATTACAACCATCAAAAACCAGGCACCAAAACTGAATTGGGCAATTACTACTATGCCCCAACTTGAGGGCAGTCAGGTTCCGACCAACTACGCTAATTATTGGCTTGAGACCGTCTCGAAAAAAAGCCAACACATCAATGAAGCTTGGGATTTTCTCCAATTTGCTACCCGAGCCGAAAATGCTAGTAAATATCTCGCGATCACTGGTAAACCAACTGCCTTGAGATCCTTGATCAATAACCAATTGGGTGATATCAACCTCAACCCCTTTGCTTCGCAAGTCTTGACTGCCCGCAGTTGGTATAAAGGCGCTGACCCGCTGGCGGCTGAAGACATCTTTGGTAGTATGATCGACTCAGTAATTCAGGGCACGGCCACGCCCCATGAGGCTATCAGCTTGGCGGTTTCCAGGGTTGCTCAAACTATTTCACCCCAGCAATGATCTAGATCTATGTCTCGAATCAAATACTCAAAAATTATTTTACTAGCAATAATTATCCTGACGATTTCTTTTTCTCTACTGGCGCCGATGGTCAGAGCTGAGACGGTCGCAAAACCAGGAGAACAAGGCTGGAACCTAATACCGACTCAATGCACTACTGGAGGCGGCCAGGGTTGCGGCGTCTGCCAACTGATTCAGGCGGTAATCAATTTTTCCCAACTGCTTTTTGGTCTAGTGGGCGGCATTGCTCTAATCATGTTCATCTGGGCCGGCTTTGGCCTCGCGACTTCTTACGGCAACCCGGAAAAAATTTCTGCCAATCGAAAAATCTTAATCAGCACGATCGTCGGTATTGCCATCGTGCTCTTGGCCTGGACCGCGGTTAATGCGATCGTCGTGATACTCACCGGTCAAGCTCAAAACGGCGTCGGTCTGATTAAACTCGGTGATACAGGCCAAGTCTGGGCCGAATATTGTCAAAGTCAAGGCCAATCTCAAAAATAAGATTCTAAATTTAAAATATGACTCTAAAAATCAAACTAATTCTAAAATCAATCTTGATCTGGAGCTTTTTACTACTCTCGGCTCTGCCGACCAGAGTTGGGGCGGTAAAATTAGTTAATCCCTTAACTGGTAAGGCCTCCTCGATCACCCCTGGAGAACTATATGGCCGAATTATTAAAGGCTTCCTCGGGGCAAGCGGCGCTGTGGCGCTCGTGGCTTTTATTTGGGGTGGATTCCTTTGGCTCACTTCTGGCGGCAACCCAGAAAAGGTCAAAAAGGGTAAAGAAACCCTGGTTTGGGCCATTATTGGCCTAATTGTCATTTTCGGCAGTTATACCATCCTCAACTACATTATTTCTACTATTACCACTTCCACTGGTACGGCTGGCAGTTAATTATCCAGTTGTTTTTAAACTATTATTGAGATATAATAAGGACATAAATAAAACCCACTAACACCTGATTTAATTCACTAAATCAAGTGTTGATCGGAGAGGGGGTGAAAAAATGAAAAAACTGACAAAATTTGCCAAAGTTGCCATTGGAGTTGGCGCGACCTTAGTCCCGACTATTGCAGCCCGAGCCCTGGATGTCAATTCGACTTTTGGTAATATCGCATTTGGCGCCCAAACCGGCCTCGGAACCAAAGATATTAGAGCCACGATCGCCGGCTTAATTAGCGTTATCATGGGTTTCTTGGGTATTGTGGCGGTGATCATAATTTTGCTCGGCGGCTTCATGTGGATGACAGCCGGCGGCAATGAGGAAAAGGTGGGCAAGGCCAAAAAGTTGATCGTCTCTGGTATTATTGGTTTGGTAATTGTCTTATCAGCTTATGCCATTGCTACTTTCGTGGTCGGCAGCATTATCAACGCCACCACTTAATTTAGGTCTATAAAGAGATCTCCTTAGAGTACCTAAAATTAGGCAGAGCTGCTACCACAAGAAGCTCTGCCTAATTAAAAAGATTAAAGGCGATGAACTTTATGAAGCTATTCAAATATCTAAATCCTTTAAACTTAATTCTAGCATTTTTTTTGGGCCTTGATGCCAAGGCTGCTGAGGACTTTGGCTTGTCCGAAGCAGCCAGAGAGGGTGGATTGATTAGTGGCAGCGGACAACCACCTTCGATTCAACAAGTAACCGGGCAAATTATTGGCGGCGTGCTCGCTTTTGTCGGTGTTATCTTTCTGATCTTAACCATCTACGGCGGCATCACCTGGATGACAGCCGGCGGCAATGAAGAGAAGATCAAAAAGGCCAAGGGTTTAATTGTCAATTCGATTATCGGCGTAATCATTATTCTAGCTGCCTACACGATTGTTAACTACATCTTTGCTTCAATCACAGCTACTACCACTGGAGGTCAATAAGCATTTTAAATCATGAAACGTTTTGCTAAATTACACTCTCTTTCCCGCCGCTTTTTAGTCTTATTAATTTTTTTAATTAACTTAGTCCCGAGTAATCAGTCATTAGCCGCTACTCCGCCGTCTTTAAAAAACGCGGCTGGTTTCTTGAGCCAAACAGCTAGTGGGAGCGGAGCCTATTATACTCCAGAATCCCCATCAGTTTTAATTGGCAATTTGATTAACTATTTCCTGGGGTTCATTGGCGTAATTTTTCTGATCTTAACCATCTACGCTGGCATCACCTGGATGACAGCCGGCGGCAATGAAGAGAAGATTAAAAAGGCCAAACAGCTAATCACCAATTCAGTCATCGGTTTGATCATTGTTTTAGCTGCCTATTCGTTAACTTTTTTCATCGTAAGCAGAATCCTAGTTGGCACCGCTCCGCCGCCTCCTTAACCCTAGCTAAACTCTAAAACCATGCCTAACCAATTCCCTTCTTTGAAAATAAAAAATTATTTTTTAATCCCGCTGATTAGCGGTCTAATCTTTTTACCTGCTTTAATTGTCCAAGCAGCCCAAGGCGATATCTATGGCTTAAACACCACGGCCGGAGCAGCTGGTTATAAAACTGGCCCATCGGCTCCCACCATTGATATCATCATCGGCGATATTATTTTCTATGTTTTAAGCTTCGTCGGCGTGATCTTCCTCATCCTCACGATCTACGCCGGTTTCACCTGGATGACGGCTGGGGGTAATGAGGAGAAAATAAAGAAGGCCAAGAAACTACTGACCAATTCAATTATTGGATTAATAATCGCCTTAGGCGCGGCAGCGATCACCAATTATATTTTGTTACAGTTATCTTCAGCTTAATCCTAATAATATTTTATTCATGATCAAAAGGAAATTATTAAAACTTGCCTGGTTAATACTATTTTCAGAATTCCTGGCTCAGATAGCTTGGGCTCAAACTACAGCTCCACTTTCATCGCAATTTTATGCTAATGTTGTTGGCCGAGCCGGCTATCAGACCGGAGATTTTGCCAGTACTCCGAGCATAATTATTGGTCGACTAATTCTCTACGCTCTAACTTTTGTTGGCGTGATCTTCCTCATCCTCACGGTCTATGCTGGTTTCACCTGGATGACGGCTGGGGGTAATGAGGAGAAAATAAAGAAGGCCAAAAAAATAATTACTAATTCGATCATCGGCTTAATTATTGTTATCGCCAGTTACATTATCACTAATTATGTCGTCGGATCGCTGGCTCCTTCGGTTGGCGTTAATCCAACCTAGCTTATGTCAACGCGCTCAAAAATAATTATTCTCTTAGGTTTAATTAGTTTAATAATTTTTAATTTTGAAATTTCTTTGGCCTCGGCTGCGGCACCACCAATTTTCTCTACCTTAAATACTGTTGCCACTGAGAGCGGGCAGGTTTCGGGTACGCCGCCGGCGGTGGTTGTAGGACAGATAATTTCTTCGATTCTCGGAATATTGGGATTTATTTTCTTTGGCTTAACGCTCTACGCTGGCTTCACCTGGATGACGGCTGGGGGTAATGAGGAGAAAATAAAGAAGGCCAAAAAAATAATTACGAGCTCCATTATTGGTCTGATTATCGTTATCACTGCTTATTCAATTTCTAGATTCATCATCGGCCAAATTATCTCAAGCCTTTACTCAGGCCGATACGTAAATATGTCAGTAAATTTTTCTTTATAAAGTTATTGGAAAAGCTAAACCAATTTAAATAGTTAATGATATAAATTTATGAAAATAAAAAGCTCGATTGTCATTATATCTTCGGGATTAATATCTTTTATCTTAAACCTGACTAATTTTAATTTTGCCCGAGCCGAGTTCATCACTCCATCGGGCCCGGCGAATTTGGGTACCGCCATCACCGGCGAGCTGGGCAAGACCGGAGCCGCGGGCTATGGTTCGGCCCAAGCCACTTCACCAACAATTATTGTCGGTAATATTATCTATGGTATCTTGACGGTCGTCGGCATCATCTTCACTGTTTTAACCCTCTACGCTGGTTTTCTCTGGATGACGGCCGCTGGTAATGAAGAAACTATTAAAAAAGCCAAAAAACTAATCAGCAATTCCATCATTGGTTTGATCATTGTCTTGGCTGCTTATTCCATTTCCTTCTTCGTGATTAGCAAGATCATCTCGGCGGCCAATACTTCTTAAGCCTGATCAATCTACAGCCGAGCAAAAAAGAAGAGCAGGTTGCGATTTCTCGCACCTGCTCTTTTGAGTCGGAGACGATTGGTTCATCACCTCCGATAGAGTCCCGGATTCGAAAACCGGAGAGCGCGATCGAGGTTTCGACTGTTTTCCTCAGCATTGAGGCCGGGATTGAACTGATAGCCGTTCGGCTGAAAGCCAACCGTCGGTGGAGCCGGAACTCGACCAGCATACCCTCCTCTACCCTCCCAGGACCCGCGATAAACGAACCGTGAATCGTTGGGATTTCCGGGCAGAGGAATATCCCGAACCACGCTCGGATCCTTCTTGATCGCTTCGGCGTAGGCCTGGGTCAGGTCGGCCTGAGCCTCAACCTGACGGGCACGGGCCGCGGTGAGGTTGGCGCTGGCCACAGCTCCGATGCTCTCGAAGACCTGGCCCTCGTAGTGAAACTCGCCGCTCGGCGACTTGACCACGTAGGTCGCGCTGGAGCAGCTCTGCAGCAGAACGGCCGCAAATACTGCCACCAGACTGAGCCAGAAACTCTTTTTCATGTTTTCCTCCTTGTCACGGCATTAGCGAATGACGTGACTTGTCCTCTATAATCCCGCATCTACGAGACATAGAAGAGATTTTGGCTTATTTAAGCCATTTTGGTTGCTGTTTTTCGAAAGATCATTATAGCTAACTATAGTATAGCAAAATAAATATAAATTGTCAAGCTTTTCGGGTAATGTGCACAATAGCTTGGCAACACCTAGGATATAATATCAATGATAACTCTTAATCACTCCGAGGTATGCCTTACACCGTTAATCCCAATCTGCCCAAGGTAAAAGTGAAAGCAGTGGTTTTAAACCATTTTTTAATTTACAATTAAATTAAAGATCATCGCCTCCACGATTCGTTACCGATAAAAAGAGCGGCTGCTTCCCCCGCTAAAGCGGGGTCATCGCAATGACAAAGCAATGCTGTCATTGCGAGCGCAACGAAGTGAAGCGAAGCAATCTCTTTCACAGCCAAACCAACAGATATTACTTCAATTTGCTACAATGGTAAATAAAATTAGCAAATGAGTATCTTATTTCACCGCTTCAGAAACTTTTGCCAAAAACATCCCCAAATAATTCTAGGGAGTGCTATTTTAATTTACATTATCATTTTTAGTTTAATCTCCTTCTGGAAATATTATAATTTTGCTTACAACGGCATTGACCTAGCCATCTATAATCAAGTTTTCTGGAACACGGCCCAGGGTCGGTTTTTCGAATCATCGATTCAGGCTGGCTCTTATCTCGGCGACCATTTCGAGCCGCTGATTTTACTCCTCCTGCCTTTTTATTTGATTTTCAAATCACCGCTGACACTCTTGGTTCTTCAAACTATTTTCCTTGCCTTAGGCGCGATACCAATTTATTTAATCAGTAAGAATTTAACAAAAAAAACTCTTGTCTCTTGTCTCTTGTCTCTAGCCTACTTACTCAACCCCTTTGTTCAAAACATCAATCTTTTTGAATTTCATCTCCTGCCCTTTGCTATCCCCTTATTACTCTTTGCTTTTTATTTCTACCAAAAAAGAAAATTATTACCATTTTATCTTTTTATCTTTTTATCGCTCTTGGCCCGCGAAGACGTTGCTCTGGTTGTTTTTATGTTCGGCATTCTGACTCTAATTGATTACTTTAGAACCAAACCGGATCGGCCAATTAATTATTTGCTCAAATGGGTTTTCCCGCTGCTGCTCCTTTCGATTATCTGGTTTATTTCGGTACTCAAAGTTATCGACTATTTTAACGCCGGGAATTACAAATATCTAGTTTACTATTCTTGGCTGGGAAATAATTTTTTTGACTTGATCAAAAATTTCTTTCTCCATCCCCTCCTAGTTGCTCGCCGCGTCTTAAATCTCTACAATTTAGTTTTCTTAATCGGCTTATTACTTCCCTTTGGCTTCCTACCAATTCTAAAACCAAGGTATCTGATCCTATTATTACCGCCCCTACTCCAAACTGTCCTGGGTATGGGCGGCAGTGAGGGCGTGCTCGAGACTCATTACGTTTCGCTCTTTCTTCCCGCCCTCTTCCTTGGCTTGATTTTTGTTATCAAGGATTCTTGGCTCGAACTCGGAACAGCTCGGGAAAAAAGCCTTTTGATCATCAGCCTATTTTTGGCTGCCACCCTTTACTCCTTTGCCGCGCTCGGACCACTACCCGGATCGATCCGAATCATTTTAAATCGCCAGCCCGAGGAAACAAAAATCAGAAATTATTTCCTAAACCAGATACCACCAGGCGCTCCGGTTCTCTCTAGTTATGAATTTTTCCCCAATCTTTCCTCGCGGCAAAAACTTTACCCGCTCCACTATGTCTATCTCGGGAAAAAACAATTTGGCCAAGGCGATTACGCCCTGCCCGAAGACACCCAATACCTACTGATCGATTTTGCTGATATTATTAGTTTTGACTTTCAATTCAAAAAACAACCGGGCTATCAGAAATATCTTGCCTCAGCTCCGGATCGCCTCCGAGAAATCCTAACCCAAAAAAATTTTGGTTTAGTGGAGATGATCGATACCCTAGCTCTCTTCAAAAAAAATTACCTGGCCGAAAAGAATTTCTCCGAGATTCGATCCTCACCTTACCCGCCAAACCACCCTGAGGAAATCAATCTTGATAACCAAATAAAATTCCTTGGCTTTGATAAAGAGACGCTGACTAAGAAAATAGACAATACCAATTTAACTATTTCTAATTACAACTTTTCTTGGCAAGCCCTTGATCAGCCAACTAGCGATTACCAGATCAAAATAACGGCCTTCGACCAGGCTAACCGACCCCTCGGTAGTAAATACTACCCGCTGGCCTACGGCATTTATCCCGCCAGTCGCTGGCGACGTGGAGAAATTGTTCAAACTAATTATTGGTTCTGGCTGCCGTCAGGCACCCAAAAAATAAAAATTAGTTTGGTTAAACTCGAAGGCGGAATCGAGCTTGATGACCTGCGCCAGGCGATCAATGTCATTGATCGAGAAACTATCTTGGGAGCGCCAATTGAAATAGATTAAGGCTGTTAGTCGCAACAGTTTAACTAACGAAGTTGATAAATCGCCACCTCACTATTTTGGTAAACTAGTTTGAGATAAGGGGCTTGGGCCGGCGAGAAATTGCCCCAACCACTCTCTTCCTCGCTCCAGAAGAGATAGCCGATATTATTTTTCTCCAGAAATTCCCGACGACGTTCATTATTTTTATTATCGCGAAAAAACCAGACTAAATTCCTGGCTTTGATTTCAGGAAAGATTGTTTCGTTACCGTGCCCAAAATAAACCGCTCGGGGAGTGAAACCAACAATTAAATTGCTATCCAGGAGCCCAGCCAAGACAACTTTATTTTCGATCCACCTTTGCCCCAACCAATCGAGGGCCAATTTTTTTTCTCGAGAAAAATAAAATGGCGGCAACCGTTCGTAAAAATAAAAGAGATCGCGACCGAGATTGAAAATCGTTGAAAAAGAAAAAAAGAATAAAAAAAGTATGGTCAAAAGATAAGGGTTATCGGTCAGCCAGGCCAAGCGCAACTTTCTAGCTTGAGCCAGAAGATAAAAAAGTCCCGGTATCGCTAACACCACCATGGGCACTTCCAGACCCTCAGTTAACCGCCGAGCAAATGGTATGGCTGGTAAATAGACAAAAACCAAACCAGTGAACAGCCAGCTAATTGAAAACCAATAACGGTCATCGAGACCGGTTTTGGCCAAAAAATAAATTCCGATCAGAGCGACCAAAAAGATCATGCCAAAACCCAAAAGAACAAATAATAAATCCGGGCTTGGATCGACGTTTTGGAGGGCGCGCCAGGCAATAACCGGCTCCTTGATAATTAACCAATAGTGATAAGCGATTGAGGGTAGAGAAAAAATGATCAGAACCAACCAAGACTTTAACTTAAAATAGTCCAATCGTCTTTTTCTTACAAGATCAACCAGTAGATAAATTCCGGTCACGCCCCAGACGGTCACCACGTGATAAGGATGAAAATTAAAAAGAATCAAGGCCAAAAAAGTCGCGCCGAGGCTATAAGACCATTTCTTCTGCTCCCAAGCTAAAAGTAAAAACAAAAAAATCAAAATTAATAGAGTCAGAGAAAGGATAAAATGAGGACTCTGATAGAGGGTTAAAAAAATATTAGCTTCTGGGACCCAGAGATCAATCGGCCAATGATAATCGAGATTATTCTCTAAGTGGGGAATTTTTAGAAAAAAGCCGACGAAATAGGCTCCGAGGCCCGAGCCAAAAAGATAAAGAAGCAAACCGATCTGGCGCTGGGATTTTTTCTCAAAAAATAACTCAACCAAAAATATAAAATCACGATCAAAACCGGGGCCAGAATCAAGCGCGCTAAATGAAAAGCTAACGGCGCGCCAAGATTAAAAGCTCGAGCCATGAGACCAACCAAAAACCAAAGCAAATTAAAAGTACCATAACTTTGAGGTTCCGAAGTAAAAAGATCCTTCAGCAAAAAATTTCCTTCCTTAACTTGATTAATGTAAGAATAATAAACTGGCAGATCGCCGGTCGTTAGGGCATGAAAGCCGGTGTAAACCAAATTCGGTCCCGCCATTAAATAACCGAAGAGATAAGGTGCGCCAATTAAGAATAAAACAATCAGGATCAACCAAGCGACCCAACGCCATTCTTCGGTAGTAATTTTTCTGGCAAGATTTGAAACCATAGTAGATCGATCTAGCCAAACCGATAAATTTAGAGCACTTGATATAAGTTCTCTGTACCGCTCTGATAAATCTTTTTTAAGTAAGCCTTGCTCTCGGGATTAAAATTTCCCAAGGCTCTTTCATTTTCGCCCTCGATAATAAAATCAATTTTCTGATCGCGCAGAAATTGGTACTTGGCTTCGGTTTCTTCGTCACTAGAATAAAACCAGTCAAGCTCGCTAATCTTTCTTAAGTGATCAATGGTTTCGGCAAAGTGGCCCGCGTAGACGCGACGACCAGTCAAGCCCGGTATTAGATTACCAGTCTTATAACTGGCTAAAATCAAACTATTCTCTGGTGTTTCTTTCTTGATTACCTCGGCCACCTTTAAGGCCTCGCCCGAGAGATAATAATCAGGAAAACGACGAGCGTAAGCAATCCAATCGTTTGAATAGAGATAAAGATTGGAAAAAGTAAACAAAAAAATAAAAAGATAAATCCCGACGAGGAGATTCCTGGATAGTAATTTGGCAAATCGGGGCCATCTCTGATTAATCAAACGGTCAAGGTCAAATAAAAAATAGGTAGTTAAAATAACCAGAGGGAATTCCAGACCCAGAGTTAAACGCCGCGGCAGGCGCAAAAAATCCAGGTAAACCAAAACAAAGCTCGTCGCCGACCAAGTTATTATAAAAAGTAATTTTCGATTTCTCCAATCCCGATTTCTCAAAAAAATAATTAATCCACCCAAGGCGAAAACCAATAAGAATCCGTAGCCAGTAATCGTGGCCAAAGGTTTGGTCATCAGATTAACGCTCTCGAGCAGGCGGCCACGCATCACTGGGTTGGTTCCGATCAGCCAAAAATTATAAAAAATCGCTGGCGCTGAAATGATTAACAATACGAGATAGTGCTTAGCGTAAAGCCAAAACTTACTCTCCAAAAAAATTAGGAGCAAGAGATAGACGCCAAGCACGCCATAAACCGTGGGTGGATTATAGGGATGGATGTTGAATAAAATTAAGGCCAAGATTCCGGCCGCGAGGCTGTATTTAAAGTTATCATTCTCCCAGGCCAAGAGCATCAAAAGAAAAATTGCTAGAATCAAAGTCCAGGCCGCGATATAAAGCGGATTATGATAAAGGCTCAAAAAGAAATTAGCCTCGGAAACCCAGAGATCGAGGGGATAATTAAGTTCGTTAAAATTTCCTCCGGCCAATTTGGCTAGAGCACTCGAAGCAAAAAAACCAACACCCGAAGCAAAAAGCAAGAATACAAAACTGATCTGGCGCCGGATCTTTTCCTTCCAGAGATAAGTCAAAAATAAATAAACGACCACCAGGCTAATAGGAATCAAAATAATCCTAGCCAAATGAAAAATCAAAAGATCGGAAAGACCTAAAATCTTACCCAAATAACCGAAGGCAAAGAAAAAAAGGTTAATATTTTCTCGAGGCTGTGGTTCAGAAGTATAGAGATCAACAAAAAAGAAATGATCCTGCTTAGCTTGTTCAAAATAAGAAAAATAAGTATAGAGATCAATCGAAGAGATGGCATGTTTGCCCGTATAATAAGAACCGACTGGCCGATTGAGATAGCCGTAAAGATAAGGTAAGGTGGTGATTATCACCATCACTAGAATCAAGACTAAAACAAAATTTCTTTCTCGCCGATCGATCTGATGAATTAGACTACCTAGGGTCATAGAAGATAAACACTAGGACCTAGTTGAGCTAAATTGGTTATAATTTTTGAACTGATATTTTTGCAGTTCATATTTCAAAAGTACCAGCAAAATATTTAAGCCGTATTTGAGGCTCGCGATCAAACCAATGGTTGAAGCCTCTTTAAAATATCGGGTACTGATCGGGATCTCCTTAATTTTAAAATTATGAATCATCAATTGAACAATAATTTCGGTATCAAAAACAAAATTATTGGAATTTAATTCTAGCGGTAATGATTTTAAGGCCTTGGCGCTATAAGCTCGGAAGCCGGAGTGATACTCGGTGAGATTGAGTCCCAAAACAAAATTCTCTATTTTTGTTAAAAAAATATTGGCCCAGTATTTCCAGGCTGGCATCCCGCCCTTCCGGGCCTCGCCTCGGATCATCATTCGAGAACCAAAAACCGCTTCGACTTCATTATCAATTATTGGTCGAATCAGTTCGGGTACAAACTTCGGATCATATTGATGATCCGGGTGGACCATCACGATGACATCAGCCCCCAGCCTCAGCGCTTCGCGATAACAAGTTTTTTGATTGCCCCCATAACCTAAATTTTGGCGATGAACAAAAGTTTTTAAACCAAGTTTTTGGGCTACCTCAACGGTTCGATCCCGGCTCGCATCGTCAACTAAAACTATCTCATCAATAAATCCGGCGGGCAGATCAGCCACCGTTTTTTCTAGAGTCTTTTCGGCATTAAAGGCCGGCAGAACAACAAAAATTTTTTTACCCTTAATCATAATTAAACAATGAGACCAAACTCTAATTAAAGCACCTGATAAATTTTGGCTTCCTGGTCTTCGTTGAGCAACTTGAAACGCGAGTCCTGGCCAAAACTTTCTTCAACTGAAGTTCGTTCTTTAGTCCAAAGCACGTAGCTGGCCCGGAAATCATTTTTAACTTTAGAATAAAGGTTTTCCCGATCTTCGCCGGTGACGATACGATACCATTCCCAATAAAGATTGGGGCTATAATTATACATAAAAGTTACATCCAATCCAACCAGATAATAATCTTTGGAATTGTAATAAAAAAGCAAGGGGAACTCGTCCCAAGCATTATGAAAAATAATTGAACCGGCTGGCACATTGTTTTCTAACCACTGACTCGGGGCTTTGAGTTTATCAAAAGCAAAACCGCCTTCGAAATCGCGTCGGGCAGCTCGGACGTCTCTCGCAGCGATAAAACTAATGGCGCCAACAAAATAAAGTGTTAGAACAGCTGCTCTAAATTTATGACCTCGAAACCAATTTAGTACTCGACTTAACTCGGCCTTCAGATCTAAGCCGACCAAAAAATTATTAATGGCCCAAGCCGAGAACAAAACCGCAAAAGGCACGAAGTATTCAACGTTCCGCCGCGCCTTGAGAGTAAATAGGAAAAAAAAGGCCGCTAGTAAGAAAAGAGTCCAAGAAAAGATGGTCTGACGCTCGTAGCTGATAACAAAAACCACCAGCGCCACCAGGAGAAGCATAAATAGCAAACTAGCGCCAATTACCAAATCCGAGAGTTGATAAGGATACCATTCACCGCCGACACTGATTATTTTCTGATAATTGATTAAGCCAATTTCAATGGTCTGCTGCCAATAAAAATACAAATTCTTGGGAAAATAGGGATTAATAATCAAGCCGGCCAAGAGACCGTTGAAATTGGCCAAGAGTAGCCGAAGATGGCGGCCGGAAAAAAATTTTTTAAAAAATAATTTGGGTATCGCCCTGGGTGGCACCACGCCTCTATTCGAGGCCAATCCTGACTCGAGGAGATTGATCTCCTTTCGATTCAGCTCTCGCCAGAGATGGAATAAAGAACTCACCGCGATAAAAGTAAGGGTCAGAACTAAAGTCAAGGGCCAACCGGCATAGAGCCAAACGTAAAAAAATGACAAAATAAAAAGAGGCCAAGCCCGATAAGAAAATAAAAAATAAAGTGTTAGGACCAAAAAGAAGTTGGCCAAGACCGGCACTTTAGCCAAGCTGATTCGAAAAATAAAAGGGTTAATCACGAGTAGGAGTAAACAATAGAAACCAGCGGCCTTAACTCTAAACTTTTTTAAAAACCAATAAATAATTACAATGAGAGAAGAAGCAAAAACTATCGCGGCCAGCTTCACGCCCACCAAGGGATCGAGAAAAATGATAAAAGGAATAAGTAAAAAATGGTAAAGCAGGTGGCCATCAACGTAATTATCTTTGAGGGTAGTGAACTGAAGCCAGGGAAAATTTTTAATCAGGCCCTGCTCTTTGATTAGCACTGCCATCTTGGCGTGATAAAACGAGTCCGGATCAGCAAAAGTCCGAACATCTTGAACATAGAAAAAGAGCGCGAAAGAAATCACGAAGAGAGCCAAATAGAAAAAATGGTTCCGTTCAATAAAATTTTTGATCTTAAAAAAATAATTAATCATGATTCTAAACCGAGCTAACTAGAGAAAAAGGATTCTTACCAAGCACGGAAGCAAGAATCCTCTTTAAAAACTAAAAGTTAATGGTTATAAATATTTCCTGGTCTCGACCTTAACTCCTAATTCAGAAATCAATCGCTTAATTTTTTGCGAGTAATCCAGCGGACAGACAAAAACGACATCGTCGGTATCGACGATCACCAGATTATTGATTCCCGCTGTAGCAATCAAACGCTTGGAACCAAAAATTAAAGAATCGACTGAGTCGACACCGAGGTGTCGACCGCGCACGACGTTCGTTCCTTTCTTTTTCTGTAAAATATTCCTCAAGTGAAACCAACTACCAATGTCGCTCCATTCTAGATCGGCCGGGAAAACAACCAGATCTTTGGTCCGCTCCATTACGCCGTAATCAATTGAGACGTCTCGCAGCTTGGGATAGACGCGTTTTAAGATGCCCTCCTCTTGACGCGAACCCAAGCCTCGGCCAATTTCCGTCAGTAATCTAAAATGACCGGGCAAAAAATTTTTAATTTTTTCCAAAAAAGTTTCTACTCGCCCGATAAAGATGCCTGTGTTCCAAAGATATTCCCAAGAAGCAAGAAATTTCTTGGCCGTCTCCGAATCTGGCTTTTCAATAAATTTTTCTACCTTAAAAATGTTTCCGCTCAAACTCGGCCCGATCTTAATATAACCATAACCGGTCTCGGGATAGGAAGGATTGGCGCCGACCGTGCCGAGCCAATTCTTTTTTAGCTTCCTTTCGGCCAAGTTTAAAACATCAATTAATCTTTTGGGCTGACCAATAAAATGATCGGCTGGCAAAACAGCCAGGAACTCGTGACCAAAACCGCGCTCTTTGAGGTAAACCGCTCCCAAGCCGATGGCTCCGGCCGTATTGCGACTCACTGGTTCAGAAATAATATTCTTGCGAGGAACTCGAGGCAGCTGCTTTCGAACTTCGGCTTCATAGGCTCGATTGGTCACCAAATAAAAATCCCGGCTATTAGAAAACGATTTCAGGCGATCAAAAGTTCCTTGGAGCGGAGTGCGGCGAGAAAATAATTTCTGAAATTGCTTGGGCTTGTTTTCTCGGCTAAGAGGCCAGAGCCTTGTTCCCCGACCGCCAGCCAAAATTAATATCTTCATAAGAGATGCGAATAATATGAATTACATACGAATGATACGAATAATATTATTCGTATCATTCGTATACGATCATATTCGTATCGCTTTATCTAAAAGGTAGCATAACTAAGGGCTAAAAACAAGAATTGAATTCAGATTGATTATTTGCTATAATTCCAAAAGAA
>CAZFGO010000002.1:0-27051 GCA_964518525.1 uncultured Gammaproteobacteria bacterium | reverse complement strand
GGGCTAAAAACAAGAATTGAATTCAGATTGATTATTTGCTATAATTCCAAAAGAAATCACTAAAACATCGCCTGAAAGTAACCGACAACTAATTTCCTAAAAGCTAAAACCTGCCTATGTCCGGACATTCTAAATGGGCTACGACTCATCGTCAGAAAGAGGTGGCTGATGCCAAAAGAGGAAAAATTTTTACTCGCCTGGCCAAAGCGATCACGCTCGCAGCTAAGCAAGGCGGCGGGGTGCCGGAAAACAATTTCCAGTTAAGGCTAGCGATTGATCGAGCCAAGGCGACCAACATGCCCAAAGAAAATATCGACCGAGCGATCAAGCGAGGCACGGGCGAATTGGCCGGCGAGCAAATCGAAGAAATCGTTTATGAAGGCTTCGGTCCGGGCGGCACTGCCTGGCTCGTCGAAGCTCTCACCGATAACCGCAATCGAACGGTCTCGAATTTGAAACATTTCTTTAATAAATACGGCGGCAATCTCGGTTCGACCGGCAGCGTCGCCTGGATGTTTGACCAACGCGGAGTGATTCGAATTCTCGCTTCCGAATTAACCAATAAAAATTTAGAAGATCTAGAATTGAAATTGATCGATCTCGGCGCCAGCGATGTTAACCACGAACCCGAAGGATTAGTGGTCTACACCGAACCGATCAATTTGCAAAAAATCAAGGGGGCAATCGAGCAGCTGGGACTAAAAATAGTTGATGCCGAGGTCGAATACCTACCTAAAAATAAAATAACCGTTACGGAGGCCGAGGCTAAAGAGAAATTAAAAAATTTAATCAACGAACTAGAAGAGGATGAGGATGTAAATAATTATTATTACAATTTTAATGACTAGAAGTGCGGTCCGGAGAATTTTAGGTCTAGATCCCGGTTTGGCCACCACCGGCTATGGTCTAATCGACCAAAACTCAAATCGAATTTCTTTAGTTACTTTCAATTGCTTTTATACTTCACCAAACAAATCTTTTGCCGAACGCTTGAAACAGATCTATCAAGAATTGGACGAAATTATCAAACAATATCGACCGAACCAGATCGCGATCGAAAAAATTTTCTTCGCCAAAAATGTTAAGACGGCCCTAGAGGTCAGTCAGGCTCGGGGCGTGCTCTTATTGGCCGCGATTCAAAACAACATCCCAATCGAGGAGTTTACTCCGCTCCAAATCAAACAAGCTCTCACCGGCTACGGTCGAGCTGATAAAACTCAGATTCAAAAGATGGTTAAAACAATCCTGGGCCTAAAAGCTATTCCCAAACCCGATGATGCTGCCGATGCCTTGGCCTGCGCTCTCTGCTCAGCCTTTTCTAAAAAATTTTAATTCTATGCCTTTAAAACCAAATCCGCTGATAAAAAAATTAATCCGGATCTCGAAACAAGTCATCTTGGATTGTGTTTTAGAGAACGGAGCGATTGTTGCGGCCAACACGGATAAAGATTATACGCCGCGGGAAGCGGCTAATTATCGCTGGGTCTGGCCGCGCGACGCTTCTTTTGTCTCGGTCGCTGGCGATATCTTGGGTTTACATTTTCAAGAAAAATTTTTTAACTGGCTCAATGAACGACCCCAAGACTTCAAACGCGATAAACTACTTTACACTAACTATTCCACTAACGGCCGCATCGGCAGTATGGGCAAAATCGCCCAAATCGACCAGGCCGGCACGGTCATCTGGTCAATTTGTCATCACTTCCAAAACAACCCCCGCGGCATCATAAAATACAAAGAACTAATCGAAAATCTGGCCGACGGCCTCTCGGCTTTTTGGGACAAAAACCATTTTCGGATTCACACGGTTGACCTCTGGGAGGAGGCTCAAAGGCAAACCACCATTACTGTCGCTAACAATTTTACCTATTCACTTGCTGCCTCGGCTCGAGGCCTGCTTTGTGCCTACAATCATTTTCCAAATCACCTCTGGAAAGAAACCACCCTGCAGATGATCGCCGAGATCAAAAAAGCCTATAGCGAAACTGACAAATATTTTTATCGCAACCACGGCAAAATTGATGACAAAAACATCGACGCTTCGCTCCTGGGGCTAACCTGGCCCTTTGAAATCTACGAGGCAAGTGATCCCAAAATGATTAGTATGGTCAGAGCAATTGAAGATAAATTAGTAGTTGACGGAGGCGTTCATCGTTTTGAATTTGACTATTTTGATTCCGAAGGAGCGGCCTGGGAAGGCGGCGGCGCTTGGCCGCTCTTGAATTTCTGGTTAGCGATTTATTGGATCAAACGCAATGACCGAAAACGAGCTCTGAAATATTATAATTGGGTTTTGGATCGAATTGAGAAATTCAATTATTATCTGCCGGAACAAATTTTTGAAGATTTCAGAGTTGGGATCTATCCGCTGGCCTGGAGCCACGCCATGTTCATCATCGCCAGTTATTATTTAGACCTGATTAAATGAAAAAAAGGTTAAAACTAGTCTCGGTGGCGAGCGAGGTCGATCCCTTTTCCAAAACCGGCGGGTTAGCCGAAGTCTCGCGTTCTCTTTCCAAGGCTTTATTCTATTTAGGTCATGATCTGGCGGTGATTACTCCTTTCTATGAAAAAATCATTAGTCCGAGAAAATTCAATCTTAAGTTGATTAAAAAAAATTTAAAAGTTGAGATCGATCGAAAAAATAGATTATCGATCAACCTCTGGCAGGGCGAACTCGCCCGAGACGACAAATCCAAAAGAAGCCTGCCCATTTATTTTCTGGGCAATAAAAAATATTTTTCGCGACGACGAACGCTCTATGGTTCAAGCCATGAGAATGCTCGCTTCTTGCTCTTCGACCTAGCCACGCTCGCGACCTTAAAATTTTTAAATTTCGAGCCAGACCTGATCCAGTGTCATGATTGGCATGCCGCGCTCATCCCCTATCTTCTCAAGCGAGATCAACGCTTCAATCGTGATCATTTTTATAAAAATATTGCTACGGTCTTCACTGTTCATAACCTCGTTTTCCAGTTCGGCAAAAATTGGTGGGAACTGCCGCCTGAAAAGAGAGACGACGGCCGTGCTCCGCTGCCGAGTTTTAAAAGTCAGGCCTTAGAGAATATCAATTTCGCCAAACGCGGAATTCTCAATGCCGATTTAATCAACACTGTCTCCGAACAATACGCCTCGGAAATTTTAACTAGAAACTTTGGCGAAGATCTTCAGATCATACTCAAGAATAGAAGGGATCGTCTTTTTGGCATTGTCAACGGTATTGATTACCGCGCCTATAACCCGGCCACCGATCCCGGTTTGTTCAAAAAGTTTGATCTCGAACACCTGGATAAGAAAGATCAAAACAAACTTTTTCTTCAAAAATATTATCGCCTAACAGTTGATAAAACTATTCCACTTATTGGCCTGACCTCACGCATCACCGAGCAAAAAGGCTTTGAATTACTTAAAAATATTATTGATATCTTAATCCATCTGGGACCGCAGCTAATCATCATGGGTGATGGCGATGCTAGATACATTAATTTTTTTAAAAAAATTAGCAAAAGCTACCCCCAGCGATTCCGGATCGTTCCCTTTGATCAAAAACGGGAAACCAGTGTCTACGCCGGAGCTGATTTTCTTCTCCTCCCCTCGCGTTTTGAACCCTGCGGCATCAATCAGCTGATCGCCCTCCGTTATGGCTGTATTCCCATTGTCCATCATATCGGCGGCCTGGCCGAAACCGTCAGCGATTACGATCCCGAAAATAATCAGGGCATCGGATTCGTCTTTAAGAAATATAATTCTTATGATTTCCTCGTCGCGATCGTGCGAGCCCTAGTACTCTACAAACATAAACACAAAAAAACCTGGCAGACTCTAATCCGGCGAGGTATGAAGCAGTCTTTTTCTTGGGAATTGCCAGCCCGAAAATATCTCGATTTATTCAAAAAGGCTCTGAAACTAAAATCATCTCAATGATCTGGGCCAATCTCCTTCATATCTATCAGCCGCCGCACTGGGATAAAAAAATTATCAAACGAGTAGCCAACGAAAGTTATCGGCCGATCCTTAGATTCCTAAAAAACCATCGCCAAATAAAAATAACCTTAAATATCAACGGCGCACTCACCGAACAGCTGCCGAAGGTCGGCCTCAAGGATATTATCCGCGATCTAATTTTTCTGGCCCGCCGCGGCCAGATCGAATTTACGGGCAGCGCCAAATATCATGTTATTCTGCCGCTGTTTGATGCTAACGAGATAACTCGCCAAATTGAATTAAATTCAAAAACCAATCAAAAATATTTTGGTCAGCTCTACCAACCTCGAGGATTCTTCCCGCCGGAGATGTGCTATCATCCCAAGTTGATCAAAATTTTACCAAGACTTAATTATCGCTGGCTGGTCTTGGATGAGATCGCTTTCCGCGGTCGGCTCGGCCTCGTCCAATTCGATCAAGGATACCAAATCCAAAACACCTCACTGGCCGTTATCTTCCGTAACCGAATCTTGAGTGACCCCTTTTTCACTGCCTCAATAAAAACCGCAGCTGATTTTTTTAGAATCGTCAGCCGAGACGAGCGAAGCCAAAAATATTTAATCACGGCTTTCGACGGAGAAAATCTAGGCCATCACCGACCCGGCCTGGATCGCCTCTGGGGAAAAATATTGTTGGCGCCAAAGATCGAGACCACGCTCAGCTATAGCGAGCTCCTGACGAACTACGAACAGTTTAAATCCGTTCAACCATTACCCTCGAGCTGGTCTTCCCGAACCAAGGAAATCAAAAATCAAAGCGCCTTTAATCTTTGGCACAATGAACAAAATCCAATCCACCGACTTCAATGGCGTTTAGTCAATCTAGTTATCCGAACGCTAAATGACCAGCGAGTCAAAGCCGAAACAAAAAATTATAAAGTCGCTCGCCAGTTGCTGGATCAAAGAATCAACAGCGATCCCTTTTGGTGGGCCAGTGCCAATCCCTGGTGGAGCGTCAAGATCATCAGCCGCGGAGCTCGTGACCTAGTTGAAATTATCGAACCGCTTAAAACCGTTCCGCTAGTAATCAAAGGTCGGGCCAAGCGCCTGGCCGATGAAATAATTAGGTTAGCCCAGGTCTGGCAAAGCTCCGGTCGAGCCGAAAAAATCAAAAAGGCTTATCTCGCCGGTGAGGCTAGCGAACGCTACTTTGGTGGACGTCTAGTTAAATAATTCTAGGCTAACTATGTACTGGGCAAATTTTCTTCATATCTATCAGCCGCCCGACCAGCTACCTGATATTTTAGAAAGGATTGTCAATGAGAGTTATCGCAAGCTGGTGCGAGGGCTCCTAAAAAATCCTCGCGCCAAAATCACTCTGAATATTAATGCTGGTTTAACGGAACAATTGGACGAGCATGGTTATCTTGATGTAATCGATGGCCTGAGATCGCTGGCCCAGCGAGGACAAATCGAATTTACCGAAAGCGCCAAATATCACCCCTTCCTGCCGCTCACTCCCTGGGAAGAAATCACTCGGCAAATCAAACTCAATCACGAAACTAATAAATTTTATTTTGGCGCCGATTACCAGCCCCGGGGATTTTTCCCGCCGGAAATGGCCTACACCAGAAAGGTGGCTGACGTGGTGGCTTCGCTGGGCTACCAGTGGCTCGTCGCTGATGAGATTTCTTTTAACGGAAAAACCGAGGAGGTTCAATATCATCAGGTTTACACTATTAAAAGATTAAAAAATTTTAAAATTTTTTTTAGGGAACGGCGTCTGAGCAATCTAATCATGGCTGGAGTTGTTAGAACCGGCCAATCTTTGGTTCGAGCCCTGGCCGGTGAAGAAAAAAGAGATCGTTATCTCCTAACCGCCATGGACGGAGAAACCTTTGGCCACCATCGGCCCGGCCTCGAACGATTGCTTTTTGAAATTCTCCGCTCTCCCTCGTTTAAAAAAATCACGATTTCGGAAATCGAGCAGCACTTCCCGATTAACGGCGCCATTGATCCTGTCTCCGCCACCTGGTCGACCACCGAAGAAGAGATTAGAAACCAGCGCCAATTTATGTCTTGGGACGATCCTGATAATCTGATTCATCAGTGGCAATGGGATTTCACTAATTGGGTCCTGGGATTGATCAAAAAATTAAATCCCCAAGACCCAGCTTATCCAGCCATTCGAGCTAAAATGGATCGCGCTCTCCATAGCTGTCAATTCTGGTGGGCCAGCGCCAAACCCTGGTGGAGTTTGGAAATGATTGAAGCCGGTGCCCATCGACTACTCGACGTCGTTGAATCGCTGCCTAAAGCCAACCAACCAACGATTAAGCGGGCCAAGGAACTATACGAACGAATTGTCCTCAAAGCTTTCGAATGGCAACGAACTGGCTACATTAGGAAATTAGCGGACGAGAGGCAAAAGTGGATCAAGATTCCTTTTAAAGAACGAGCTCAACTGGGCGAGCTCTCCGCTTTCCTTAAAATCATGGAAAAGGAAATGAAACGAGCCGCCCAGAACCAAGAATACGAAAAAGCCATCCAGTGGCGCGATGCCATTACCAAATTAAAAGAAGGCTTGGATGTCTACGACGCCGTCCACGTGGTTGATCAACTTCGGGCTCAGGTGGATCATCGAGAGTTGGAAAAGTTATTAAGAAAATACAAAGCAAAATACAAAAAAATAAAATCCGGACAACCTTAATCCTATGTCTAAGACCAAAGCTCGGCTCACCCTGGATCCAATTTACATGAAAAAATTTTTTGAGCGGCACCGCCGAAAATTTTTTCCCGAAGCCCAAAGGTTGGAACGACTAGAAATAAAACGCCGTCTCACCCTGGCTCGAGAAGATTTTATTATTCGCTACCAATTGACACTCAAGACCAAGGGGAATCGAACCGAAAAGAAACTGGTTCGAGGCGTAGCTCGAGCCGATAATTCCAAATACCTAAGTTATCGGGCCATTAATCTGTTGTGGCAGCGAGGATTTTCCGCTGGAAATTTTATTGTTCCCCGGCCCCTCGGTTATAACTATCGACTGGGTCAATTTTTGTACGAAGAATTACCTGGTCAAACCTTGCATCGCTTATTAGAAAACAACCAAAGTTTAAAATCTGGTTTAAGGCTAGCCGCGAGCTGGTTGGCCAAGTTCCATCGACTCAGGATTAAATCTCTGCCAAAAATTCATTCGTTAAAAGACGAAAAGGCTCAGATCAAAAACATTGGCCAGCTCTTTTCCCGGCTTAACCGCTATTATCCGGCTTTACCAAAAAACTATTCTCGATTGCTCGAAGAATTCTGGCTCCAAGAGAAGGATTATTTAAAACCAAAAAATTTTATTCTAATCCATAATGACTTCAGCCCCGGCAATATCATCATTAACCGCCAACGAGTGGGCGTTATTGATTTTGTTGAAGCTCGCCGCTTTCACCCCCTCACTGATCTGGGTACGCTCTTAGCTTATCTAAATTCCCCGCTCTCGCCTCTTATTTCCCGGCGCTTCCCTAAAGCTAAGATCGAATATTTAGAAAATATTTTTTTGAAGGAATATTGTCGCCGAGCTAGGCTCGATGCCAAAAAAATCGCCCCGTCAATAATTTTATTTAAGACTCGGGCGCTATTAATCATGGCCATGCATCTCACTAAGCTGGCTCTAGGTTGGGGCAAAAATAATCATTACCGTTGGTCAATCCAAAAACCCTTTAGTCAAGAAAGGAAACAACCACTCAAAATCTACGAATCCTATCAAAACCCTCAAATAATTGAATTGATTCTCGATCAAGTAGCTGCTAATCTTAACCAATTCAAAGAATCTAAGAGTCTTTTTAAAGCCAAAAATTATCTTGATCTCCATCTGCACTCTTATCTTTCCGATGGCATGCTGGGTGTCGGCGACCTAATCAAAATGGCTCGCGCTCGCCAACTCAAAATTATTTCCTTGACCGACCACAATACCATTGCCGGCGTCAAAGAGCTAATCGAGCTAGGTCAAAAGGCTGGCATCAAAGTCCTACCCGGCGTGGAAATTTATACCAACTACTCTGGTCGAATTCTTCATCTCCTGGGTTATAATTTCAATCTTGGAAATAAAGCGCTCAATCAGGCTCTACTCCGAAGCCAAAGAGAAGAAAATCAGCGAATCAAAAAAATTATTTCGAAATTAAATCGCCTAGGATTCGAGATCAGTTGGCCCTATCTGCGGCGACGAATTGGTTCAAAATTCATCGACGGCGGCCACGTGGCTTCGGTGTTGCTTGATTTCACCACAAACATCAAACGATTCGAAGAAATTTTAGGACCCTTACCCCATTCTAAAAAAGAAGCAATTCAGTTGGTCATTAAAAACTTTATCAGCCATGAGAAACCAGCCTACGTTCCCCTAGTCTGTCTTAATTTCAAGAAAGCTGTTAAAATAATCCATAAAGCAGGGGGCAGCGCCATCTTGGCCCACCCCGGAAAAACCTTTGGTTATCTAAAAGAAAAAATTCTTCGGGACCTGATTAGTCTGGGTCTGGATGGACTCGAAGCCGAATCAAGTCGCCACACTCCGAAACAAGATCACTACTATCTCGGGCTCGCCCCAAAATATGGTCTCAAAATAACTGCGGGCACTAACTGGCACGATTATGGCAACGAAAAAAGGGCTGGTCAAACACTTAAACTACCTCTTAGTATTTACTCAAAATTAATTTCCAGGGCATGAAAAAACCAAAAGTTCTTTTTATTGCTTCAGAACTCACTCCTTTGGCGAAGGTCGGCGGCTTGGGTGACGTGGCCGGAGCTCTGCCCCCGGCCCTAACCGAACTAGACGTAGACATCAAGGTCATCATTCCCAAGTATGATATTATTGACACCAAAAAATATCCACTCAGGTTGCTAGCTCGAGATTTAGTCGTTACTTTTGGATCAGTGAGAGAAAAAATTAACCTCTACGAAACCACTATTCCTCAGAGAGCCACGCCGGTAATTCTAATCGACAACTTAAATTATCTCGGCCGGGACGGAGTCTATTTTGAAAAGAGCGCCCTAGTCTCTGGTTTCGAAGAAATCCAACGGTTTCTCTTCTTTTCCGAAGCAGTCTTGCAAACCTTCAAGGCTCTGAATTGGTGGCCGGAAATCATTCATTGCCAGGATTGGCACACCGGCATTATTCCGGCCCTTATCAGATTGAAAGGCGAGGAAGATAAAGGCTACCAAAAAATTAAAACTCTTTTCACTATTCATAATCTAGCCAATCAGGGCAAGTGGCGAGCTGAGGCTATTTTTAATTTTCTTGGCCTCAAAGAAAAAGAGCGAGAAGCTTTTGAACTCCAATCCAACGGGGACCTGAATTTAATGCAGCTCGGCATACTTGAAGCTGATCTGATCAATACCGTTAGCCCCAATTATGCCCAAGAAATCTTGACTCCGGAATACGGCGAGGGGCTTGAAACCACCTTGGCTCGAAGGAAAAATGACCTCAGCGGCATTATCAACGGCATTGATGTTAACCGATTCAATCCCGAAACCGATCCGGATATCAAAACCAACTACTCGCTTAAAAATTTAGAAAAAAAGATTGAAAATAAAATCGCCCTCCAAGAATTCTCGGGACTGGCGCCTCGAACTAACGAGCCGCTCTTGGGTCTCGTCTCCCGCCTCACTAATCAAAAAGGTATAGATTTGATTGGAGAAATAATCGATGAACTGGCAAGCCTTAATCTAGAGCTAGTCTTCCTCGGAACCGGCGATCCCAAGTTAGAAAATTTATTGGCTGAGGCTCAAAAGAAATATCCTGAAAAAATCTCTGCGAAAATCGGCTTTGATGCCAAGCTAGCCGAACAAATTTATGCTGGAGCCGATTTTTTCTTAATGCCTTCGCGCTTTGAGCCCTGTGGCCTGGGCCAGATGATCGCTATGCGTTATGGCACCGTACCGATTGTCCGGGCTACCGGCGGCTTAAAAGACACGGTCACTAATTTCGACCCCAAAACCAGACAAGGCACTGGTTTCGTTTTTAAAAATTATTCTAGCCAGGAATTGTTACAAACTATTAAATCAGCTCTCCGGGTCTTCGCTGACAAAAAAAATTGGACTGCGCTTGTGACCAACGGCCTCAAAGAAGATTTTTCCTGGCAGAACTCAGCCAAAAAATATCTTAAACTTTATCAAAAAATTTTTAGCTAAAAAATAATTTCTCAAAACTCAAAACAATGAAAACTCTACCTCACTCTAAATCCGAACTAAGAAAAGATTATATTCAAGATAAATACGTGATCATTGCTCCGCGCCGAGGCAAAAGACCGCATGACATTGAACGGCCCGAGCGCCTAAAACCGCCAGCACCAGAAAGCTGTGTCTTCTGTCCCCCCAATATCGATCGAAGCCCAGCTACCCTAACCATCGGCTCGGGTCGACGCTGGTCAATCAAGGTGGTGCCCAATAAATTTCCCGCGGTCAGTTTAGATAACCCTCGAGCCTATGGTTATCAGGAAGTGGTTATTGAAACACCGAATCATCTACCAGAACTTGAGGAACTGAGCGACAGCCACGTGGCTAAACTGCTTTGGGCTTATGCCCAAAGAACCAAGGAAATCCAAAAAATAAAAAACATTCAATACCTCTTAATCTTCAAAAACAATGGTGGCACGGCCGGCGCCTCGCTCCAGCACGCCCACTCCCAAATCTTCGCCACCAGCTTTATTCCGCCTCAGATTCTCGATAAATCGGAAAAGGTTTTTGAATATCGACTCCGGCAAGGCAGCTGCGTCTATTGTGATGTAATTAAAAAAGAGGGTCGCGGTCCGCGGCTAATCTATCAAGACAAAAATGTTATCGCCTTCGCTCCCTACGCCTCGATGTATAATTATGAAGCCTGGATCTTACCTCAGAGACATCTTGATAATGTGACCGATCTCAATGACACGGAACGAAAATCTTGGGCCCGAATCCTGAAAAAAATCCTGACCAAAATCGACCGACTCCAATTGCCTTACAACTACTACTTTCATCAGGTGGTCAATGATACCGATCAACACCTCTACATGAAAATCACTCCTCGAGGTAGCGTCTGGGCGGGAGTAGAAATTGGCTCTGGCCTGATCATCAATCCTATTGCCCCAGAAGAGGCGGCTGAATTTTATCGAGCCTAAGCGCCACTGCTATATCGAATAAATCTTTTCAATCCCGAAAGAGGTCTAAGGCTTTTTTTATTGAAAAATAAAGACAATTCTGCTACAATAATAAGGTCAGCATCCAAAATCTATGGCCCAAAAATTTATTATTGCCTTAGACATTGGCGGAACCAAAATAAACTCTGGTTTGATTGATCAAACCAATCATAAAATAACGGCCCGACAGCGCCGGTCGAGCGGCGCGAAAAAAAACAAAATTATCATTCTGAATAATATTTTTCAAACTATTGATCAGCTTCTGGATCAATCAAAAATGAATTGGTCGCAAATCTCTTTCCTCGGGATCGGAATCGCAGGTCAGGTTGATTATCGCCGAGGCATTTTTATTTCCGGTCCGAACTTCTCTTCGGGTTTCAAAAAAATCCCGCTCAAAAAAATTTTAGAAAAAAAATATCGCCGCCCGGTTTTTATTGACAACGATGGCCATTGCTTTGCGCTCGGAGAAAGTATTTTCGGTCAAGGCCGACTCTCTCACCAAGTAATTGGCCTGACTTTGGGAACTGGCATTGGCGGCGGCTTTGTCCTTGACAAAAAGATTTATCGTGGTCAGAATAATCTGGCTGGAGAAATCGGCCACATGGTTATTGACGCTAAAAGCCGCCAAAAATGCAGCTGCCAGGGACGAGGTCATTTCGAAGCCTTGGCTTCAGGCCGAGCCCTAAGTCAAATCTACAAAAAATTAACTCGGCAAAAAATCAACGCTCAAGCAATCGAAGAACGGTTTGCTCTGGGCCAAAAATCGGCTCGGCAAGCCGTTTCGTTCGTTAGTAAGAGCCTAGCTCTGGGCTTGAATAACCTTATTAATATTTTAAATCCAGAAATAATTGTTGTCGGCGGCGGCTTGGTCAGGTTTCGAGCACTTTGGCAATTAATGCTCCGCGAACTAGAACGCCAAAAAACTTTCCGCTTCGCCAAAACCAAAATTGTTCAGTCCTCGCTCGGTGACGACGCCAATTTGCTTGGTGCCGCCGCACTCGCTCAAAATAAATAAAAAAACCAAATTAAACCAATCTAGTTTTATGCCTATCCCCCAACTAACTCGGATTCAATCGCCTCGCGATTGGAAGCAAAAATATCGTCGACCAAGTGGTTCTAGAACCACTGTTTTTAAATTTTTTAAAAAATTTTTTTCGACCGCTAAATCTAGTCAACCAAGAAGGTATCGTCTCAAAAAAATAATCTCACTAGTCTTAGTTTTGATCCTTTTCTTCTTTCTGTTCGGCGGCTTGGCCTTGGCCGGCGCTTTCATTTGGATCGGTCGCGATCTGCCCGACCCCAGCAAACTAGTGGAGCGAACAGTGCCTGAGAGCACCAAAATTTACGATCGAACTGGCCAGACTGTGCTTTATGATATCCACGGCGAAAAAAAGAGAACATTAGTTAGCCTCGAAGATATTTCCAATTATGCCAAATGGGCAACGATCACGGCCGAAGACAAAGATTTTTATAAACACAGCGGCTTTGATCTCAAAGGAATCTTACGCGCTTTATTTTTCGACCTCATCCGAGGCGAAAAAATTCAAGGCGGTTCAACCATCACCCAGCAATTAGTTAAGAACTTGATCCTGACCAATGAAAAAACTTATGTACGAAAAATCAAAGAACTGATCTTAGCCTACCGCATTGAAAAAAAATTCTCTAAGGATGAGATCCTAAAAATGTATTTTAATGAAGTTTCTTATGGTTCAGTCATTTATGGCATTGAAACTGCCAGTCAATCATTCTTTGGTAAAAGCGCCAAAGACTTAGATCTGGCCGAATCCGCCCTCTTGGCCATCATTCCTCGCGCCCCCACCTACTATTCTCCCTACGGCGACCGCCTGGGCGAACTGTTGGCTCGACAAAAAGACCTAATTGATAAGATGGTTGGGGTCGGCTACGTTACTCCGGCCGAAGCCGAAGCAGCCAAAAAAGAAAAGCTCACTTTCAAAATTAAACAGGATATCTTGGCCCCGCATTTTGTTATGTACATCAAAGAACTCTTAACTCAAGAGTATGGAGAAAAACTAGTCGAGGAGGGTGGACTCAAGGTCTATACCACTCTCGACCTCTATAAACAAAAAATTGCTGAAGACGTTATTAAGGCTCGGGTCGAAGCTAATATGAAAAATTTTCGTGCCTATAACGCGGCTCTAGTTTCGATTGATCCCAAGACCGGACAAATTCTGGCCATGGTCGGATCAAAAGATTATTTTGCCGATCCCCTGCCCGCTGGTTGCACGCCGGGCGTTAACTGTAAATTTGAGCCCAATGTTAATGTCGTCTTAAGACCGCGCCAGCCTGGCTCTTCTTTCAAGCCCATAGTTTACGCCACGGCCTTCAAGCGTGGCTACACGCCAGAAACCATACTCTTTGACGTCGAAACAATTTTTAAAACCGACACCAAAGATTACATTCCGCATAACTACGATAGCAAAGAGCACGGCCCAGTGACCATGCGCCAGGCCTTGGCCGGTTCGCTCAACATTCCGGCGGTAAAAACAGTTTATCTCGCCGGCATTGATAACGTTCTAAACTTAGCTGACGAACTGGGTTATACCACCCTGAAGGATCGTTCACGGTTTGGCTTATCTCTGGTTTTGGGCGGTGGCGAAGTCAAACTTCTGGAACACGTCGCGGCCTTTGGCGTATTTGCTCGCGAAGGCGAGGAACATCAGTTGACCGCTATTCTAAAAGTGGTTGACAAAAACGGCCGAACAATCTTCGAGCATCGTGACCAATCGAAAAATGTTCTGGATCCGGAGATTGCCCGACAAATCAATAGCATCTTATCTGATAACGAAGCACGCAGTTTTGTCTTCGGAGCCAAAAACTATTTAACTCTAACCGATCGACCCGTGGCTGCCAAAACCGGCACGACCAATGATTATCGTGATGCCTGGACCGTGGGCTATACCCCCTCGCTCGTCACCGGCGTCTGGGTCGGTAACAATGATAATTCGGAAATGAAAAAGGGAGCGGATGGCTCGATGGTCGCCGCACCCATCTGGAACGACTTTATGGAACGAGTCTTGGGCAAAACACCGGTCGAACAGTTTAAAACTCCTCAACCACTCACGGTCGAAAAACCAGTCTTACGCGGCCAAATCGAAAATGAAGTCAAAGTAAATATTGACCGTGCTTCGGGCAAATTGGCTACCGCCCTAACACCGCCGAGCTTTGTTGTCGAAAAAGCCTACCGCCAGCTTCATAACATTTTATATTACGTTGATAAAGATAACCCTCAAGGACCGGTCCCAGGAAATCCCGAGACCGATCCTCAATATACCAATTGGGAAGCAGCAGTCCAGCAATGGGCCCTGAAACAGGGTTATAGTCAAGACCAACCACCCACTGATTATGACAACCTCCATCTGCCGGAAAACCAACCAACCATTTCTATTAGCTCTCCGCAAACTAATACCACGATCAGCAATCCCAATCTAGAAGTTCGGGTTAACGCTAGTGCTCCGCGAGGCGTTACTCGAGTCGAGTATTTCATTGATAACAACCTCATTGGGACCTCAACTATTGCCCCCTTTAATCTTTCTTACTCCTTGCCTAATTCTCTTAACGGGTTTCATGCCTTGAAAGCTGTAGCCTATGACGACATTGATAATTCTAAGGCAGCTCAAATCGATCTTAATTTCTTATCGAGGACGCCCGGCTCTTATTATTAGCCGAAAATCAGAAATTTAATTAATCTTAATCGAGATTTTAATCCGACAGAAAAAGAACTGGCGTTGGCTGGCTGTGCTTGACAATTCTTTAATTTTGTAACAAAATGATGTTTTATCTGTATTAATATATGTTCAGAAACCCTAAAAAGAAAAATAATACTTTCCTGGATTTCTACAGCCAATTTAAAAATAAAATATTTAATTATTTTTGGTACCGGGTTAATTTTGATCGCGATTTAGCTGAAGATTTGACTTCCGAGGTTTTCCTTAAAGCTTATGATAAATTTGACTTATACGATCCTGACCGACCCTTCCAGAGCTGGATTTTTACTATCGCCCACAATCACTTAGTGAACTTCTATAAATCTAATTCGGCGAACCGTTCTGTCCCACTCGATGAAGCGCTCAATCTCACTAATGATAACAAGTCAGGGCCAGAAGAGCGGCTTGATTTTCAGATCCTCACCCAAGAGATAATCAAATTACCAGATTATCAAAGAGAACTTTTGACCTTGCGTTATATCAATGAGTTCAGCAATGGTGAAATCGCGGAAATCCTAGAGAAAGACGAAGGGGCCATCAGAGTGGCCATTCACCGCGCCCTCAATGATCTCCGAGAAAGTTTACAAAAAAAAGAAAGTTAATTATATGGAGCTAGAACAACTAGAAAAAAAATTAAATGATTTACCAAGACCCACCTTGAGCCGTTTGGCAAATTTTAAATTTTATTTAAGATTGCTGCCTTTGGTTTTAAAACGTTGGGCCGGCTTTAGGCGCGAGGCCTTCTCTTTTAGCTCGCTCACCACAAAATTAGCCGCAACCTTAGTAGCGTTAGTTTTGCTCTTGGCTGGCAGTTCAGGCTATGCTTATTTTTCTCCTCGGGTCACTTACGGCCAGATGCTTTATCCCCTCAAAACAACTTTAGAGCAATTACGAGTTGCTCTCGCCAGAACTCCACTTGATCAAGTAGTTATTTTTACCGATCTAGCCAACCGACGTCTCAACGAAGCCAGGGTTTTGGCCAATGAAAAAAACGATTCAGCAGCTAGTCTCTCGTTGATTAGCGCGGCGGAGGCGGCTGGTTTGAATGGTGATCAAACTCCCGGCCCGCTAACCATCACTGTTAACGAAATAATAAATAACACTAACAAAGCAATTAAGGCCAGCGAGAACATTGAGACGGCGCCGGTAGCGAATCAAGCCTTAGCTCTAATCGACCAGGCTCAAACCAATCATAATAGCGGTCTTCAAGAAATTGCTCGAATCATTGGTTTTTCGGCTAAACCATTAGTTATTGAAACGGTCGCTCGGGCCCTCAACCAAACCAAGATTAACCATCAACGAGTTAAAACTGCTCTTGACGAAGTCCAAACTAACCTAACCCAAGGATCAACCGAAATAAAAATAAAAATTAAGACGGCCGCGGAAGAAGAAAATGAAAAAATTGAACAAGCAAAAAGTACGAGTGATTCTCTGGCGGCCGAAGAAACAAGTTCGGATCTAACCGTAGAATTAGAAGGGGTTAAAGAAAAAATTGATTCACTCAAAGAAAAAATTTCTCTACTTAATTTGCCAGCCAATGAAACTCAAAAATTATTTGATCTCTTAGATAAAAAATCTGGGCGAATCGAAGATTCCTTGTCTCACGACTCCCTTGACAAGGCTTTTCATTCACTCGGCACGCTTGATGCTTTGGTTAATAACGTCGATGATTTCATTAAGGAGGAAAACCGAGCCAAAGAAATTAAAAACGAAGACGAGGTAGACTTAGAAGAAGAAAAAATAAACCAAGAAGATTCTTCCTCTTGGCCTAAAGACGAAGCGGACAATAATGATCAACTGGATAATAGCCGATCGAAGAAAACCGATGAGGCGGTGTCTAATTCTACCTTTGATCAAAAACAACCTCCTTCTTTAAAACAAGACAATCGCTCCGATCTTCAACCCGAACAGCCGGAACCAAACAAAGATAGTAAAACTGATTAAATTTCCGAAATAAAAAACGTAGGGAGTCTTGACCTCTTCCTACATTTTTTATTTCAATTAATTTTTTCCTATTGCTTAATCGGCATAATAATATAAAGATAGTCTTCAAGTGACTTAGCCTCGCCCTTTTGACCTTGAACTGGCCGCAGGAGACAGGGGCTCGTGTCGTTGGTTAGCTCAAAATAAACCAACTCGCTGCTCAAATTTTCTAAACCATCCAAGAGATAACGATAATTAACCACAATTTTATTGGCCTCGCCTTCAACCTCGGCCTCGAGACGCGAGCTGGCTTCGCCAAGCTGACTATTGGCCGAAGAAACCTCGATTTCTTTTTCTCGTTTCAAAAATTCAAGACTAACATCGAAAATTCCACTCTTAGAAAAGAGGCTGGCGGTTTTAACTAATTTAATCAGGGCGGCAACGTTGGCCTGGGCCTTGGTTTTATATTCTCGAGGAATAATTTGTTGGTAATTGGGATATTGGCCTTCGATGGTGCGAGAGACCAGCTCAATGTTATCGAAAGAAAATAAAATTTGGTTTTCACTCAAATAAATTTCTAGTTTGTCGCTGGCTTCGGTTGTCTCGCCGGCCCTAAACTCTTCGCCCCTAATCTTTTTTGTTCCAGACAAAATTCTCAATAACTCCTGAAGGGTTCTGGTTGGCACAATAACACTGGCTTCGTTCTTCGATTGACTTTTAAGCGGAACCTTTTTTTCGGCCAAGCGATAGCTATCAGTCGCCGCCAGGGTTAGATTATCCTTGCCAAAAACCAACAAAACACCGCTGATCTCGGGCCTGGCCTCGTTCTCGGAAACTGAAAAAATTACTTGGTTAACCGCCCGAACAAACTCTTGGCCAGATAAAACCAGGGGCGCTTTTTTTTCAATCGGTGGAATTAGAGGAAAGTCTGCTGCACCCTGGCCACGAATTTTAGTCTTAAGTTTTTGACACTTGATTTCTAAATTTTGATCTTTTAACTCAACATCAACCCGTTCATTGGGCAAAAGAGCAACATAGTCTGAAAATAGTTTTGACTGAACCGTAAACTCGCCCTCGGTTTCAATTTTTCCTCGAACCAAACAAGTAACACCCATTTCAAGATTGGTGGCCAAAAGCTTTAAAACACCCTCCTCGGCTTTTAATAAAACATTATTCAAAATTGGTAAATTAGAACTTTTAGAAGCAACATGACTAACTACGAAAAGTCCCTGGTTTAAATTTTCTTGCAAACACGAAAGTTTCATAAAAATATCTTTTTATTATATTATTTATTAATAAATTAATAATTAGGGAGTGGAAAAGTGGGGTTAAAAATAATTTTAACAATTATTTTTGATAAAAAATCATTGTGTTGAAGTGAATAGGTTTGGGATAAGCTAAGGACGAGTAGTTAAAAACTTTTTATTAATTTTTAATTTAGAATTTTTAAGATGATTTTTTTGCACCGTCGAGACACTTTTAAAAGAAAGAAATTAAGGGTTTATTAACAACTTAAACACTATAAAGACGTTGCTTAAGTTGTTCAATTTCTTGCTTCAGCCTTTCATCGATATCAATGTTTTTTGATATTTTTTCATAAGCATGAATGGCGGTGGTATGATCCCGGCCACCCAGCTCTTGGCCAATAGTTGGGTAGGAGCTCTTTAACTCCTCGCGCATCAAAAACATGATTATCTGGCGAGGGATGACTAGTCTTTTTTCTCGACATTTACCAACTAAATCAGCCAACGAGACATCATAAAAAGAAGAAACCGTATTGATTATTTGTTTGGTGGTTAATTTCTTCTTTTGAGGACCGTAGGAGGTGGCCGAGGAAAGCGCTGCTTTAACCGTCTCTAGGGTCGGACCAATCTTATTAAGCTGATGATAGGCAATGATTCGATTTAGTGCGCCCTCGAGTTCGCGAATGTTGCTTTTAACCGCTGTGGCAATATAATTAATAATCTGAGGATCGAGCTCAAAGTTTTTTTCTTGAGCCTTGACTTTTAAAATAGCTGATCTAGTCTCTAGATCTGGTTCGGAGATATCCGCGATCATGCCCCACTCAAATCTGGTCAGCAAGCGATTTTCTAGGGCGGGAATAGCCTTGGGCGGTCGATCAGAACTAATCACCACCTGTTTATTATTTTGATGGAGATCGTTAAAGGTGTGAAAGAAAGCTTCCTGGGTCCCCTCTTTGCCAGCCAGGAATTGAATGTCATCAACCAGCAAAACGTCAATGGAACGATACTTGTTTTTAAAGCGCTCACCGTCACCCGAAGAAATTGAACCAATAAAATCATTCATAAACTTTTCGCAGGTGGTGTAAAGTACTTTTTTATTTGGGTAGGTTTCTAAGATCGCGTGGCCAATCGCTTGGAGTAGGTGGGTTTTGCCCAGGCCCACGCCGCCATAAATAAAGAGCGGGTTATAAGTTTTGCCGGGATTAACTACCACAGCCTGGGCCGCGGCGTGCGCCAGCTCGTTGCCCTTACCCACAATAAAGGTTTTAAAGGTGTAGCGAGGGTTGAGACCAAAGTGATTGGGTTTTTCTTCCACTAACTTGGTTTCAATTATTTTTTCTTTAGTTGGTAGCGCCACAGTTTCGTTCTGAGGGGCTGATTTTTTTTGTATCTCAACCTTAAATACGGTTTCTCTAACTTTTCCCTGAGTAATATTCTGCAGCGCCTGGAGAATGGCTTTCTGATATTTTTTTTCTAGCCACTCTTTAATAAAAGTATTAGG
The DNA here is from genome assembly GCA_964518525.1 of uncultured Gammaproteobacteria bacterium. Lineage (GTDB taxonomy): Bacteria > Patescibacteriota > Patescibacteriia > JAGVFQ01 > JAGVFQ01 > CAZFGO01. The sequence goes on along the minus strand of CAZFGO010000002.1, from coordinate 7,580 downwards.
GACACCGATTACTACTCGTTCATCTTCAATTGAGGAAATAAAGGTCCCTTTAAACCAGGTGGAAAAATTAGCTTTACTTAAAGAGAGTTCAAGTTCGCCCAACACCCCCTGCCAAAGTTGTTGCGTTCCGAGTTCCATAAGGCAAAAATAAAACAAGCTTGATTTTAAATTATTAGAGTAATACTATTTTAACACAGTTAAATAATTGTGGAAAATCATTGAAAAGTGGATTCGGTGTTTATAAGGTGTGGATGATTTGGGGAAAAATAAAAATTAAATCAAAATAAAAAATTGATTAATAATTTTAAACTGATATAATTAAAAAAAGTTTTTAAAATAATTTACCACTATGCCTAAGAGAACTTATCAGCCCAAAAAAAGACGCCGTTTGAGAGTTCATGGTTTTAGACGTCGCCTAGCGACCAGGAGTGGCCGAAATGTTTTAAGGCGGCGAAGGAATAAAAAGCGCTGGAAACTTACGGTTTAGACGGATCTAAAAGACTTTTAGTCGAGATTCATGCTGCCGAAAAAAAACCGTTTAGTTAAGAAAAATGATTTTGAGCGAATTCTTAAATTCGGCGATTCATTTTTTATTAGAATTCTGGGCGCTCGAGTCCTGGGGAACAGAGCAGGTGGAACACGCGTTGGTTTTATTGTTTCCAATAAAATCGCCAAGAAGGCTAATAAGAGGAATCGCTTGAAACGGCGACTCCGGGAGATTATCCGGCTAAAGCTTAAAGAAAAAAAAATCAAACCGGGTTATGATTTTGTTTTGATCGCTCGGAGCGGTATTCTAGAAAAAAACTATACTCAACTTGATCAGGAAGTTGGTTTTGTTTTAAAAAAACTGAGGATCCTAGAAGACTAAAATTTATGAGTTCAATTGATTGGCCAATTCGTTTCTTGGTTTTAAAAACCATTCGCTTTTATCAACAGACTGTTTCGCCGGACCATGGTCTGCTCGGCAAAATTTTGTTCCCCTTCGGTTGTTGTAAGTTTAAACCAACTTGTTCCGAATATACTTATCAAGCAATTGAAAAATATGGTGTGATTAAGGGCGGCCTCAAGGGCCTCGGGAGAATTCTGCGTTGTAATCCCTTCAGTCGCGGCGGCGATGATCCGCTTAAATAAAATTTAGACAAAAATTTTTCTAATCCAGCCGAGGCCTTTTATTAAGCGTGATTTCTAATCAGCTAGTTGAATTATAGCAATTAGACCTTTTTGAGAAAGGAGAGAATTTTTTGATGTACTCGGCCGTTGCTCGCTAAAATGTCTGGTGATTTCAGGGTCCAGTCTCGATCCTGAAAATCAGTCACCCGGCCACCAGCCTCGCGAACAATCAAAGCCCCGGCCGCTACGTCCCAAACGTGGGCGCCAAGGATCATAATTGATTCAATTCGGCCGGCAGCGACAAAGCTGGTTTCGAGAGCGGCCGAACCTAGTTGGCGCGTGTCAAATCCTTTGAGTTTGAAGTAGTTATAAGCCTGGAGCGCTCGCTTGATGTCTTTTTCTCTGGGGCCGTGGCCAAAGGTTAAAAGGGATTTGCGGAAGATATTAGTTTTGGAAACGTGAATCTTTTTGTTATTGAGGGTGGCACCATGGCCTTTTTCCGCCAGGAAAAGCTCACCCAGGCTCGGAGCAAAAACCACACCCAGAATCACCTCATTTTTGTAAGCCAGAGCAATCGAGATGCTAAAAAGAGGGTTCTGCATCGCGTAATTAGTGGTACCGTCAAGCGGATCAATGATCCAAAGATAGTCGGATTTCCGATGATTGCGACCCGCTTCTTCGGAAAGAGTGGCGTGGTCGGGAAATCGCTTAGCCAGGAGATCTAAGATAATCTTTTCCGAAGCCAGGTCAGCAGTAGTGGCGATTTCATGTTTGGTTTTAAAGGTGGCGCGATCGCGATGGTTCTGGTGAAAGGTTTTTAAGATCTGGTCTCCGGCTCGTTTGGCCGCCTCTAGGGCGGTTTTTTGGTACGAGTTCATAATTGTTCTAAAAGTTTTAATTCCAATTGGTTGTTCGACGTGTCATAAACAGCAAAGGTGGCTTTGGCAAAAAGTCCGGCCAGGGTACCGGGATTGATTAATCTTGAGCGACCCACAGTCTCTTTCCAGGGCTGGTGAGTGTGACCATAAAAAACCAGATCAAAATTTTTGCTCAAAGCCAATTGTCGAGCCCTTTCTGGTCGATGAGTAAAGGCAATTTTTTGCTGGTCGATTTCGAGTTCTCCGATCTCGCCGTAAATCTTAACATTTTTTAGTTTTTCTTTGGCCAGCTGGTTCATCATGTCATGATCGCCGTCAACATTGCCAAAAACCAAATGAATTTGGCCAGGGAAATTTTCCGCCAGATACTTCATCACCCCGGGAGCGCAAACATCACCGCAGTGGATCATAACCTTTATTCCCTCCTTTTTGAGAAAGGCCAGGGCCTGATCAAGGTTGGCCAGGTTGTCATGAGAATCCGAGATGATCGCAATTTTCATAAATAATTTTGGGTCGTTCGGCTATCTTAGGTAATGATTAACGATTTTAGCAGGTCAAGAACCTTTCGATTAATTATTAGGCTTCGGAGATAATTGCGGTAAGCCTCGGATCGAATTTTTTCTCGAGCCGCGGTATCGCCGGGATAAAGTTGGAGCGCTCGATTAACCTCGGTCTCAATCTCGGCGGGCTTGACTCGGATTTTTTCTCTCTCAGCAATCTCTCTAATTAGGAGCGCGGCCTTGATGCGCTTCAGGGCCTCGGGAGTGAAATCCAAGAGGAGTTGATCCCGCGTTTTCTTTAGGCTCGTGAGGTAATCATCAAATTTCAATCCCTGGGCTGAGATTTTTTCTTCAAGCTCTTGGAGCATTTTTTGCGCTTCGCTGGTTATGAGGTTAGCAGGAATTTCTTCAAAACGTGATTCTTGGATCAGGCGGTCGAGAATTTCGATTTCTCTTTTTTGTTCTTCTTCGGCTAGTCTTTCGTTTAAGAGATTTTGCTCCAACTGTTTTTTCAAATCCTCTAACTTTGAAAAACCGCCCAAGCTTTTGGCAAGGTCATCGTTTAGTAGCGGCAGTTCTCGTCGATAAACATTATTAATTGTAACCTTAAATTCCGCTTCTTTGCCGGCTAGCCTTTTTTCAAAGTGTGTCTGGGGTAGAGTGAGTTTAAATTTTTTAGTTTCGCCGGCTTTGAGCCCCAGGAGTTGGTCTTCAAAACCCGGCACCATTCGGCCTTCGCCAATAATGACAGGATATTTACGGGCTTGGCCGTTTTCGAGCGCCACCCGATCAACCGAGATATCAAAATCCAGCTCCACCCGATCCCCTTTCTCGATCGTCTTGTTTTCGAGCGTTTCCTTGGCGCGGAAATTTTGCAGCTCCCCGAGGAGTTGATCAACTTCTTTTGGTTCGACGTGCACTTCCTTTCGTTTTATTTTGAGATTTCGATAATCAGCTAGCTTGGTTATCTTGGGCAGCAGTACGAGGACGATTTTAAAAATTAAGGGGTTGTCCGGCGCTAATTTCAAGAGATCAATTTTGGGCTGGGCCACAATTTCTAATTTATCGTCCTTAATTATTTGGGCGAGCTTTTCTTGGATCGCCAAATCAACCGCTCGATTCATCAGGGCCGCTTCGCCGAAACGCTGTTTGACGATTTCGTAGGGAGCTTTCCCGGGCCGGAAACCTTCAATTCTCTTTTCTTCAGTTAATTTGACCGCGGTTTTTTTTAGGTAAGGGTCAAATTCTTCGGGTGCAAGTTCGATGGTTATTTCCAGTTCTGATTTAGGCAGATTTTTCTTTTCGATTTTCATGAAGTTTTAATTTAATAAAATTTTTAGCTAAACAATGTTCTAATTATATTTGATTTTTGGTTTTTGTCAATCTTTGTTTTTAACTAAGTTAATAAAAAGGATTGACATTTATACAATCCTTTTTTGTAGCCATTGATCTCCAGATGTTTTATTCGGATTGGTTAAGGGGGCAAATTTTTTTGAAAGAATTAATTATCTTTTTATTGCCTCGATCAGAATTATTGATCCTTAAAGAGTAGTTGTAATTTAGAGAATTGGTTATTCTATAAACTTTTTTAATTAGGGATTCTGGCATTTTAATATGATTTGAATAATTTCTGTTTTTTATTCTCTGAAGACATAACTTTAATGGAGTGTAGATAAATATCAATTTCACGTCGTATTTCGATCGGAGTTTTCTTAAGAAATTTTTAAAAAAATCAAAAGCGCCAGTAGATTCAATAATAATTTTATTATTGTTTTTTAAATATTTGTCAATTTCTTTTTCAACCGCCCTATATCCCTTTTTAAAATAATTTTTATCTAACAGGTTCCTCCCCTGTGTTTTAATAAAAATACTTTCAGTCAATAAAAATTTAATTCCTAAATTCTTTTCAATTAATCTCCCGATATAAGATTTACCGCTTCCCTTGGCTCCGATTAAAATATAAACCTTTTTCATGTTTAATTTATAATTAAGGTTTGGGTAGAAAAGAAAGTATTTCGTTTGCCACCTGATTAATGGTTTTTTGTTCGGTATCAATTATAGTGCCGTAATCAAAACTCGAGGCCAAACGATAAACACCAGTGGTAGCTGCTTTGCCATAACTCCTTTTCCTCTTGCTGTCTCGCTCCAGACAGATTTCAAGCGGATCCTTGAGAGTAAAAATATAATAGGGCGTCGCTAGGTTTTTTATTAGATGTTCGATTTGTTCTTTGAAATAAAAATTACCGTCAAAGATGATAATCTTTTCTTGCCTCAATTTTTCTTTTACTTCCAGCAGGACTAGTTCATTCGCTTTGATGAAATCTGCCGGGACATAATCATCTTTAATTTTTTCTAAGCCATGTTTTTCCAAAACCAAATCGATCGGAACCAGTTCGGCTGATAAAATTCTAGCTAACTTTTTGGCTACGGTTGATTTACCAACACCGAGCGGGCCTCTAATAATAAGGAAATACGACATCTAGAATTTTTATTGTTCTAATTTTATTTAAAAAGTTATCCTTGACTTTTATTAATAGTGTGATAAGGTATCAAAGTCAACGGAGCCGAGCCGCACGAAGGAATGTCGGCGCTCATTTCCAGAAAGTTGGAAATAGGGTTGGCGGGACGTTCATTAAAACTAAGCAAACTTTGCGGGAATTACCGAGTAAACCGGCCATGAAAAAGGGGTCTTGCCCACCATCCCTCGGGATAGGTGCTATAACGCCAGGAGGCAATTAATTCCGGGGCGTTAGTGACACTGAAGGCTCCCCTTGCCTGGTGTCTACGTGGGTGGCGAAAGGTAATTTCGAACCAAAATCAAAGTTTGCCGATGTTTTAAAAAACTACTGCCATTTCTCCTCTAGGTTCATTCCAAACCTGGGAGATATGTGGGTCGCCTCCGTTGACGTTCCAAGGCTGTTCCGAGTGAGCAGCCTTCTTTTTTTAGAGCAATAAACCCACAATCAACAGCGCCACGATATTAATAATTTTGATCATGGGATTGATGGCTGGTCCAGCCGTATCTTTGTAGGGATCGCCCACTGTGTCACCCGTGACCGCGGCTTGATGGGCCAGTGATTTTTTGCCGCCGTAGTTGCCGGCTTCGATATATTTTTTGGCATTATCCCAGGCTGCCCCGCCCGTGGTCATGGAGATGGCTACAAAGAGCCCCGTAATAATGGAGCCGACCAAGAGGCCGCCTAGCGCCACTGGTCCCAAAACAAAACCAACCAGGATCGGCACGATCACCGGGATCAGGGCCGGAATAATCATTTTTCTAATAGCGTTTTTGGTAACCAGATCTACCGTGCGACCATAATCTGGTTTGGCGGTTCCTTCCATAATGCCCTTGATTTCTCTAAACTGCCGGCGAACTTCATCGACCACACTCGAGGCAGTCTGGCCCACCGCCTCCATGGCTAGGGCGCCGAAATAATACGGTAGGAGGCCGCCGATGAATAAGCCAACGAGTACCTTGGGATCAGAAAGCAAAAAAGTTAATTCCCGGCCGCGGCTGGCAAATTCCTGGGCGTAGGAAGAAAAGAGAACGATGGCGGCGAGACCAGCTGAACCAATGGCATAACCTTTGGTGACAGCCTTGGTGGTGTTGCCCACGGCGTCGAGCGGGTCAGTGACCTGGCGAACTGAATCGGGCAGGCCGGCCATTTCGGCGATGCCGCCGGCGTTGTCAGTGATCGGTCCATAGGAATCAATTGCCACGATGATGCCGGTGAGCGAGAGCATCGCGACCGCCGCGATCGCCACGCCATAGATGCCGGCTAGAGTATAGGCTGAGACAATACCGGCAGCGATTACGAGCACGGGCCAGGCAGTTGACTTCATCGAGACGGCCAGACCAGCGATGATGTTAGTGCCTGGACCGCTTTCCGATGAGCGGGCGATTTCCCGCACTGGTCGATAACTGGTTGAGGTGTAGTATTCGGTGATCACGACGATTAGGGCAGTAACGATCAGGCCAATTAGCGTGCTTAAATAAATATTTAGAACCGGGTATTGGCTATTCTGACCCAAGAGGTTATTTGTAACCGGATAAAAAAGTAAGGCGGCGATGATGGCGCTGGCCGCGAGGCCTTTATATAGGGCCGCCATGATTTTTTGGCTCGAGCCGAGCCTGATAAAAAAAGTTCCGACAATGGAAGCTAGAATCGAGACGCTGCCCAAGACCAAGGGATAAAAAATAACCAGCAAAGAATTTTTGAAGATTAACGAACCGAGGAGCATGGCGGCAATGGTCGTGACCGCATAGGTTTCAAAAAGATCCGCGGCCATGCCTGCGCAGTCGCCAACATTATCGCCAACGTTATCAGCGATGACGGCCGGGTTCCGAGGATCATCTTCGGGAATGCCCGCTTCGATTTTGCCGACAAGATCCGCGCCCACGTCCGCGGCCTTGGTATAGATGCCGCCGCCCAGACGAGCAAAGATCGAAATTAGACTGCCGCCAAATCCCAAGCCAATGAGCGCTTTGAGATCATTGGTTAGAGCATAAAAACCAGCCACGCCTAAGAGACCCAGGCCGACAACCAAGAGACCAGTGATTGTGCCGCCTCGAACCGAAAGGTTTAGAGCTTCCTTTAAACCTCGCTTGGCTGCTTCGGCGGTCCGAACGTTGGCTCGAACCGAAACCGTCATGCCGAGGTATCCAGCTAGACCCGAGAAGACCGCGCCCAAAAGAAAACCCAGGGCCGTGAAGAGGCCGAGTAAAAGCCAGATAATGATAAAGAGTACCAGCGCTACTAGGGCAATGGTTTGGTATTGGCGACGGAGATAGGCCGTGGCGCCTTCCCTGATCGCTTCGGCAATGGCCTGCATCTTCGGATCGCCGGCCGGCTGTTTTATGACCCAACGGATTAAAATCAATCCATAGCCAATCGCCACCAAGGCAACGACTAGAGCAAAAACGATTAAAAGTGACATAGATTTAGTTATTTAATTATTAAAAAATTAGCCTAATCGGTTAGCTTTATTATAACATAAAATAAATTCAACGATTACTAATCAAACAGTGAGTTTTGGTTGGGTCGAATCTTGACAGAATTTATTTTATGTGCTAACTTCTAAACTAGAAAGG
>CAZFGO010000001.1:21970-63651 GCA_964518525.1 uncultured Gammaproteobacteria bacterium | reverse complement strand
TAACTATTTCTCCAAAAAACCATAACCACTTTTTTCAACCCGCCGAGCCAAATCCGCTCCGCCGGACTTAACAATCCGGCCGCCGATCATAACGTGGACTCGGTCCGGCGTGAGATATTTCAAAATTTTATAATTGTGCGTGATGATCAAGAACCCTCGTTTAGGAGAAATTAGTTTCTTAATGCCAGCGATGACGATTTTTAAGGCATCGACATCAAGCCCAGAATCAGTCTCATCTAAGATAGCAAACTTTGGCTCCAGTATAGCCAATTGAAGAATCTCGGACTTTTTCTTTTCGCCGCCGGAAAATCCTTCATTCAGATAACGACCGGCAAAACCATAATCAATTTTGAGCTCAGCCATTTTGGCTCGCAAGAGCCGGTCGAACTCGATAACCGAGTATTTTTTCTTGGAAATCGAGTTCAGCGCCAAGCGCAAGAAATTCATAATTGTCACACCACTAATTTCTGGCGGATGCTGTAGTGATAGAAAGAGACCAGCCCGAGCCCGCTCGTCTGAGGAAAGTTTGGTTAAATCCTTACTGCCTAAGATGATACGACCAGATTCGATCTGATACTTAGGATGACCCATCAGCGCGTTAGCTAGGGTACTCTTACCGCTACCGTTAGGACCCATCAATACCTGCACCTCGCCCGCTTTTAATTCTAAATTGACTCCCGAGACAATTAATTTTCCCTCCACCTTCACTCCCAAATTTTCGATTTTTAAATTATCTTTCATTTCGATTTTAGATATTTAATTATCCCCTTTTGCAGGGCTCGGAGACTAAGCAGGGCGCATTTCAAACGACTGGCTCCCACTGCCACTCCGAGCCAAGCCAAGACTTCAGCCTGACCCATTTTCTGCACCTCAGCCAAACTCTTTTTTTTAACTTCCGCGGTCAACAGCGAAGCCGCCGCCTGACTAATGGCGCAGCCCTGGCCTTCAAATTTTATCTTCTCAATTCTATTTCGAGGCGAGAGTTTAACAAAAATTTCAATCTGATCACCGCAGAGCGGATTAAAATCCTGGTACCGGAAAGAATAGTCAGTCAAGCGACCGTAATTGCGAGGATTCTGGTAATGGTCAAGAATATTTTCTCGATAAAGCTCTTCGGCTAGAATCATAATCTAAAAATCTTTTTAGCTTTGATGACACCGGCGACCAGTGCCGCGATATCGGCTTGATTATTATAAAGATAAAGACTCAGCCGACAAGTGCTCGCCGCGCCGAGCACGCCGTGAAGCGGCATGGCGCAATGATTGCCGGTGCGAATAGCGATATTATCCCGATCCAAAATAGTGGCCAAATCATGCGGATGGAGACCCTTAACATTAAAAGCAATCACACCACCTCGATCCTTAGTGGTCTTGGGACCGTAGATTTGAATTCCTTTAATAGCTGAAAGTTTTTCCAGAGTGTAACCGACGAGTTTTTCCTCTTGCTCTTGAATCTGATCAAAACCTAGACTCTCCAAATAATCAACCGCCGCGCCAAGGCCGATAGCGCCGGCAATGTTGGGCGTGCCGGCTTCAAACTTCCAGGGCAACTCCGCCCAACCCGAACTAAGGAAACTAACTTCCGAAATCATGCCGCCGCCAAATTTGAATGGTTCAAACTTATCTAACAACTCTCGCTTACCGTAAAGCACGCCAATACCAGTGGGACCAAGCATCTTATGACCCGAGAAAGCGAGAAAGTCTGAGTGGAGTGATTTAACCTCCACTCTAAAATGCGGCACGCTCTGAGCCCCATCAACAATTACCAAAGCGCCTTGCTCATGAGCCAGGTCAGCAATCTCTCGAACCTGGTTGATAGTCCCAAGGACGTTAGACATCTGAGTCAAAGAAACCAGTTTGGTTTTTGAGCCAATCACCTCCCGCGCCTGGTCTAAATTAAGTCGACCTCCTTCGTTGATCTTAATAAATTTCAAAACACTACCGGTTTGTCGAGCCACCACCTGCCAGGGCACAAGATTACTATGGTGCTCTAATTGGGTCAAGACAATTTCATCACCCGGCTTGAGATTCTTAGCCAAAATATTAGCCAGAAGATTAAGCGATTCAGTCGTACCACTGGTAAAAATAATTTCTTCGGGATCAGCGCCGATCAGCCGGGCAATCTTGGCTCGAGCCGCTTCATAACGTTCGGTTGCCTCAACGCTCAGACGATGGATTCCTCGATGAACATTGGATTTATAACGACGATAAAAATCAGTGACCGCCTCAATCACCGCCTGGGGCACGAGTGAAGTCGCGGCATTATCAAGATAGACCAGCGGCTGACCAGCCGGTTGGAGATCAAAAATTGGAAAATCGCGACGAATTTTATCGGGATTTATGGCCATAAAAATTATTGAAAACATCTCGACTTACCTTTTCCCGCAATTCTTTGGTTGGAGCGAGATCAATCGCCGACTTCAAGAATCCCTCAATCATCAGAGCCAAACTAGCTCTTTGATCCAGCCCCCGGCTTCTCAAATAAAATAATTTTTCTTGATCAAGCTGACCAACTGTAGCCGCGTGGCCGCAACGCACCTCATTATTTTTAATCTCTAAGGCTGGAATTGGATCCATTTCGGCCCGGTCGCTTAAGACCAGGGTATCAACTGATTGAAAGGCATCAGCGCCGCGAGCCTCGCGTTCGATCTTCACTAAACCACGATAAATCGCTTTGGCCTCATCATCGAGCACTCCGCGGATCTTAAGTAGGCTTTTGGTTTGAGGAGCTTGGTGGCCGATCTTCACGGCCAAATCATAAAGCTCGCGATCTCGGCCTAAGAAAACTCCAGCCAGCTCAGCCGAAGCACCCAAACCAATTAGCTGGGTTAAACAATTTGATCGGACCAGGGCGTTCAGAGACCAATAATCAAACCATTTTATTTGTGCCCGACTTTGAACCTGAGCGCTTCTCAAGGAAAAAATCTTGGCTTTCGGATTCGAGTAACCTAGGGTTGAATAAGTCACCTTGGCTCCTTCTTCGAGGATTAAATTAATCAAACCAAAGTAGTTGGTATTTAATTTTTCGCTGCCGGACACTTCTTCAACCAAGTTAAGTTCACTGCCCGATCCGACCACCACCAAAAGATTATCGATCCTCAAGCGATCCCCTAGCTTGATCTTAATATCTACCGGCGCTCGAACACTCTGACCTGGAGGCAAATAGATCAGCGTGCCTTGATTAAAACCGGCCAGAGCCAAGGCTGAAAATTTATCTTCCTTAGCGCTCTCTAATACTTGAGTCGAATGTTGCTTGATCAACCGGGACCAATGCTCTTGCTTCAGGGCCGATCTAAAATCTAAAATCTTTGGTCGCGGGTCCGAACAAGTTATTAAGATTGATTCTCGAGTTTGAGTTGGTATTAATTTTTCTAGGGCACTGGGTTCGACTTCGGAATAAACCGCTCGATCGGATTTGAAATTAGACGCAGGCAAACGATCAAAAAGCTCGGCGGCCTCGAGCCGCTGGTTCCTAAGCCAGCTGGGCTCGGCTCGAGCCTCGGCGAGATTAATAATGGCTTCTCGGCTAAGCATCTTAACCCACCGCTCCTTCCATCTCGAGGGCAATCAATCTATTTAATTCCACGGCGTATTCTAGGGGTAATTGTTTTACCATTGGGGCCACAAACCCGCTCACCACTAGCTGCAGAGCTTGCTCTTCGGATAAACCCCGAGATTTTAAATAAAAAATTTGTTCTTCACCGATCTTCCCCACTCGGGCCTCGTGAGCAATTTCGGTCTGGCTGTTATCAATTTTCATATCCGGATAAGTGTTGGAAATTGATTCCGAGTCTAAAATTAAGGCATCGCAAACCACGCTGCAACGACTACCCACGGCGCCGGGCATAACCCGAACCGATCCGCGATAGGTTGAGACGCCACCGCCGCGGGAGATGCTCTTGGACCGAATGGTTGAAGCGGTCCGAGGCGCGGCGTGAATAACTTTCGAGCCCGTATCCTGATTCTGACCCGGACCGGCAAAAGCGATGCCGAGACTATCGGACCGGGCGCCCTCGCCACGCAGGATACTACAGGGATAAAGCATGGTGATCATTGATCCAAAATTGCCGTTAACCCATTCCATGACTCCATTTTTATCAACCAAGGCGCGTTTGGTATTGAGGTTATAGGTGTTTTTACTCCAGTTTTCAACGCTCGAGTAACGCAACCGCGCGCCTTCATGGACAAAAAGTTCCACGCAGCCGGCGTGCAGTGAATTAACATTGAATCGCGGCGCGGAACAACCCTCGATGTACTGAATCTCACTACCGACATCGGCGATGATCAGCGTGTGTTCAAATTGACCGCCCCGTTCGGCGTTCATCCGAAAGTAGGCTTGTAAGGGTAGATCAACTTTAACCCCGGGCGGGACATAAATAAAAGTGCCACCGCTCCAGACCGCCGCGTGAAGCATGATAAACTTATGATCATTGATCGGCACGCAGCTAGTCATAAAATATTTCCTCACAAGCTCAGGATATTTCTGAACCGCCGCGTCCATATTTTCAAAAATCACGCCCCGGGCAGCTAGGTCTTTCTTCAAATTATGATAAACTACTTCTGAATCATACTGAGCTCCCACCCCGCCGAGAACTTTTTTTTCGGCTTCGGGAATACCTAATCGGTCAAAAGTTTTTCTGATTGCTTCCGGCACCTCGGCCCAATCTTTTTTCTCCTCAGCATCCGGCCTAACAAAATAAATGATCCGATCTAGGTCAAGGCTGGAAAGATCCGGACCCCACTTGGGCAGTGGTGTTTTTTGAAAAAGTTCCAAGGCTGCCAGCCTCTTTTCGAGCAGCCACCCGGGTTCATTTTTCTGGCGCGAAATTTCCTCTACCACTTCTCGACTCAAACCCGGCCGAGCAGCGTATCTGGGAACTGTCGAACTCGCCTGATCATAAATCGAACGATTGATTTTGAGCCACGGCTTTTGATTTGACTGCGCTTTAGTTATCAGCCGACTCTTCATAATAAATTTGGCTAAAATGATGAGTTAATTCGAGTTAAGCGATAAATATAACATATCTAAAATCAAGCTTCAAGTCAATTCTATTCTAATCTTATTCTTAGCGGTAGAATAATATTATCAATCACTAATCAACTATTTTAGCTCTTATGAAACTTTCTGACTTTGATTTTCCTTTGCCCAAAAATTTAATCGCTCAAAAACCAAGCTCGCCCAGAGACCGCTGTCGCTTGATGATTCTGAACCGAAAAACTAAAACTATCAAACACGATCGCTTCTTCAATCTCGGCCGCTATCTCAGAGCTGGCGATATCTTGGTTTTGAATGATTCCAAAGTGCTGCCAGCCCGGCTCTGGGGCCGTAAGGAAACCGGTGGCCAGGTTGAAATCCTCTTACTCCGCGAGATCAAATCTGACAGTTGGGAATGTCTGGTCGGGTCGGTGCCGATCCGGAAACAAATCGGCCTAAAAATAAATTTTAGGGCCGGACTCAAAGGTCTCGTCACTAAACGCCTCGCGGATCGAGCGCTGATTAAATTTAATCTTCGAGGAAAAAATTTACTCCATAAAATTCTCGAGATCGGCCAGACCCCAACTCCTCCTTACATCAAACGCCTAGCCCGACGCCCCGAATACCAAACTGTTTTTGCTAAAAAATTTGGTTCAGTCGCTGCACCAACCGCCGGTCTGCACTTTACTCGGCAACTCTTGAATCAAATCAAAAAACAAGGAATTCAAATCAAATATCTCACTCTTCACGTCGGCCTAGGAACCTTCCAACCAATTAAAATTAAAGACTTAAGGCAACACGAGATGCATCCGGAATATTTTGAACTAAAACCGGCGGTCAGTCGACGCCTCAATCTGGCCAAAGCCAAGGGTCGACGAATTATTGCTGTCGGCACCACTAGCGCCAAGACACTCGAAACTTGCGCCCGTCCAGTTATGGGAAAAAAATCAGTTAAATTGGTTAGGCCAGCCGCGAGGCAAACTAATTTATTCATCTATCCCGGTTATCGCTTCAAATTTGTTGATGGCCTAATCACCAATTTCCACTTGCCTAGATCAACTCTGCTCTTGCTCGTCTCGGCTCTGGCCGGAAAAAAATTTATTGACCGAGCTTATCGCTTAGCTATTAAAAGAAAATATCGCTTTTATTCTTTTGGCGATGCCATGCTGATCATCTAATTTTGGTTGCCGGGAAAATGATTATTAGCTATGATAAAATCAACTCCCTAATTAATAAATAACTTTTAATCTATGCCTTTTGAAGAAACTCAACCGCCGGAAATTAAACCGGAAAAAGAGATTGACGAGCCCTGGGAATTAACTACTCTCGAGCAAGAAACGATTAATCCCAAGTCACGGCAGCAGCGAATCAATGACCTCTTGGACTTTCTCCGGCGCTACCAAGAATTAAAAGAAACTATTGAACAGTTCCAGCCGGTTACTTCTTACGATCAAAAAGAGCTAGAATCTTTGGCGAGTGAACGCGAACTACTCGAAAATAAAATTCTGCGGGAATGGGAAAGGCTTGATCGGACACTGCCCAAAAAAGATCCGACGCGCCAAGAAATTGAAAAAAAATTAGAAGCCCTAAATCTTTAGTCTCGGCCTAGCGGCCATTAATTATCTCGGAAGTAATGGAGAGAAAAAAATCTTTAACTAATCGAGCATCTTCTTTGGGATCATTTTTAGTCGATCTAAAAATTAATCCTGATTTTAAATTTCTAGAAAAATTGAAACGAGAATTTAACCAGGCCGAGGTTTACCTGGTTGGCGGCCTGGTTCGCGACCTTTTTCTTAAAAGAAAAAGTAAGGATTACGATTTTGTTGTCCGGCGGATCGATGCCAAAAAATTAGAAAAATTTTTGAGTCGATTTGGTTCGGTCAATCTGGTCGGCCGACAATTCGGCGTTTTTAAATTTCTGCCCCGAGGGTCAACCATCGGCGAGGCAATTGATATCGCTCTACCCCGACGAGAACACGCCGAAGGAACTGGCGGCTATCGCGATTTCGAAGTCCAGTCTGATCCCGAATTGCCAATCGAAGATGATTTAGCCCGCCGAGATTTTACTATCAATGCTCTGGCTCTAAATTTAGATACTGGCCAAGTGATCGATCCCTTTGACGGGCTTAAGGACCTAACGGCTAAATTAATCCGAGCCGTGGGCCAGCCCGAAGAAAGATTTAGAGAAGACTATTCGAGAATGCTCAGAGCGATTCGCTTTGCCTGTCAGCTCGGCTTTGAAATTAATAAAAAAACTTGGGCGGCTCTAAAAAAATTAATGCCGCGAATCAATGCTCAGCGCCAAACCGCTGGCAAAACCGAACGCGTAATTCCTTACGAGTCAATTGCCAAAGAGCTAGCCAAAAGTTTAGTGGCCGATCCGCCCAAAACTTTAGACCTCTACGACCAAAGTGGAGCCCTGGTCGAGCTGATGCCAGAACTCCTGGCCATGAAGGGTTGCCCCCAGCCGCCGGAATTCCACTCCGAAGGCGATGTTTTTGCCCACACCCGCTTAGCCCTCAAACTTATCGGCAGTACGGCGTTCAAAAAACGCTTTCCGGATTGGGCTGTTAGCCCGGAGTTAGTCTTCGCCGTACTCTATCATGACTCAGGCAAGCCGGCCACGATCAAAACACCGGAAAAGGATGGCACGGATCGAATAAGATTTAATGAACACGCCGAGGTTGGAGCCGCCCTCGCCGGCGCCACAGCCAAACGTCTGGTGCTGGCCAATTTCGGCATCAAACCAGAACGTGTCGACTGGCTCGTGGCTAATCACATGATCTTAGTTACTGGCGACTTTCGAATCATGAGAAACAGTACGATCGAAAAATATTTCTTTGATCGAGAAACCGGCGAATTGAGTCAGGCCGGCAAAAATCTCTTGATGCTCTCTTTTGTTGATGTTTCGGCCACTATTCCCGCCCGCGGTCCGATCAAGTTGGAAAATTTTAAAGGCATCTGGCAAAGGATCGAAGACCTCAAAGCAATTACCAAGGAACGAGCCCGCCTGCCCAAACCGCTCCTCAACGGAGATGAAATCATGGTTGCTTTCAAGCTCAAGCCAGGACCAAAAATCGGCCAACTTCTCGCCCTACTCCGCGAAGAGCAGCTGGCTGGTCGCCTCACTTCAAAAAAGGCCGGCCTAAAATTTCTAAAAGATAAAATCTAGATGTTTGCCCCCACTTCAACCTTCATTATTCAAACTGCTGATCAGGGCCAACGGTTAGATAAATTCTTGACTCAAAAAATTAAATCAATCTCTCGATCGGAAATTCAGAAGATGATCAAACAGGGGCTAGTTCTAATAAATCAAAAAGTGGTCGCGCCACATTATTTTCTGAAACTCGACGATCGAATAACTATTGAACCGCTCCTCCGACCGAAAATCGAAGCTCGGGCTGAACTCGAAACACTGGCTCAACAATTTAAAAATTACCTGGTTTTCGAAGATCAAAACTTTATTGTTCTAAATAAACCGGCTGGCTTAGCCGTACATCCGGCCGCTGGAATTAAAGAGCTCACTCTGGTTGATTACCTTTTGGCTTATGAGCCGGCTCTTTCGAAGATCGGTGAAGATCCGGCTCGCCCCGGTCTGGTTCAGCGATTGGACAAGGATGTCTCGGGATTAATGGTGGTGGCCAAAACTCAGGCAGCCTTTGACCACCTCAAAAAACAATTTCAAGAAAGGAAAATAAAAAAAGAATATTTCGCTCTAGTTTACGGCGAGATCAAAAAAAATGAAGGCTCAATCAATCTGCCCATCGGCCGAGCGTCAAGCGGCAAAATGGCCGCTCGAGCCAAAACCGCCCGAGAGAAAAGCAAACCGGCTTTCACTGAATTCGAAGTTATTAAACGTTACAAAAATTTAACTCTGCTTAGAGTCAAGATCAAAACCGGTCGGACTCATCAAATCCGAGTTCACCTTCTGGCTTTCGGTCACCCTGTGGTCGGCGATCAGCTCTACCGGCCCAAAAATATTAAACCAATTAGAATTAATCGACTCTTCCTCCATTCCGCTCTTCTAGGATTTAGTGATTTGGCAGGTCACTGGCTCGAATTCAAGTCGGATCTGACCGAGGAGTTAAATAAATTCCTAAAAAATTATGAAACCTAAACTAATTATTATCACCGGACCCTCAGCTTCAGGTAAGACCACGATTGGCTTAGCCCTACTCCGAAAAAATAAAAAGCTGGCCAGGGTAATCACCTACACCACTAGAGAAAAACGGGACCGAGAAAAGGCTAATCGCGATTATTACTTTATCTCCGAACCAGCTTTCAAACAAAAGATTAGGCGGCGGGAATTAATTGAATGGGCCAAGGTCTATAACCACTACTATGGTAATTCGTTTGAAGAAATCAAACGAATCTGGCGCCAAAATAAAACGCCGCTCTTGATCATCGATGTTCAGGGCGCGCTGACTTATCAAAAGAAATTACCTTGGGCCAAAATAATTTTTATCAAACCCCAACCAATCGACAATCTAGCCCGACGACTAATCAAACGCGGTGGGGTCACTAATCAGGAATTAAAAATCCGCCTGGAGTCGGTACGGAGAGAAATTCAATTGGCTCCGAAATTTGATTTTCTAATTCTAAACCACGAAGGAAGGCTTAGCCAAACAATTAAGATCATTAATCGCTTAATCAAAAAATTGCTTGACAATTTAAAACCCTTATAATAAAATCAGACTAGCTCATTCCGCCCATGGCGGTTTATTTATTTAATAACTTTTGATTTAATCATTTTTATGGCCGAAACTAAGCCAGTTGAAAGAATAGTGCCGGAGATAAAACCGGGTCAAACCATTCGAGTTCACCAAAAGATCAAAGAAATCTCGGGTGAAGAAGGAAAAGAAAAAGAACGAATCCAGGTCTTCGAAGGTTTAGTCTTGGCCAAGAGCGGCCGGCAGAGACCAAACGCCACCATCACCGTTCGAAAAATTTCTAACGGCGTTGGCGTTGAGAGAATCTTTCCGATTAACTTACCGACCATTACCAAAATCGAAATTACAAAACAGGCTAAAGTGCGACGAGCCAAGCTTTATTACTTGCGCGATTATAAAAAGAAGTTAAAAGAATTCGCGGTTAAATAAAAAATCGGGGCGGGTTTCAAACCCGCCCCTTGCTATTATTTATGATAAGATTCTCTTCAAATATTGCCCGGTGTAACTCTTTTTAACCTTGGCGATCTCCTTCGGCGTTCCCTCGGCCACGAGGTAACCGCCCTGCTCACCGCCTTCCGGCCCCAGGTCAATGACCCAATCAGCGCATTTGATCACGTCGAGATTGTGTTCGATGATCAGCACCGTGTTGCCTTTATCGACCAATTTCTGAAGAACCTGGAGCAGATGCCTGATATCATCAAAATGCAAACCTGTGGTCGGTTCATCGAGGATGTAGAGCGTCTTGCCAGTCGAGCGGCGCGAGAGCTCAGTGGCTAATTTTACTCGCTGAGCTTCACCGCCGGAGAGCGTCGTGGCCGGCTGACCAAGTTTGATATAACCCAGACCGACATCAAAGAGTGTCATCAACTTCTCATAAATTATCGGCGTGTCCCGAAAAAAAACTCGAGCTTCTTCGACCGTTAGATTCAAAACATCAGCAATGGTTTTCTCTTTGTAATGAATCTCAAGCGCTTCGCGCCCATAACGTTTGCCATGACACTCCTCGCATTCGATATAAACATCGGGCAGGAATTGCATCTCGATCTTAACAAAACCATCGCCGGAGCAAGTCTCGCAACGGCCGCCGATGACGTTGAAACTAAATTTACCCGCGTCATAGCCCTTGAGCTTAGCCTCGGGCACTTCGGTGAAAAGATCACGGATGTAGGTGAAAACGCCAGTATAAGTCGCCGGGTTAGAACGGGGTGTTCGACCAATCGGCGATTGATCAATGGTAATAACTTTATCCAAATAATCCAGACCACTAATTGATTTATGCTTGCCCGGTAAATCCTTGGCGCGGTAAAAGTGACGGGCCAAGGCCTTGGACAAGATTTCAGTGATCAGAGTTGATTTGCCTGAACCGGAAACGCCAGTAACGCAGACAAATTTACCGAGGGGAATTCGAACCTCAATATTTTTTAAATTAAACTCACTGGCGCCCTTAATAACCAAACTCTTACCATTGCCCGATCGATATTTCTTGGGCAGTTCAATTTCCAGTTTGTGCGAGAGGTATTGGCCAGTCAGAGAATCTTTATTTTTTATCAAATCACTCACTGTCCCCAGCGCCACTACTTCGCCGCCCAGAGCACCAGCGCCTGGTCCAATGTCGATCAGGTAATCAGCCAAACGCATAATCGCTTCATCGTGTTCCACTACCACTATCGTATTGCCCTGGTCTCTTAATCTCTTTAAGGTGGCGATCAATTTATCGTTATCGCACTGGTGTAGACCAATCGATGGTTCATCAAGAATATAAATCAAATCGGTCAGCGACGAACCAATCTGAGTAGCCAAACGAATCCGCTGCATCTCGCCGCCCGATAAACTATTTGTCCCGCGCTCCAATGTTAAATATTCCAGCCCAACCTTGATGATATTTTCCAATCGCCGAATAATCTCCTTGATGATCGGCTGGCCGATTCGCTGATCCGTGGCCGATAATTGATCATTTTTTTCTTTGACCTGATCGCTAAACAAATCTTTCAAAAATTGTGGCAGACTTCCCAGCGGTAAGGCAACCACCTCGGCGATCGAAAAACCGCCAACCTTAACGGCTAGACTCTCCGCCTTAAGCCGCTTTCCCTGACAAGTCGGACAAACCGAAGCCCGCATATAATTTTCTATTTCTTTGCGCAGATATTCCGAATCGGTCTCGCGATATTTTCTTTCAAGAAGCGGAATGACTCCTTCGAAGCGATAACTCTCGCCTTCGATTTCGTAACGTTCCTCGCCCGTGCCAAATAAAACTAGTTTCTTTTGCTTGGGCAAAAGTTGCTCCCAAACTGAATCAAGCGAAAAACCAGCTTTGGCCGCTACTAATTTTAAAATTTTGTGATTAAAATTTTGATTGGCCGTAATCTTCACCCAAGGCCTAATCGCTCCCTGGGCTAGGGTCAGGCGCGGATTTGGAATCACGAGCTCGGGATCAACTTCTAGTTTGGTACCGAGGCCTGAGCAGGCCGGACAAGCGCCGTATGGTGAATTAAAAGAAAAACTACGAAGATCAATTTCGGGCCAATTGAGACCGCATCTGAGACAAGAAAAATTTTGACTGAAAAATAATTCTTCGCTCTGATCAAGCCGCTTGATCGTAAGCAAACCATCGCCCCAATCCAAGGCCATCTCGAGCGACTTAACAAATTGCTTTGAGCCGGCATTAAAATTATGATTTTTCAAAACCAAACTCTTATTGGGAATCTTCAGCTGATCAACTACCAATTCAATCGTGTGTTCCTGCTGCTTATCAATCAGCAAGTGATCCGCGGCCCTCAAATCATAAATCTCACCATCAAGGCGAATTCTTGAGAGATGCGATCTTTTGGCCTTTTCCAAGATCGAACTAAAATCGCCCTTCTTTTTATAAACGATCGGCGCCAGAATCAGAATTTCGGTATTAAAGGGTATCTCGAGAATCTTTTCAATGATCTGCTTAGTGGTTAGCCTAGTTACGACTTCATTGCAGTTGGGGCAGTGAATCCGACCGATCCGGGCAAAAAGCAGCCGGAGATAGTCGTAGATTTCAGTGACCGTCCCGACCGTGGAACGAGGATTGTTAACCACGCTCCGCTGATCAATTGAAATCGTTGGCGAAAGACCTTCGATTGAATCAACGTCGGGCTTATCCATTACGCCCAAAAATTGTTTAGCGTAAGACGATAAGCTGCCCATGTACTGCCTCTGACCCTCGGCGTAAATGGTATCAAAAGCCAAGGAAGACTTGCCCGAACCAGATAAACCAGTGATCACAGTCAATTTATTCTTGGGTATTTCTAAATTGATATTTTTTAGATTATGAACCCGGGCACCTTTGATTTTTATCTTGCTCGACATAAATTAACTCAATAATCTTAGTCTAATCGCCACCAAAGTTTTAATTAAATAATAGTCTAATTTTCAAATTAAATTAGACCATTGAAAGACATTATACCCTGGCTAGAAGAAAATAACAAGAGGAACGATGACTAAAGAAAAAATCAGTTGTTGACAGTTAATTAAAATTAAGAGTAAAGTTAACTATCATCTTAAATTAAGATGATATTGACCCCTTGGTCAATTTCCTTAAACTGGTCTTTTGACAAACCAACGAAAGGAGGATGGTAATGCCCGGAAAAACTGCGTTCGAAAAAATCATAGCGACCCATCGAATCAAGACTCTGTCTGACGGCTCGCTAGCGCTCAGACTCGATCGAATTTGGTGCCATGAGATTACCACTCCCAATGCCATTCTCGATGCTCAGTTCCGCGGAGCCGATGTAGTGGCTGATCCCAATCGAATCAAAGCCCTGATCGATCACGTGAGCCCAGCCAAAGATCGGGCTACGGCCGTACAAGGCAAAATTCTCCGAGACTGGTGCCAGCTCCATGGCATCGAATTTTTGGATATCGGCCGCAATGGCATTTGCCATGCCATGATTCCCGAGAAGGGCTGGATTCGGCCAGGCGAAATCGGCGTCATGGGCGACAGCCACACCTGCACCCACGGCGCCTTTTGCGCTTTCACGGCTGGGGTAGGCACGACCGATCTCGAGGCGGCCATTATGACCGGCCTCTGGATCTGTCCACCACAACAAGTCATTCGAGTGAATTTCGTCGGCACCTTGCCCAACAATATTTTTGCCAAGGATCTGATCTTGACTTTGATCCAGAGGCTCGGCGTCAAAGGCGCCACCAATGCGGTTCTCGAGATCGGCGGACCAGTGATTGAAGAACTCAGTCTCGAAGCTCGCCTAACCATCACCAATATGACGGTCGAAGCCGGAGCTACTTCTGGTTTAATTCCAGTCGATTCGACCACCATAGGTTATCTTTGGCCAACTCTCCGAGAAGAATTCTCTTCGCCGGAGAAGGCGCTGGCGGAGCTTTCCCGCTGGAACAGCGACCCGGACTGCGTCCACTCTCGTGTGGTCACGATCGATGTGACCGACCTAAAACCAGTGATCACCCAAAACTATTCACCAGGCGACGTGGTCCCAGTTGAGAATTTGGCCGGCAAGCCGGTGAACCAGGTTTATCTTGGCTCCTGCACCAACGGCCGGCTCGAGGATCTCCGAATCGCGGCCGATGTCATGAGAAAACTGGATCGACCCGTTGCTCCAAACATTCGCTGCGTGATCGTGCCAGCCACGCCTCACATTTGGCAACAAGCCAATCAAGAAGGCTTGATCGAAATCTTTATGAAAGCCGGCTGTTGTGTTACCAATCCCACTTGCGGCGCTTGTCTCGGCATGAGTTGCGGCGTGTTGGCACCAGGTGAGATCTGCGTTTCCACGACCAACCGAAATTTCTCTGGCCGCATGGGTGAGGGCGGTATGGTTCATCTCGCTTCTCCAGCCACGGCCGCTCTGACAGCGATCCAAGGAAAGATTACTGTTCCGGACCGTCACCTGCTTGAAAGCTACCACCACTATAGAACTTCGCCTCAAGTTCAATTCTCTGAATGGCCCAGCCAACCGCCTGCCAAAATCAATTACGCCAAACTGGCCGCTAAACAACTGGGGAAAGCCAGAGACTTCTCTGGTCGGGTATTCTACCTGCCTGAAGCCAATGTTGATACCGATCAAATTATCCCTGCGAGGTATCTCAGCGAAGTTGAGAAAGAATTGTTCGGTCAACACTGCCTCGAAGACGCCAAACTGACGGCCGATCAGAGGCTGAGACTACACCAATGTCAGATCATCGTGGCCAGAGAGAATTTTGGTTCCGGCTCAAGCCGCGAACAAGCTCCTTGGGCGTTCGAAGCCGCTGGTATTTACTGCGTCATCGCTCCGAGTTTTGCCCGAATCTTCCATCGCAATATGTTCAACAACGGATTGCTCTGCATCACGCTCCCCCGAGCAGTGGTCCTGGAGCTCCTTAATGAACAGCCAGCCGAAATCAAAGTTAGCCTCGCGCCAGATTTGAATGGCGGGGAGGTTGAATGGGTACGCCAAAACAAACATCTCAGGATTGAGAAGTTCATCTTGACCGAATTAGAACGAAGATTGATTGACAATGGCGGCGGCATTGGCGTGATGCTCAATCTAGCCGCTGAGCTACTCTAAACTCCTAACCAAAGAAAGGAGTTAAAAGAATGGCCAGAAAAGTCAGAATCGCGCTGGTTGAAGGCGATGGTTCCGGGCCAGAAATGATGGCCCAGGCGACGAGTATCGCCATCGCCGCGGCTCGAAAGGACGGAATCGAAATTGAGTTTGTTCCCACGCCCATGGGCTGGAACGCTTATTTCCAGTCGGGCGATACCTTGCCCGAGGAATCGTTACGCCAAGCGACCGAAATCGGCCTACTCTTTTTTGGCGGAGTCGGCGATCCCAAGCATGATGACACGATCGGCAAAAAGCATCCCGAAATGAGGCCCGAAGCCCGGGCTCTTTTGGCAATCAGGCAAAGAATGGGTCTGCTGCTCAACTTTAGACCCATGATCTACTATCCTGAACTCGCCGGGCTCGCCAATGTCCGACCCGAGACCATTCCACCCTCGGGCGTAGAACAAGTCTTCATCCGTTTCTTGCTCGAGGATAGTTACTTTGGCACGGCTGATCTGCTGAATCAGATTCCAGAAGAAGTTCGTCAAGCCTTGGGAATCAAACCCAAAGCCAAAGTGACCGGAACCGAAGAGATAGTCACTGAACTGGCCTATTATCGGCGACCGACAATCGAAAAATGCCTTCGAGCCGCCTTTCGCTACGCCAAACAAAATGGTCTACCCGTGATCTCTATTGACAAAGCCAATGTGATGGCGCGCTACAAGTTCTGGCGGGATCTGGCCACAAAGATCGGCCGAGAAGAATTTCCCGAAGTGGAACTGCATCACCAGCTGATTGATTCGGCCAACGCTCTGCTCTTCAAACCAGCCAGTCTTCACGGCGTCATCGTCTGCGGCAATGAGCACGGTGACATTCTTTCCGATGGCGCAGCCGGCGCTCTGGGCAGCATGGGCCTAATGTGTAGTTCGGCCATTAATCCAGATACTGGCCAGGCCATGTTTGAAAGTGGCGCGGGCACGGCTCCGACTCTGGCGGGCCAGGATCGAGCCAATCCCCTCGGCCGAATTCTTACCGCTGCCCTCATGCTCCGCCACCTGGGCGCGGAGCTGGGAGCGCAAGCAATTGAAGATGCTGTGCGAGAAACACTGAAGGCGGGCTATCGCACTGACGACCTTTTCCAAGAACGCTCTGATGATCATCAAAAACTGCTCGGAACCAAGACGATGGGAACAGCAATTCTCTCCCAACTCTGATTCCAGTAGTCATTACCAAACCCAAAAGGTGCAACCAATGATTTGGTTAGCACCTTTTTTATTATAAAAAAGACCAAGAAAGAATTTCTTCTTGGTCCTTCGGTCTATTTTTATCGGAGAAGATGAAAAAAGGAGCGTAATCCTTTTCCTTTTGACCTCGGCAACTGGCCGCCCTCGCTACTGCTAGCCGGCGCCAGAGCGCCATCCTGTTCTTTCGCCAATCTTTTCTGTTCCCTCTGGTACCCGTCCATCAGTAACCCAGCCAGATTCTGAAGTGCCGGCGGCAGAGCCACCCTTACCGATTCGCCACCTCGGTCAAAAGGCAAGAAACCCTTATATAGGTTTTCTCGCCTAATTTCAACTACATTGTCTCTGAGGAACTGAATGCTGAGCTCCCGTATCCGCACCTCATTACCATTGGGGCCATAAAAATTTATTACCTGGCCATGCCGAATACTGAAACGGATGGTTTCCGGATTTAGGGAATAAGGCAACTCCTGTCGGCCATCAACCACCACCAAAACCGTCTCCTTGGCTGGTTGGCATTCCACAATGATTCGAAATGATTGGGGGTAAAGGTCAGGAACTACTGGCGTCACTTGACCAATTTTGGTGCCAGTCTCGTGGTCGATTTTTCCCCAAACTACATCACACCTAATATAGGTGTGGGTTTTTGAAAAGTTAACACCCCGACCCCTCAATTCTTCTTTGATTCCCGGGAGTACAGCCGATACGCGATAATGCATCGGTTAATACCTCCTTGTCTTGCTATAGTTGGTTGGTTTTTTGAAGGAACGTTTATTCTGAGCGTTTCCTTATTATATTTGGCCATCAAAAATTTGTCAAGAACCGATCTCGGACTAGGTATTTAGCTAATTTCTTTTTAATCCCTGCTTAATTTGAATTTGTTGATCAATAATTTGCTTAAAAACATCAGCCGGAATAACTCCCTCAACCTTGACTCCGTCGATAAACCAAGTAGGCGTTCCCCTCACGCCGGCCAAAACGCCATCATTAAAATCTTGCTTAACTTGATCTTCGTACTTGCCCGAATCAAGACAAGAATTAAACTGATCCTGATCCAACTTCAGATCGCTGGCGTAAGACTTGAGATCATTAATACTCAAATTGTCTTGATTCAGAAACAACTTATCATGATAGAGCCAGAACTTCCTTTGATCGCTGGCGCAGCGAGCTGCCTCGGCTGCTTTCTCGGCGTTGTCATGAACATCCGAAACCGGAAAATCCCGATAAACGAAACGGATTTTATCGCCATAGAGATTAAGCATCTCTTGAACTATGGGAAAGGCCTGGCGGGAATGAGGACATTCAAAGTCTGAAAATTCAACAATGGTAACCAGGGCGTCTTTGGACCCGAGCGAAGGGTCATCGCTTGAATCAACATCAACTTTTTGAATTGAGTTAGAGTTATTCTGGACCAAAGATCGACTGGCGGTAAAATTACTCGGCAGAACTATCTCGCCCTGGTTGATCTGCCGCGCTAACCTCAAGACTTTAAAACCAAAAACTAAAATAACAGCAAGAATGATAGCGGCTAGAATAATCAGCAACCAATAACCCCGACGTTGATACCAGCGTTTCTTTAACACTGCTCGACCAGGATTGGTTTCAAAAAAATCATTCATAAGATTATTATAACACGTTCAAGACGAGAAGTAATCCTGGACTAGCCTTGACAGTGGATTTTTCTCATGATATCTTTTAATTAATAAATCTTTATCTATAAACCAAAAAGAAGCGCTGCTCGAATATGACTACGGCAATTAATCTTATTCAAATAATCGTTTCCCTTCTTTTAATTATCGCCATCGTTCTTCAGCAACGAGGCGCTGGTTTAGGTGGAGTTTTTGGTGGCGGCGGCGAAATCTATCAGACTAAAAGGGGTGTAGAAAAATTTCTCTTCATTTTGACTATTATTCTCTCGATTATATTTTTGGGAACAGCTCTGGCTAATCTGATTGTCTAAGAAACATTGATACGACAAAAATAATTTAATTGTTTTTGTGGTTGATTATTTCAAAAATTTTATTGAAAAAATCCGCGGTCTTTATCTAAAATCAAAAGAGTTAATTTTAGATAAGATCAGGAAGACGGAACAATTAAAATCACTCCTCAACAGATTACGTTCCGTGGCCGAGGCCCGAAAAAGCAATCTTGATAAAAAATTGGCTCTCTCGCTGAACCAAACTCGGCTGCCTAGTCTCAAACAATTAAAATATCTCAACCGCTTTCTTTCAAAAACCGAGACTAGAATAATAAAGGTTTTAAGTCTGATCGTTACCCTCAGTTTGATTTTTATTGGTGTCAACCTTTATCTCAATCACGTGGTGACCGTGCCGGCCGAAGGCGGCGAATACACCGAGGGCCTGGTGGGTTCACCCCGCTATCTGAACCCTCTCCTCGCCCCGGCCAATGACGTTGATCTGGATATTTCCAGTCTGGTTTTCTCTGGACTTTTCCGCCGCGATAAAAATTTAACGCTGGTGCCGGATCTGGCTACTGCTTATAATCTAAGCCAGGACCAAAAAATCTACACTGTCTCGCTTCGTAAGAGCGTCAAATGGAACGACGGTGAAAATCTCAACGCGGATGATGTCGTCTTCACCTTTGAGGGCATCCAAAATCCCGACTTTCATAGCCCGCTGGCGCCTGAATTTCGTGGCGTTAAGCTAGAAAAAGTTGATGATTATACTATTAAATTCACTCTTCCCGAACCCTACGAACCATTTCTCAATAATCTCACTTTTGGAATTTTGCCCAAGCACCTCTGGTCTGAGATCGCCCCGATCAATGCCAATCTGGCCGAGTACAATCAGAAACCGGTTGGCAGCGGCTTATTTCAATTCAAATCTTTAACCAAAGACCGGCTGGGCCAAATAATTTCTTATAGTTTTATTAGAAATGAATCTTATTACGGAACTAAGCCCTATTTAAAAAAAATCACTTTTAAATTTTATCCGGATTTTAAAAGCGCCGTTCAAGCTTTAAAAGGTAAAGAAATTGACGGCTTAAATTTCTTACCTAAAGAATTCGAAGGAACAATCAAAACCAAAGGCTTGGCCTACTATTCATTTGAACTGCCTGAATACACTGCCCTATTTTTCAATCCCAAAAATAACGACGCCTTAAAAGATAAAACTGTTCGACAAGCATTGGCTTATGGCATTGATCGGCAAAAAATGATCGATGAAATTCTAAAGGGCGAGGGACGAATTGTTAATGGACCGATCCTGCCTGGCTTTTTAGGATTCAATCCCGACATTAAACAATATAATTACGATCCCAAAACCGCTGGCGACCTTTTGGACCGAGCCGGCTGGAAACTAGAGTCTGGCTTAAGGAAAAATAAAGACAAAAATTTAGAAATCACTTTAACTACGGTTGACCAACCAGAAAATTATCGGGTGCTCGAATTAATTAAAAAAAATTGGGAAGGACTAGGTATTAAAATTAATCTACAAGTTGTACCAGTAAACCTAATCCGAAAGGAAATCATCAAGCCGAGAAATTATAACATCCTGCTTTACAGTGAAATCATTGGTTCCGATCCCGATCCCTTTCCTTTTTGGCATTCTTCTCAGGTCCGCGATCCCGGCTTAAACTTAGCGGCGATTCTCAATCGCCGTGTTGACCAACTCCTCGAAGATGCTCGAAAAACTAATGATCCTGAAGTAAAGAAAACTAAATATCTAGAATTCCAGAATATTCTTGCCGAAGAAGTACCAGCGATCTTTCTTTATAATCCGATCTATACCTATGTGGCTACCGATAAAATCAGAGGCATCGAATTGAAACGGATTATTATACCGTCCGATCGCTTTATCGGTATTGAAAATTGGTATCTCAATACCAAACTAGCCTGGAAATAATAAATTGCCTTTTGCCTCAAATTCATTTCAACTTAAGAATCGTCCTCCGAGAATAAATTAAAGCCAACACTAGAGAGTGAAGGTCTTACCTTATTAATTAACCTTACTAAAACTGCCACCGCCAGGGCTTAAAGCCGATGTGGTGAAATTGGCAAACACGCACGGTTCAGGGCCGTGTGCCGCAAGGCTTGTGGGTTCAAATCCCACCATCGGCACTGGGCCCTGGCGGCCGGATTGCCGCCAGGTCAGATGATCTAAACCTTCCTTTAATGGTTTGGATCGCTCTTAAACTATTTAATTATTAATACTAAACCTATGGAATCAAACAATACTCCGGGCTCATCAATCAATTTACCCTTGATTGATCAAAAAGTTCCCGAACTTAAACTTAAGGCCTATTATAATAAAAACTTCAAAGAAATTTCACCGGCTGATTATCGGGGTAAATGGTTAATCCTTTTCTTCTATCCGGCTGATTTCACTTTTATTTGCCCAACCGAACTGGCCGATCTGGCTGACCATTATTCTGAATTCGAAAAAGAAGGGGCGGAAATTCTAAGTGTCAGCACGGATACCGAATTTGTTCATAAAGTTTGGCATGAATATTCGCCGTCCGTGGCCAAAATAAAATTCCCAATGCTGGCTGACCCGACGGCCGAACTCTCGAGTCAGCTCGGCGTTTATCTAGCCAAAGAAGGCGTAGCTTTGCGTGCCAGTTTCGTCATTGATCCGGACGGTCTAATCAAGGCTTATGAGGTTCATAATAATTCAATTGGTCGCAGCGCTAAAGAACTGCTGCGAAAACTTCAAGCGGCTAAATTTGTGCGCACCCATGGCGGTGAGGTTTGCCCCGCTGAATGGCAGCCCGGGGCCAAAACTTTAAAGCCGGGCGTTAATCTGGTTGGTAAAATTTAAACGCAGTTAGATTTTACATCTAACCAAATACAAAGAAGTATAAATAATAGATGGAATTAAAAAAGTGATTGTGATCACTGGCCCGAGCTGTGGTTTGGGTAAATCGCTGGCTAAAATTAGCTCAGTTAGCTTTGAACTCTAAAACCAAAGATGAACTCTAAGAAGTAGGCCTTGAATTAAATGCCTTAGCCAAGGAGGTCGATGTCACGAATAAAAATCAGATAATGGCTCGGACAAAATTTGCTCTTGAAAGATTCGGCCGCTGAACTTAAACCTAAAATAAGTTCAGCTGGTCTCGTAATAACTTTTAATCTCAATTCTCTAAAATAATTAATTAAATTTAAAAGCCGCTCTCGTGGCGGCCGGGTTATTATGATGTATTACAAGAAAACAACTTACAAGCATCGCGGTCGGCAAAAAGTCACCAACGTTTCGATTCGACGAGGCGAAGGCAGCGGAATTCTCAGGGTCGTAGTTTTAGGCGGCTTGGAAGAAGTCGGTCGGAATATGACCTTTCTAGAATATGGCGACGATATTATTATCATTGACATGGGCCTGCAATTCCCGGAAGAAGACATGCCCGGGATCGATTATATCATTCCTAACATTTCTTATTTTCAAGGAAAAGAAAAAAACATCAAAGGAGTGATCATCACCCACGCCCACTATGACCACATTGGTGGCATTCCCCATTTAATTCCCAAGCTAGGCAATCCCACTATTTATACTGGCCAACTGAGTTCTGGTATTATCGCTAAACGCCAAGAAGAATATCGTGACGCGCCAAAATTAAACATCCAAGTTATTGATTCCCACACTAAAATAAGATTAGGTAATAGTTTCAATGTTGAATTCTTCCGTGTCAACCATAACATTCCGGATAGCTTTGGCGTGGCGGTTCAAACTCCGCTCGGCACTGTGGTCCACACCGGCGATTTCAAAATTGATCACAGTCCGGTTAATGATCAGCCGGCCGATCTTAATCGCATTGCTCAAATCGGCGGACGCGGTGTCCTACTTCTGATGTCTGACAGCACCAATGCCGAAGAAGCGGGCTATCAAATCTCCGAATCTCAAGTAATGGAAGAAATGGAAAGGATTTTTGAACAAGCCACGGGTCGCTTGATTATTGGTACCTTTGCTTC
Source organism: uncultured Gammaproteobacteria bacterium (assembly GCA_964518525.1). Taxonomy (GTDB): domain Bacteria; phylum Patescibacteriota; class Patescibacteriia; order JAGVFQ01; family JAGVFQ01; genus CAZFGO01. Next base: position 41,318 of record CAZFGO010000001.1, on the reverse strand, counting down.
GCTACTCTCGCGGGTGCAACAAATTATTACTCTAGCTGAAAAATTCGATCGCCGAGTCTATACCGAAGGCCGGAGTATGACTTCTAACATCGAAATTGCCCATAAGATGGGTTATCTCAAAGTTAAACCAGGCACCATTATTGAAAAAGAAGAAGTTAATAAACTGCCCGACAACAAACTCGTTCTCCTCGGCTCCGGCGCCCAGGGAGAAAGAAACGCTTTTCTGGTTCGTCTGGCCAATGACGAACATCCCTTCCTGAATATCAAAGATGGCGATACAGTTATTTTTTCTTCCTCGGTCATCCCGGGCAATGAACGAACTATTCAAAACCTCAAAGATACCTTAGCTCGCAAGGGAGCAAAGATAATTCATTATAAACTGATGGATGTTCACGCGGGCGGACATTCAAAACAAGAGGACCTAAAACTAATGATTCGCTTGATCCGACCACATTATTTTATCCCCATTCACGCCAATCATTATATGTTAAAAACTCATGCCGAACTGGCTCACTCAGTTGGTCTGTCCTGGGAAAACATTTTTGTTCCGGATAATGGCCAAGTGGTTGAATTCCATCGCGACCCTAAAGATCCTTTGGGCGTCAAAGGTACGTTAACCGAAAAGCGAGTGCCAGCCGATTATGTTATGGTTGATGGTCTGGGTGTTGGTGATGTTTCTAATATCGTCCTTCGCGATCGTCGGCTCATGTCGGCCGACGGCATGATTGTCATCATCGCCACTATCAATACCAAAACGGGCCGACTGATCGGTAATCCCGATATTATTTCGCGCGGCTTTGTCTATATGAAAGAACAAAAAGAACTGATCGAAAAAACCCGTCACAAAGTCAAAAAAATCTGCGAAGATCATGATAAAAAATCACCGGCCTTTGAGGATCATCTAAAAAATAAAATCAGAAATAATGTGGGTGAATTTCTTTACAAACAAACCAAGCGTCGACCAATGGTTTTGCCAGTGATCATCAAAGTTTAAACTGTCTTGCGTTAAATTTTTAATCTGCTATAATACCCTTGCTATGAAAACCCTTGCTAAAATTGCTGTTCGTGTTTGGTGGTGGACTTCAACCGTTGATTCACGGTAAAGTCCTAATTTGGGTTATTCATAAAACTAATAATCTCAAAAAATTCCCCGGGACTTTACCGGGGAATTTTTTATTTTTGATCAGTTCTTTCTAACGGCACCAAAACAAAAGGAGGTAAACGTATGGCGAGGAAAAAAGTAATAACTACTTTCCTGACCAGTGATCCCAAGATCAGAGGCAAGCTGATGAAGCTGGGGCACGCTTTTACTCAGGCGGTCGCCCAAAACGATGCCCGACTGGCCCAAATAATCGAGGCGGAAGCGCTTGCGCTCAAATCAGGTAGCGAAGAATTAATCCCTAGAGACGAAGGAGAACCCTGCCCAGAAATTAACTGTCAGGGCACTCTTCTCGAACGAACACCACCGGGCTTTGGCCAAGTGCCCAAATTAGTTTGCACCAATCCCCGCTGCCCAAGCAAACGGAGAAAATCACGGGGCTTTGGCAACTAAAGAGAGGGGGGTAGCCCCAGAGCTACCCCTTAATTTTTTCCTCTTAGACAAATCAAACTAAAAATAATATAATGAATTATATGAAAAATAATAATATTATTCTCTCGGGCATTCAGCCCTCGGGTGAGCTCCACATTGGTAATTATCTTTCCGCCATCAAAAACTGGGTCGAACTCCAAAAACAATATCCTAGTTATTTTTTTATTGCCGATTATCACTCCCTGACCGAAAGCTACGATCCCCAAAAAAAGTTGCAACAGATTTATGATCTAGCCGCCGATCTCCTTTCCGCGGGAATTGATCCCAAAAAATCGGTCATCTTTGTTCAATCGCAGGTTCCCCAGTGCACCGAACTGGCTTGGATCTTTAATACTATTACGCCCATCGCCGAACTCTATCGAATGACCCAATTCAAAGAAAAGAGCAACGCCACCACCACTTTCAAAGATCTAGAGACTGAACTCGAGCTAATCAAAAAATCTGAAAAAGAATATCTGGCCCCAGCCGTGGCCGAAGATATCTTAGATTTTTTTGGAACAATCAATAAAAATAACACTGGTCTCCTGGATTACCCGGTTCTTCAAGCCGCCGATATCCTTCTCTACCGAGCTAACCTGGTGCCCGTGGGCAAAGATCAAGTTCAGCATGTTGAACTCACTCGCGAGATTGCTCGCCGCTTCAACCACCGCTTTGGCCAAACCTTCCCCGAACCAAAATCAATTCTCACCCCCACGCCCAAAATTATGAGCCTCCTCGAACCGGAAAAGAAAATGTCCAAGAGCGCCGGCCCAGATCATTACCTTGGTATTAATGATGAACCAATGGTAATTAGAGCAAAATTGAAACGGGCGGTCACGGGTTTGGGTACGGAAGAAAAAATTCCCCAAGGAGCAGAAAATCTCTTAAACCTGCTCAGAGAGTTTGGGGCCAAAGAAGAATACGAAAAATTTAGAAAAACCCAAGACAATAAAACTATTAAATACAGTGAACTCAAAGAAACCTTGGCCCAAGTGATTAGCCAATATTTTGCTGATTTTCGAAAACGACGGAAGGAATGGTCCCGAAAGCCAAAAGAAATAAAAAAAATCTTAGCCCAAGGCGCTAAAAAAGCCGGAGCGGTAGCCGAAGAAACTATGACGGAAGTGAAGAAAAAAATTGGCTTAATCTAAAATGGATTCAGTGAACTGGTCTAAATTTTGGCTAAAGGACCGACCGATTGACAAATTATAATTTTTACTATATAATAAAAACCACTATCTTTTAAAATAAAATAATTGATCTCTAAAATTAAATAGAAATCAAGGCAAGCGAATGGTCGCTCCAAATTTTTTGGAGAGGAAAGTCCGGACACCAGCTCTTCTAAAAAGAAGAAAAAGTAATGGGTAACGCCCACCCGTATCCCGATGCGAATCGGGACGAGGACCAGTGCCACAGAGACAAATACTAATCCCGACCCAAAGTCGGGATGAAAGGTGAAAAGTGAAAAGATGTTTGAGCTAATTTGTTTAAACGACTAGTCTAGACAAATTGGCTACCAGCTACTTTTCTCGACTCCCAGCGATGGGAGAATTGGGGTAAACTCTACTTGGTGCAACTCTAAAAGGGGCTTGATCCCGACGGTAACGTCGGGGCTAGATAGATGACCATACTCTGGCCAGACGAGAATAAAAAATTTATTCCGAGTGGCCCAAAGACAGAATCCGGCTTACAGCTCGCCTTGATTCCTGTTTAATTTTACTTAACCATTTTCAATTAATTTGGTTATGAAAAAAAGTGAACTAACTTTTGCTAGCCTCCTCGTCCCAATCGATTATCTGATGATTGTCCTCGCCGCAGTCGTTGCTTATTATCTCAGATTCGAGGAGACAATAATTGGCCTCAGACCAATTATTTTTATTTTACCTTTTAGCCAATATCTAAAAATTGTTTTGGCCGTGGCTCTGGGCTGGCTCATCATCTTTGCCCTAGCCGGTCTTTATTCCATTCGTCGCCATAAATTAATCAACGATCTCTCGGCCATCTTTCTGGCTTGCTCAACCGGCGTCTTAGCCGTGATTGTCTATCTTTTCTTTAGCCAAGAACTCTTCACTTCGCGTTTCATCGTCTTGGCCGCCTGGGCCCTGAGCATTGTTTTTGTCAGCTTCGGCCGCCTAATTATTTATTCGATTCAAAACTTTTTGCTTAAATACGGTCTCGGTGCTCGGCGAATCATTATTATCGGCAATGATAGCCTGACCGAACTGATCGCGGCCGAACTTCACCGCCATCCCAAGCTCGGTTATCAAATCGTCGACCGCTTTCCGGCTTTTGACGAAGGAGTGAAAAACAAAATTCTCGAATTACACCGACAAAAACCAATCGATGAAATCATTCAAACTGATACTTTGATCTCGCGCCACCAGAGCCTGGAAATTATCGACCTGGCCAATGACAATCATCTCACCTTTCGTTACGCCGCCGGCCCCTTCGAATCGCGAGTCACGAGAGTCAGCGTCGACACCATAGCCGAAATACCGATTATCGAACTCGAGCGGACGCCGCTCGAGGGTTGGGGAAAAATTATCAAAAGAATCTTCGATCTCATTGGTTCGATTCTGGCGATCATCATCGCCAGTCCGATTATGCTCCTCATAGCTCTGGCAATTAAGTTGGATTCGCCCGGACCAGTTTTTTTTAAATACCAGCGAGTCGGCGAGAAAGGTCAGCCAATAACTTTTCTAAAATTCCGAACTATGAAACACGGCACGCACTGGTTACGTTATGATGAAGAGTTCCGAAAGCAACATCAAGACTTGCGAGCCGGTACCCCCATGATCAAATTCAAAGACGATCCCCGCGTCACTCGCGTGGGAAAATTCTTGAGGCGCTTTTCGCTCGATGAGCTAGCTCAGTTATTTTTGGTGCTCATCGGCACCATGAGTCTGGTGGGTCCGCGCGCCCACGAGATCGAAGAAGTGGCTCGCTATGAGCGAGATCACAAACGAGTGCTCGAGATCAAGCCGGGTATTACGGGCTTAGCCCAGGTTTCCGGCCGCAGCGATTTGTCTTTTGAGGAAGAGGTGAAACTCGACACTTTTTATATTGAAAATTGGTCGCTCAAATTAGATCTCCAAATTCTCCTAAAAACTCCTTTAGCGGTTATCAGAAAACGAGAAACGTTATAAAAATTGTCGAGGCGAATTTCGAAATCACTTCGACAATTTTTTATTCCTTGACTTTTGTCAGAAACCAACCTAAAATGCTAAACTTAAGACGGCCGAACTCGCTTTAACTAAATTCTAAATTCAAATTGAACTAATCAACTCTATGAAAGTAGCGCTGGTCCATGATCATCTAACCCAAGACGGCGGGGCGGAAAAAGTTTTAAAAGTGTTTCAGACAATCTTTCCTGAAGCTCCCACCTTCACCCTGGTTTATGATCCAGAAAAGACCGATCCGATTTTCAGAGAACGAGAGATTCAAACCTCCTTTATTCAAAAATTGCCCTGGGGTAAGAAAAAATACCAATGGTTTTTACCCCTCATGCCTTGGGCGACCGAGAACCATAATTTAATGGATTATGATGTGGTTCTCTCCTCAAGCTCCGGCTTTGCTAAGGGTGTCATCACCGGACCCAAGGCCCTTCATCTTTGCTATTGTCACACACCGACCCGCTATCTCTGGACCGACACCCATGATTACATCGCCAATCTCAATCGTAACGGGCTAGTTAAAAGAATTATTCCTTCCCTCTTGGTTGATCTCCGCCTCTGGGATCGCCTGGCCGCCGATCGAGTCGATCTCTTTATTGCCAATTCCAAAACCGTCCAAGAACGCATCAAAAAATATTACCGTCGAGAGAGCGAGATCATTTATCCGCCGGTGGAAACTGAAAAATTCAAAATCGCCGACCGCTTAGGTAACTATTACCTCGCCGGCGGTCGACTGGTGCCCTACAAACGTTTTGATTTAGTGATTCAGGCTTTCAATCGTTTGAATATTCCTTTAAAAATCTTTGGCACTGGGCCAGAAGAGGCTCGTCTCAGGACCCAAGCCAAGGCCAATATCGAATTCTTAGGTAAAGTGACCGAATCAGAATTGGTTGAGCTCTATAGCCATTGTCTGGCCTTTATCCACCCCCAGGTTGAGGATTTTGGTCTCACAGTAATCGAGGCCATGGCCTCCGGTCGACCGGTCATTGCCTTTGCCGGCGGCGGAGCGAAGGAAACAGTCATCGAGGGAGTGACGGGCAAATTTTTTGACGAACAAAGCTGGGAAGCCTTGGGTGATACGATCATCCGCTTTCAACCCTCAACTTACCAACCCGAAAGGATTAGGGCGCAAGCCGAGCAATTCGACACTGCCAATTTTAAAGAAAAAATTAAAAATTATCTTGAAAAAAGCTGGACCGAGTTTAATGGTAGCCAAAATCCCTAAACAATTAAATACAGTTTCAAATTAATAAATTGTTTGAAATTGAGTATGAGGATCGCCATCGATATCCGTTCACTGATGGAGCCGTATCAAAGCGGCGTCGCTCACTACACCTATCATCTCCTAAACCACCTCTTAAAAATTGATTCGGAAAATCAATATTTTTTATTTTATAATTCATTTTCTGATGTCAGCCGAAACCTGCCCCACTGGGATTATCCTAACGTCCACTTGATCGGCTGTCGCTATCCCAATAAGATTCTCAACCTGTGTTTGAAAATGATCCAAGCGCCAAAATTGGATCAACTTTTAGTCGCCCGACTAAACCAATCGGGTATTAAACCGACCCAAATCGATCTTTTTTTTCTGCCCAACCTCAACTTCATCGCCCTCAAAAACCAAACCAAAAAGATTATCACGGTTCACGATCTTTCTTTCGAACTATTTCCGGAATTCTACTCGATCAAACGCCGACTCTGGCATAAAATTATCAATCCTCGGAAACTAATTACTAGCGCTGATCAAATAATCGCTGTCTCAGAAAATACCAAAAACGACCTGATCGATTTCTATCAGCTGCCAATCGAAAAGATTAAAGTTATTTATTCTGGAGTTGATGAAAGCTTCCGACCCATCAATGATCAAAAACAGCTTAATCGAGCTAAGGAAAAATATCGCCTACCAAAAAATTTTATTTTTTATTTAGGCAATCTTGAGCCAAGGAAAAATATCGAAGGACTGATCGAAGCCTTTGAAATCCTCAAAGATAAAAATTCACTGCTCGACGACTACCAACTCTTAATTGCTGGCTCCCCTTCCTGGTCCTACGAGAACATCTATCATCTGGCTAATCAAAGTAAATATCGTGAAGCCGTTAGATTTATCGGCTATGTTGATCTCGAGGATAAACCAGCCCTCTATAACTTGGCTAAACTTTTTGTCTATCCTTCCTTTTATGAGGGTTTTGGCTTCCCGCCGCTCGAAGCGCTGGCCTCGGGCCTACCGGTTGTAGCGAGTTCCACCTCCTCCTTAGGAGAAATCATTGGCTCCGCCGGACTCTTGGTCGATCCTTATAATCGAAGCGAGCTAGCCGAAGCGATGTATCAGATTCTGACCAACGAAACTTTGAAGACCAATCTCCAAAAACGCGGCCCAGAGCAAGCGCGAAAATTCCGTTGGGCCGATTCGGCTCGAGCAGTTTTAGATCTCTTTACTCAATTTTCTTGACTTTGACCAGAGCTAAAATTAGGGCTATAATCTAGAATGATACTCACTGGCCTGGCTTCTCTCTTCAGCTCTTAAAAATCTAATTACTCTAGTAGCAAAACATTTATGAAGATTGGCATCGATGCCCGCTTTTATGGTCCGTTGGGCAAAGGCTTGGGGCGCTACACTCAAAAGTTGATTGAAAACTTAGAACGAATCGAATCGACAAAAAAACCTGAATCAAGAAACCACTATTTAATTTTTCTAAAAAAAGAAAATTGGGTTGAATATCAACCGTTCCTGCCTAACTTTCAAAAAATTTTAGCTAATTATCATTGGTATACTCTCGAAGAGCAAATCCTTTTCCCTTTAAAAATTTTAAAATTCCGGCCCGACCTGATGCATTTCCCTCATTTTAATGTTCCGCTTTTCTATCCGGGCAAATTTGTAGTCACCATTCATGATTTAATCTTAACTAAATTCCCGACCAAACGCGCCACTACTTTAGGACCACTGCTTTATAAACTGAAGTATCTGGGTTATCAAATCAATATCGCCCAAGCCACCAGGCGAGCGAGAAAAATAATTACGGTTTCGGAATTCACTAAGGGCGAACTAATCAATCACTTTCATCTCAGGGCCGATAAAATCATCGTGACCCATGAAGCCGCCGACCTGGTTGAAGCCGGTCAGCTCAAACTACCCGAGACCGATTTAACCCGCTACGGCATTACCCAGCCCTTTTTACTTTACGTTGGCAATGCTTATCCTCATAAAAATCTGGAAGGCCTGCTCGAGGTTTTTAAAAAACTAAAACAAGATAGCCAGTTCAATTATCAATTGGTTCTGGTGGGTAAAGAAGACTACTTTTATCGCCGATTAAAAAACGAGGCAGAAAATTTAGGTTTATTGGGGACGGATGACTCCAGACCAGTGATCTTCTTTGGTTTCGCCTCGCAGGAAATTTTGGCTGACCTTTATCGCAACGCTTCCCTCTATATTTTTCCCTCCTTTTATGAAGGGTTTGGATTGCCAGCACTCGAAGCCATGAGTTATGGCTTGCCAGTGGTTGCAAGCCAAAAGACCGCCCTGCCGGAAATACTTGGTCCAGCCGCCCGCTATTTCAATCCCGCTGATCAAAAGGAAATGATTGAGGTCATTAAAGAAGTTTTAAATGATCAAAAACTAAAGAAAGAATTAACCCTGAAGGGCTTAAACCAAGTTAAAAAATACAGTTGGCGAGACTGCGCTGAAAAAACTCGGGAAGTTTATTCTCATGCCTAAAAACCAAATCAAACCAAAAAAATCGCGTCGAGCGAAAAAAATTCTAGACGAAACCCCACGCCTTGCTAAAATCGAAGGGGTTAATTTGAGTGTTGCTCCAAAACACACCGGATCAAAACTTTCTTCGCCCCATGTTTTAGATTTAAAAGAATTAATCAAACAACAAACAGAGCAAAAACAAAAAGCTATCACCACCAAAACTTATTTCAGAGAGTCGCTCTATAATTTTTGGACTAATCAATTAAAAGATTCCGATAAAATTAACTCAATCGAACCTCGGAAATCTCTAGATCAGCGATTAGAAGAATTGATCCGATTAATCGTCTCGATCAAAAACCGAATTAGAACTAACTGGATTGATTTCACGCTCCGCCTCAGCAAAAAGAGAAATGAAACTGCTGCTGATTTCACGCTCCTCTTTCGACAGAAACCAAGCTTGACAACTAGTCCGCGTCTCGAAAAAAACAGCCCAAAGATCCGAGCAGTTTGGGATTGGACTAAATTAAAGGAGCTCACTCTGGTTAATCTAATACAATTTTGGGGCTGGAGTCTTCTAATCTTAATTAAATTGGTAGCTAAACTAATTTCTGGGCCAATTAGTTTGATCCACTGGGCGCTGAAAAAATTGCGGATTAAGTTTTCTCGAGAAGGGACTAGTTGGTCTGGTGACCAGTCTCAGGAAATCTTCAGACTGAATCCACCGAGTGGCTGGCAACGCGCCTTGATCGGCTTTATGGCTCTCGCTTTTATTTTGGCTCTGCCGATTCAGGCCTTCACTTATTATGGTCAGCTTCAAAATTCTAATGATAAAATTTCTACTCTGACACTAGGAGCAATCAGGCAATTGAATCTCGGTCAAAAAGACACGGCCGATTTTAACTTGACTTCGGCCGAAGAAAAATTCCAAAAAGCTGAAGCTGGTTTTGTTCAAGCTCAAAATGAATTTGACCAAATCAATTCAATTATCGCTAATCTAATCACCCTCTTGCCAAAAAAGGGGACCGCCTTCAAAAACGGTCAGGCCTTAATTTCGGCTGGAAAAAATATCTCTGAAATCAGCCAAGCTCTCGCCGCGATCATGAAAGATCTTAATCTTTCCGAAAATGGTTTGACCGACAAAATTAGTTTTATTCAAAATCGCCTAGATTTAATCCTAGAGCGACTTGATAAAGTGATAACTGACTTAAACCAAGTAGACCCCTCGACTCTACCAACCGGCTACGGAACCGTTTTCTCAAAAATTCAAAACAGTCTCCCCCTATTTAAAAGCAGTCTTAGCGAATTATCAGATCTCTCAACCCTAGCCTTGGATCTTTTAGGACAAGACCGAATGAAGCGCTATCTGGTGATTTTCCAAAACAACAGTGAATTAAGGCCCACGGGCGGATTCATCGGCAGCTTTGCCCTGCTCGATCTGGATCGAGGTAAGATCGAACGCCTCGAAATACCAGCTGGCGGTTCCTATGATCTCAAAGGCAGTTTACGAGTCAAAGTTATTTCGCCCCAACCGCTCCACTTGGTCAACCCCGACTGGCAATTCCAAGACGCAAATTGGTTTGCCGACTTCCCCGCCTCGGCCCAAAAATTAATCTGGTTTTATGAAAAGAGCGGCGGGCCGTCCGTGGATGGCGTTATTGCCCTCAATGCCACCCTAGTTCAAAACCTGCTCAATATTACTGGACCGATCGCCTTACCGGCCTATCAAAAGATAATTAACCGCGACAATTTCTTGACTGAAACTCAAACCGAAGTTGAATTTAATTACCAGGATCGGGCCAAACCAAAACAGTTTATCGCTGACCTCTTACCTAAATTACTTGACCAACTCTTCAAATCAAAGCCAGAACAGGTTTTACAAATTCTTTCCCTCCTTCAAAATTCGCTGCAATCCAAAGATTTAATCTTCTATTCGACTCTGCCCGAGACCGAACAAACAATCTTGAATCTAGGCTGGGGCGGAGAAATTAAAGATCCACCCGCCAAGAGCGATTATCTCTTGGTCGTCAATAGCAACGTGGCTGGCGGAAAGACTGACCTTGTGATCAAACAAAAAATTGAGCACTGGTCTCGCCTTCTCGACGACGGCTCGATCATTGATAACCTCATTATCACGAGAACCCATAATGGAATTAAAGATGATCCTTTCACCGGTGCGAAGAATGTTGATTATCTGAAGATCTATGTGCCCCAAGGTAGCACCTTAATTGAAGCCGCGGGCTTCCAGGCTCCACCTCCAAGCGCCTTTTTGAGGCCAGACCTAGGTTATGAACCCGATCAAGATCTGCTGACCAGTGAAACCAATTCCACCACCGATCCCCAAAGCGGAACCATTATCAATAATGAATTTAGTAAAACAGTTTTTGCCAATTGGCTTTCCTTGGCGCCGGGCGAAACCAAAACGGTTTCTCTAAAATATCAACTGCCCTTCAAATTAAAATTAGAACCGACCCCGATCAATCAAAACGAAACCTGGTTGGACCGAATCAAGCGAACCCTGGGGTTTAAAACTGATGCCAATTTGATTTATTATACTTTCCTAGTCCAAAAGCAACCCGGCAGCTCGGCTTCAGAATTTTCAAGCACGCTCTCGCTGCCAAAAGATTTAGCTGTTTTCTTTAGTTATCCGTCTGATCTCGTCGCTCGCCAAGATAAAACTCTGGAATTTAAAACCTCGCTTGATTCAGACCAAACTTATGGCCTGATCCTTCAAAAACAATAACTCTAGTTAAAAAACAAAACAAAAAAACCTCAATATGTCAAAATTAGAAAAGCAAACTAGGAGGAAAAAAATAATTTATCTCTTAATCGGTCTGGTTATCATCGGTATCCTGGTTTGGGCTGCCTGGCTGATCCTAAACCCGGCTCAAAGATTTGAAAACGATCGGATCAGGCTAGATATCAGTGGTCCAACCACTCTTCTCTCAGGCCAAGACGTCTCCTATCTGATCAAATACGGTAACCAAGAGAGGGTTAATCTGAATCGAGTGGTACTCACCGCTTATCTACCCAACGGTTTTAATCTAAAAGAAACTAACCCACTTTCCTCTTCCGCGACTCAAGCCGATCAGGCGACTAATCGGATTAATACCTGGAATCTCGGTACCTTGAAAGTCGGCCAAACCGGTGAGATTGAGATTAAAGGGAAATTGGTTCAGGATACCGGCACCGCCACGGTTACCGCCAACCTTTCTTATGAGCCGGCTAATTTTAGTTCGGAATTTCAACAGACCGCCTCTTTTAATACCGAGGTAACTAGTTCGATTTTAACACTGGATTTTTCCGGGCCGGCTCAGATTAGCCCCAGGGACAAAGTAACTTACGAAATCAAATACAAAAATAATTTGCCGGACCGAACTGTCAACGCCAAAATCACGATTTTCTATCCCAGCGACTTCTCTCCCGGCACCATCAGCCCGGAGCCGAGCTCAGAAAAATTAACCAACGATCAGAGTGGCAATATCTGGTATAAAGATAACCTTAATCCCAACCAAGAACAAACCATCGACCTCACTGGAAATTTTTCGCCCGAAAGCAGTGGCCAGAAAAACTTAAAAGCCCGAATTGAATTAAAAGAAGGCGATAACTTATACTTGAATGAAGAAAAAACGCTCACCACCGAAATAGTTAAAGAGGGTTTAATTTTAAACTTGATTATTAATGGTCAAACCACTGATCAGCCAATCACGGCCGGTGACTATCTCAATTATTCAATTATTTATCGTAACAACGGTCAAGCGACTATCAGCGACATCAAAATTCAGGCCACACTCGATTCTCAAATTCTCGATTGGTCAACACTTGAAGACAAAAATAAAGGAACAATCAATGGCAACGAGATCATCTGGAGCAAAAATACGGTCCCAGGTCTCGCTCTTCTGCCACCCGGCAATGAAGGTAGTCTTGATTTTAAAATCAAGACCAAGACTCTCGATCAGCTTAGTGGCCTCGGACCGGCTGCCATGGCAATCAAGAGCTCGGCGGAATTAATTATTGGCCAGATGAATGGCCAGACCAGCACGGTTTCCGTTCCGAGCAACCAAATCGCCACCAAAACCAACACTGATTTAAATCTCAAAGTCGAGGGTCGCTACTTTAATGACGACAATATCGCTATTGGTTCGGGACCAATTCCGCCCAAGGTTGGCGAACAAACTAATTATCAAATCTTCTGGACCCTCACCAACACTCTGCATGAAGCCACTAATGTTAAAATCTCGACTTCGCTGCCAACTAGCGTCAGTTGGACTGGCAAGACTAATCTCAAAGCCGGTCAGCTTGATTTCAATCCGGCAACCCGCCAAATCGCCTGGACCATCAATCGAATTCCGCTCGGCACTTCTGCCCTCACGGCTAATTTCGAATTGAGCATCACTCCGACCAGTGATCAGGCCGGTCGTATTTTAATTCTAATCCCCGAAACTAATCTCCAGGCGACTGATAGTGAAACTCAAGGCCAAATAAATCAAACCCGTGACGGCGTTACGACCAATCTTGATACCGACCCAACGGTCAAGGGTAAAGGCGTGGTAACTCGATAAAAAAAATTAGGGTAATTTATGAATTACCCAAACTTTTTTTATTTTCTAGATCTTTCTCTCAGATAGAAACTTCTCAATGGTCTCAATGTCGGCGGGCTTACCAAAATCTAACCAATAGTCCTGAGCCATTTTGATCTTGACCTTTTTTTCTCGGGCCAAAAGTGAAATAGCATCAGTTAGTTCGTACTCACCCCGCGGCGATAAGTGAATCTGTTTTACCGCCCCAAAAATCTCGGGCGTAAATTTATAGAGTCCAATATTGATCAAGTTGCCTACGGGTTCGCTTGGCTTTTCAATAATCCTTTCCAGAAAATCGTCCTCACCGCGCTTTAAAACTCCATACTTTTGGGGATTCGAATGCTCAAGGCCAGCCACATAAGTAAACTGATCTTCGATTTTCATTTGCTTGAGGTCGCCGGGAGAATAGAGATTGTCGCCATTTACCGAAATAAAGTCTTCCTGGATTAAATCCTCGACACATTCAATTGGACAGGCACTGCCATATTTGTCACCCAGGCGTTCAAATTGATTGATCACGGTTATTTTAAACTCTCCGCTATAACGCCGGCTGAACTGCGTCATGGCTTCCTTTTTATAACCAATAACCATAATCAAGTCGGTTAGACCGGCTTGTTTCAGATTGGTCAAGAGATAATAGAGGAACGGTTTGCCGCCCACTTCGATCAGGTGTTTGGGTCGATCTTTGGATAAATCGAGCATCCTCGTCCCCCGACCAGCTGCTGCGATCACTGCTTTTTTGATCATAAAAATTATTGGTAATTAAAATTATTTTGATTTTGGAGCCATCGCGCCACTGGTAAAAAAGTCTTGACCAAAAACAAAGTATAACTCTCTGGGACATAATCAATCGAGCTGTGATAGAGATCAACCCAGATATGGCTATAGATAGCAAAAAGAATTGATTTTCTGATTAAGGAGCGCTCGGCCTTATTTAAAAGCCTCTTAGCTAAATAGCCCCTCATCAATTCGCGGAATAAGATCGGATCAATTTTTCCGCCAGATGAACAATTCCACATGATAGTTTTACCGAGATCCAAGAGATACGGTCCGATATAAAAATTACCAAAATCAATTACGCCGCTGAGTTTTTGACCAACGAAAAGTTCATTATCCGGCTTGAGGTCAACGTGGATCGGGCCATGAGGTAAGTTCCGTGATAGAAGATTATCGACTACCCCGGCCCTAATCTCAGTTACCACTGATTTTAAAAGAAGTCGAGTTTGTCTCGAGGCCGAAAAATTCATTTTGGCCAAGACGCGAGGTGAGAGATCATAAAACTTTCTTCGGCCAGCAAGAACTCGCCGAAATTTTTTGCCCCGCTCATGAAATCTACCTAAAAAATTTCCTAGTTGGCGAGCCATAATTGGTTTGATAACTTTCGGTACATGGCCTGGCAGATATTCATAAACGGTCATCGAATAACCACCAAAATCCAAGATATAATCTCCGGAACGAGACCTCAAATAATGGGGCGTCACCGAGAATCTCAAATCGTTCAGGAGATCGATTTCGTACTGTAATGATTTCTTTGACTTACTGACCAAATCATTCCGATTAGATAAATGATATTTAGAAATAACAAAATTTCCTTTGGAGGTTTGGACCATTACTCGTGCAGCGTGAAACCCCCTTCTAAAATAGGAAATCTTTTTGATCGGCCCGCGACCAAATAAGCCCACAATGGTTCGGTATTCTGCTGTCGAAAAAAAATCAAACATAACTAACTGATTAGAACTCCTTGATCAACGACTAAATAATTTTTTGGTCAATCGATAGAGCCAAAACCAAGTTCGCTTGATTGGTAAATCCCATGTCCCGAGATAATTGACTTCCTGGCCGCCAAATCCCTTCTTAAATCTCGTCAACCCCAGCCAGGGATGCGGGCTAGCGCTCGAGGCGGGTGCGATGCCGCCAAAATTAAAGTAATTATAACCAGCGCGTTTGGCTTCGAAGATGTTCTGCCAGAAAAGCCAATAAGGCGCCATAACCCTCTTCTGATCCTGGCCCGAACCGCCATGAAGATAATAAACCGTCTGGCCAAAAAAAGCCAAGAGATTGGCCGCCAAAACTCGGCCCTGATATTCGGCTAGAAAGAATCTGACCGATTTCAGTTTCGACATCTGATAATAATAATCTTGGGGATGAGTCTTCAATTCTTTTCGCTCGTAAGTTTCAGAAATCATTCGCCAAAATTCTCTGAAATCAGCCTCGCCCTGACCCAACCTAATTTTGATACCGTATTTCTTGGCCAGACCAATATTATAACGAGTTTTAGGATGCAAGGCCCGAAGTATCTCTTCTTCGCTCGGCGCTAAGTTGAGTCGCCACTCGTCTTTAGGTTGAATCGGTTTTGATTCTCTAAAACCAGTTTCACGCAAAGACTCGAGTAAAACTTTTTGTTTCTCGCTAGTCGGTTCTAGCCTAATAAAAATCGAATTTTCTTTCTGGGCAATCTCTTTAATTTTATTAATGAGGAGATTGAAATAATTTTTGGTCTCGACGATTGGTCCACGCGGCGAGTAAAGATAATTTTGGTCGAGGGGTAAAAAATACTTGATCACCAAAGCCACGGCCAAAATCTCATTTTCTCTCGAATCATGAACAAGAGCTAGGCGCCAAACCCGGCGTCCCAAGTTCTCCTGGAAATCAGCCCAGTCAGCTGATTCTAAAAATTGTGACCCGTTTTCGGCCACAAATTTGTTCCAGCGATCTTGGTCCTTTATTTCAATAATTTTCATAAATTACAGATATAAATTTTCGATATTCCTTTGGTCGAATTCCCATTTGATCGGATTCTCAATAATATATTTCCGAATACGGTTTAAATCGCGTTCGTCACGGATGATATGATCGTAAAATGATTTTTGCCATTGGAAATGTAAATCGTTTTGAATTTTATTTATTTCCTTCGTCACGGCTGCTTTAAATCCATGAATTATCTTCGATAACAACATTTTGGTTCGATCATCTTGTAGGGAACGCACTTGTGCGTTCCCTACTTGTGCGTTCCCTACGTTATTATTTTTTAATAATTCGATAATGCCATGTAAATGATTTGGCATTATAATCCATTCGTCCAAATGAATACAATCAAAATGTTTTTCCAACCCTAACCATTGATTTTCTACAATTTTACCAAATTTATTTAACACCATCTCACCATACTTTACCTCACCAAACAAACATTCACGGTTTTGGGTACAAATGGTTATAAAATACCATCCGGCCTGGGAATAATCATATTCTCTTAATCTATTTAATTTTCTCTCCCTCCTTTGATACATTTCTCTTTATTTTTTCCCTAAAACCTTTAACGCCGCCCGCAGCCTCTCTTCTGGCTTGGTCAAATCCTCGGGCAGCTCTCGCAAGGCCATTCGCGCCTGCTCAGCCGAATAACCCAAACCCACCAAGGCCTCAACCAAATTAATCTCCTCCGGCGCTCGAGACTTGGCCTGCCGACCCTGAGCCACCAACTGGGCTTCGAGCTTTGTCACTTTATTCTTTAATTCCAAAATAATTTTTTCCGCCTTTTTCTCGTTCAAGCCGTAAACCCCAACCAGACTCTTCTTATCGCCGGCCAGAACGGCCTTAACAATCTCTTCAACCGGTGCGGCCTCGAGCACGGCTAGGGCCGAACGAGGACCAATACCCGAAACCGTATTCAACTGCTCAAAAAATTTTAACTCCTCAATCGTTGAAAAACCATAAAGGTCAATGGCATCGTCGCGAACAAATTGATAAGTGTAGAGCTCGAGTTCACTGCCCTCTTTCACTCGATCGAGTAAATTCTTGGTCACAAAAACCCGGTAACCTACATTGGCTACTTCCAAGATCAAATAATCTTCACCGCGATTTTTCACTCGACCCCTGAGATAGGAAATCATAAACCATTTAAATCCTTAAATCTTGTTGCACCACTATTTACTCTTGACCCGCTGCTTCTTAACTCGACTCACTCGAATCAAACCGCTGCAAGGTATGATCTCGATTCCCCGCTTTTCGAGCTCATCCAAGAATAAATTCATGCCGATCGAATCGGAAGACATGTGACCAGCGATAATGGCGTTGATGTGCGCCTTCTCGGCTTCTTTTTTGTGTTCCTCAGACATATGCATGCCCACCACGGTGCCGATTCCGGCCTGGGACATTTTCTCATAGATCTTGGGCGAACCCTCGGTGCCGCCAGTGATCTCGGTCAGAGCGATCTTGCCGCAACGATGTTCCTCACTACCCGCAAAAATTCTTGGACCAGCCTTGCGTTTGACCGCTTCTATATATTCGGGAATCTTTTTTAGGAGAGCAATGAGATCACTCACGTACTCGGGCTTTTCGCGTTTGATAATCTTACTCACAAAGCTCGCCACTAGGTTATCCGAGGGCGTGTGCACGCACATCAGATTCAAACCCAGGTTCCGGGCCGCATCCACTGACTTATAATGATTGCCTGGAGAGATTCCACGGCTAACCTCAGAGATTCTGACCTCGAGCAAACTCTCGGCGATGTTAATGGGCACGCCATAGAGAGCCAAAACCTCGGCCTGCATGTGCATCACTTCGTCCAAACCCGCCAAGGCCAGACCCTGGGGATGATGGGACATCACGAGGTCGATGGGCTTGGCCTGGTGTTCCGAGAGGTGCTTGGCGATCATGAGTTCAGCCGCGTCAATATCAATTCCCACCATCACCCGTCGCACCGGAGTATCCGGCTTGCCCACCGAAATCCGCGTATCAGAAAAAGGATTGGTGAGTTTCTCGAGATCAAATTCTTTCTTTTGTGCCGGAGTTAATCGCTCGTAACGCTCGCGAGTGCGCTTCAGATTTTTTCGCACCGTGTCTCGACCGCGAAGGTCGTGTTCGATGCCAAGCTTAATGGCAAGATCGTAAATCTGCTTGATGGTCATCATAATTTTAGCTGATTATTATTTAATAATTTTAATTCTAATAGATTGGTGATCAATCTTCAACTCGTCGCCGCCCGGACCTTCCTCGATCTTTCGAGCCAAAACGCTCTGGGCCAGCTTCTCACCATATTGATCAATCACTTCCTTCAACTCGGCAGAGTGGGTCTCGTAGCTAATCACCACCGAATCCTTAATAGTCAAACCCAGTTCCTTGCGCCGGGCATTGATCTGGCGGACGAGCTCGCGCACTAGTCCTTCTTTTTCGAGCTCGGACGTGATCTCGGTTTGGAGCGCGACGGTTATTTCCCCATCAGTCTTTTGCTCGAAGCCGACTTCAGATTTAATTTCTGAGACGAATTCGATTTCTTTCAGATTCAACTCATCTTTGATTAAGTTGATCGACTCGCCCCGCTCTAAACGCTGAGCGGGCGAACCAGCCTCGATCGTTTGGGGCCCTTGAATCTTTA
Organism: uncultured Gammaproteobacteria bacterium; assembly: GCA_964518525.1. Lineage (GTDB taxonomy): Bacteria > Patescibacteriota > Patescibacteriia > JAGVFQ01 > JAGVFQ01 > CAZFGO01. The sequence continues at coordinate 22,936 of CAZFGO010000001.1, read as the reverse complement.
GTTTTTGCAAAGGCTGACGCACCTTAATTCCGACCGCGGCCCGAGCGGCCAGGCCCAGCTCTACGATCTGACGCACGAGCTCCATTTCGCCGAGTAGGCTTTCCTCAACTAAACTCAGATCAAATTTGGGCCAGGTCTCGAGGTGAACCGATTCTTTTTCGCCACCAACTTCCCGGTAAACTCTCTCAGCCAGAAAGGGAGTAAATGGAGCCAGAATCTTGGAGAATTCCAGGAGAATATGCTTCAGGGTTTCGAGCGCCTGATGCTTGTCCTTCCCCTCGCTCTTAAACCGCTCACGACTGCGGCGCAGATACCAGGTCGAGAGATCGGTCACAAAATCCAAGAGCGGCCGCGAAGCCTTAACCAAATCATACTCGTCCAATTGACTCGTCACTTCCTGCTTTAGCTTTTCAATTTGTGAGACAATCCAACGATCGAGCAGCTGGGGCGATCGCGGATTGGCTTTTAACTTAGTTTCTTCATACATCCGATAGAACGAGACCACATTCAAAAGAATTGTGATAAATTTTTTCAAAACCTCGTCTACTCCCCGCTCCGAAAAGCGCAGGTCTTCGGCTTTCATAGCCGGCGAAACCAGGAGATAGTAGCGCAGGCTGTCAGCCCCGTAGCGATTGACGATCAGCTCGGGCTCGGGATAATTCTTGAGTCGCTTGCTCATCTTCTGGCCGTCTTCGGCGAGGACAATGCCGTTGACAATACAATTCAAGAAAGCCGGCTGGTCAAACAGGGCGGTCGAGAGGACCATTAGGGTATAAAACCAACCGCGAGTTTGATCCACGCCTTCGGCAATAAACTGAGCCGGGAAATGACAAGCCGCGGGCTTGTCATCCTGAGCGAAGTTCGAGTGGAGCGAGAACGAAGTCGAAGGATCTCTAACACAATCAATTAATTCCTTATTTTCAAAAGGATAATGCAACTGGGCATAGGGCATGGAGCCGGATTCAA
>CAZFGO010000001.1:0-21870 GCA_964518525.1 uncultured Gammaproteobacteria bacterium | reverse complement strand
CCCTCGAGCCACTTGCCAAAGCGACCGTGCTTAATCGTCTCCGGCACCCAGTGGATCTTTTCGTTATTCTTGATCAGTCGATCCTTGATGCTCGTGACCTTCAAAAACCAGGACGAGGCCGCGTAATTCAAGAGTGGGGTATCGCAGCGCCAACACAAGGGATAGGAATGAACAATCTCCTCGCTAGAAAAAAGTTTGTGCTGCTCTTCGAGCCACTTGATGATTTCGCGATCAGTCTTCATGGGCTCAGCCTTAGGTTTGACCAGTTGACCAGCAAAATCTTTGACTTCGGGTTTGAATCGACCACTAATATCAACGTGCTGAATAAAGGGCAAAGCAAACTGTCGACCCAGATTCATATCATCCTCGCCAAAAGCCGGCGCGATGTGTACGATCCCAGTCCCCTCTTCGGTCGAAACAAAATCAGCCGGATAAATCTTCCAGGCGTTGGCTTGATTTTCAAGACCGACTTTTTCATAATAATCAAACAGTGGTTCGTATTCTTGGCTCAGCAACTTCTCTCCCTTAAACTCTTCCAAAATTTCATAATCGCCCTTAATTAATTTTAAACGCTCCAGAGCCAAAATTAGTTTTTCTCCTTGATAATTGATTTTGGCATAAGTAATCTCCTTCCCCACGGCCAAGGCCACATTGCCCGGCAAGGTCCAGGGGGTGGTAGTCCAGGCCAGGAGATAAGTGTCCGGCTCTTTTCTCAACTTAAACTTCACAATCACGGATGAATCTTTGAGATCAGTGTAACCCTGGGTCACCTCGAAATTAGAAAGCGTTGTCTCGCAACGGGGACAAATGTGCATGCTCTTTTGATCTTCGTAGATCAGGCCCTGATCCCAGAGGGTCTTGAAGACCCACCAAATCGATTCCATGTACTCGAGGTCCATGGTGCGATAATCGCGTTCCATATCTACCCAGCGCCCGATCCGAGGAATAAATTTTTTCCAAACATCAGCGTAGCGCAAGACGCTCAGCTCGCAAGCCTGATTAAATTTATCGACGCCGAATTTTTCGATGTCCTTCTTGCTTTTGAGCTTGAGCTCCTGCTCGATCAGATTTTCCACGGGCAGACCGTGGCAGTCCCAGCCCCAGCGGCGTTCGACATAATAGCCTTTCATAGTCTGGTATCTCGGGATCACGTCTTTGATCAGACTTGCCAGAATATGGCCGTAATGGGGCGTGCCCGTGGCAAAGGGCGGGCCATCATAAAATACAAAATCACCTCGTCCTTTGGCGCGAGATTGCTTGAGCGATTTCTCAAAAATTTTGTTTTCAGTCCAAAATTTTAAGATCTCCTCTTCAATTTTAGAAAAACTTTCCATGGAAAATTAAAATAAGATGATTGTATTTTATCTAATTTTAAAGCAAAAGTCAAAGTTTTAGAATTGACAGAACTAAAATTTTCAGCTAAAATTAGACCATAAATAATTTTATAATTTAAATTTTTAATTTTTTACTACCATGGGCCGTTAGCTTAGAGGCAGAGCACCCGGTTTGTCCCGACGCACTATATAAAATAAATAATAAAGAAGTCGGGATCCCGATGTATTTCAGTGGGCCTGTAGCTTAGTGGCAGAGCATCCGGTTTGCATCCGGAAGATAGGGGTTCGATTCCCCTCAGGTCCAATATTGGCCCACTGAAATCTTTCGGGACAATGCGTAAACGGCAGTTCGATTCTGCCTAGATCCAAAATGGGCTCACTGGGATTAATCGGGGCAATGAGAAGATCGCGGGTTCGATTCCAGCCTGGTCAGCCACAAGACTTTTTTATCGAGCGACCCGAGTGGATTGTTAAATAGGTTATAAATTTTTAAAATTTGGTTATATTAATATTTTGAATATGGATTTCTATATTATTTTTGCTGGCATTATAGAACAAAATTTTGCTAATAGGTTACTAAATGCAATAAATTTGGCTAAGCAGAAAAAAGTAACAAAAATAATAATATTTTTTTCTTCCCTTGGCGGAAATATTCAAGAAGGGTTTACTTTGGCTACTGTTATTCGTAATTGTGAAATACCTATATTAATCCACGCAGTAAACAATATTGATTCTATTGCTAATGTGATATATCTTTCGGCAAAAGAAGGGACGGCAGAATCATATGCGAAATTTTTCATGCATGGGGCACTAGCTCAAGGTTCTTTTAATGAAAACAAATTATGGCTCAACTACCAATTTTAAAGACTGACACTACACGCATAGCTTATTTTATTTCTGAAAATTCTAATTTAAACTTACTAGAAGTTCAAAATATGATAAAAAAAGAAACGAGCATGACAGCGCAAGAGGCACTGCAATACGGATTTGTACAAACAATAACACATATGGAAATTCCAAAGGAGGTATCAAGAGAGGATATTGTATTTATTAATTAATAAATATATATGGTCAATTTTAACCATGAAGAAGTAAAAAATAGAGTTGAACAAAAATTAAAAGAAATGGGTTGTACTGATATTGAATTTCCAAACCCAAAGGATGATTTGATTGTAGCAATATTTAATTGTAAGGAAATTACTAGTTTTAAAGATGAATTGCCTGGTTGGACATATTCGGGAATTCATTTGGATCCTACACACACAAAACAATATAAAATTGATTTTATTAAGACCCAAAGTTTATAATTACCATGTTTGCGCAAATATAATATTAGACAAATGAATGCACCCATTTTCAATAAATATTACGCAACTGAGGAGGACATGGACGGCAACCAAAGAAGATTTTATAATTATTGGAAAAGTAAATGGGAAAGGGGAGAAAAGATTTTCATTAATGGTCAAATAAGTTATATTTTTTGTTTCATTTACAATTTATTAGCATTGCCATTTGAACTTGATGCCCCAAAAGATAAAAGCATGGGTATTCAAATAATTTTTACATTTAATGGACATCGGACTTCTAAAATTTTAAGGAAAGATTACATTAGTCAAACTAAAAAAATAATTGAGTCACTGAATAGAATTATCCTTAAATATAAAGAAGAAGAAAAACTAATTTGGTATTGTAAATTTTGGTTATCTGATTGCTATGTCTTGTTAAAAAATTTTAAAAATGCTTTAATGTCATACCCAAGATTATATCCTGATGAGAAATCTGAACGCTCTACGACAGCCTTATTAAATCTCAAATTACTTAATGGTATAAGTATTTCTGGATACGATATTCTAACTTTAAATGGGGCTAAAGTAACTGATTTTGGCAAAAAAAATTTAGAAAAGGTTTCTCAATATTTGGAGATCCTTATAAAAGAGAAAGAAACTAAAGAGGGCATTAACATTCTTGAAAGATGGAAAGAAACTAAATCTAATTATAATATTTTTACGGGAAGTTTTAACTCTTATGCAATGCCCGACGTCCCTTATTATAACTTTGGATATTATCCAGAAGTACGAATAGAAATTCAGCAATTGACTCGTGATGCTGAGAATACGGTTAGAGATGAGATGGGAATCCCTCATATCGGAGAGGGCTGGGTAAGCGAAACGGAATTATATTATAAAATCAAGCAAGCATTTCCCAACATTGAGATAGTGCATCATGCCAGCCCCAATTGGTTAGGTGCACAACATATCGATATATTTATTCCTTCCAAAATGGTCGGAATAGAATATCAAGGGATCCAACATTTTAAGCCAGTTGATTATTTTGGTGGAGAAGAATCTTTTAAAGCCAATCAAAAAAGAGATAGAATTAAAAGACGCAAATGTACAAAAAATGGCGTACAGCTTTTAGAAGTTAATGAAAATTATAAAATAGAAGATTTAATAAAACAAATTTCAGAAATAACTAAAAATAAAGAGTTGAAATAAAAAAATTTATGCCTGCCATAAATGCAAAAAATAAAAGACGAGATAGAGAAGACGGATGGACAGATTGATGCGGCGGTTTATAAAATTTATGGACTTACCGCAGAAGAAATTAAAATAGTCGAAGGAAAAGATTATATGAAAGTTTATATATTAAAAATTAAAGAATATAAACCGTTAGCACCATCAATTATTCATGAATTTATTATTAAAATGCCTGAGCTAGAAAAGCTTAGTAATTTACATAATAAAATTTGTGCGGAATTGAAGGTGAACAATAATCAAAATTTTTCCTTTTTTAAAAATGGTAAAAAACTTTTAAACGATCCTTTATTTAAAAATTTTACCGCCGGAAAAGGAGACGAATTTAGTTATATTATTGATTCAAGTGATATAACCTACGATGTTACGGTGGAAGATGAAATTTTTGTATAATTTTAGGTTAAAAAATAATTTTATGACTTGGTTAATGAAAAATTTAAGTAAGATTATATTAACGATAATTTTTTTGATATTTGTAAGTTTATTTTTTAGTGCTGGTCAATATTGGCTTAGTTTTCTGACTTTATGTTTAATTCTTTTCGGATGGCGATTAGAAGATATTATACGTTTAGTAATTTCAAAAGAAGGAATACAGGCAGAATTCACTGATACAAAGGAATTGGCGCGAATAGAAGAGGGAATAAAAAAAATATTAATGTCAGAGGAAACCAATGAAGAAAAAAATAAAGAAATCCAGCCACTAGTTGATGAAATTTTTAGATTGGGTTATAGCGCTAGTGGTGGTGAGCTCAGAGATATTAATAATATAAAAATTATTAGGGATAAGGACGGGAAAATTACTGGAATATCTTATGATGAGGTTTAATTAGAAATAAAAATTAAGAAATGATATAATCAAAACATGGAAGGGAAAGATCGTTTTATAAAAGTATATTCCAATTTGCCCATAAACCTTAGAAATGAGGTAATTTTGGTTTTGCCAGAAGTTGGTCCAATCACGTGGAATGTGGCTTCTTTAGAAATAAATGGCGAAACAGAGTTGGGTAAGGAAATAATAGCTAGATTGATTGAATTAAAAATAATTTAATAATCTTATGGATTCCGCTCAAAATACAATACAATATGATGCAAGTGTGAAGGAATTAGTTTTAACTCGTTTAGAAACCCTTCCGCCCGGGGCCGTCATTTCAATTGGCGGCGGACAAGAGTTGACCAAAGAAGAATTAATAAAATCTGTTCGGGAAGGCAATGATGTTGGCCAAAAAATAATAGAAATTGAGATGTCTTTTTTGCAGGGTTTAAAGGAGGGAATTTTATATGGCGCAGCATCTGCTAGTAACTAGGCCAAATCATGATTATGCTACTCGTTATTTATCTGTTTGGGCGGGAAAATTTTTTAATACAGCAAAAGAAAAAGGACTATCCGTTGTTGATCTATACCGAGAGCGAGCAAATCGCGAAGAGGTTGAAAGCGTGCTTCAAAAAAGAGATCCTGGCTTGATTGTTATTAATGGACACGGAGATGATAATTTAGTGACAGGTCATGAGAATAAGGTGCTGATATCGACTAAAATTAATTCATATTTACTGCGGGGTAAAATAACCTATGCTATATCTTGCCGTTCCGCGCGTGTTTTGGGCAAGGAAGTTGGCCAATATGATAATACAACATACATTGGTTATAATGATGATTTTGTCTTTATTTATCTTGAAGAGTATCGCACTCAGCCCGCCGAAGACAAATTAGCCAAACTTTTTCTTGATCCATCAAATCTTATTATTACCACTCTTTTGAAGGGACATCCGACAAAAGAAGCGGTATTAAGGGCTCGGCAAGATTTTTTGAAAAAAATTCAAAGATTGATTACAAGTAAAGTAGCCGCAGAAGAATCTTCGGTTCTGCGCTATCTGGTCTGGGATATGAGAAATCTTACCTTATGTGGTAAAGATAACAAACGATTACCTGGGAAGAAATAAAAAGGAAATTATAAAAAATATCAAACTTGTAGCCGTCTCGCCTAAAGTGGCGATTTTTTGTTTAGGCTTGATTTTTCCTTACCTTTTCTATAATGTAACCTTAGCAAACAATCTGTAACCGCACCTTTTCAACTCAAAAAAGGAGGATTAAATGGCACAGCTACCAAAAGTGGCGATCATCGAACTCGGTTCGCAGTACACGCTCCTAATCGAACGAACGCTCCGAGAGCTCGGAGTGCGCTCAGTGATCCTCGATCCCAAGCGCGCCGCAACCTGGCTTCGGGAACATCCACCCCGAGCCGTAATTCTCTCCGGCGGGGCAGCAAGCGTCTATGATGAAGGCGCGCCACAACCGCCGGCCGAAGTGCTCTCGCTCCACCGCGAGGACGGCCAGCCCATCGCCCTGCTCGGCATCTGCTACGGCCTGCAGTGGCTAGCCCAACGTCTCGGCGGCGAGGTCAAGGCCGTGGCTCGACAGCGCGAGTATGGCCAAGCAACCATCATGGTCTTTGACCAGCTCAAGGGACTTTTCTCTGATACACCCCAAGAGCAGGAAGTCTGGATGAGTCACGGCGACACGGTTACCGATCCCCCCAAGGGCTTTGAAGTCATTGCCCAGAGCAAAACCGGCGCAATCGCCGCCATCCAGCACGGCTCCATCTGGGGCGTCCAGTTTCATCCGGAAGTAACGCACACACCCTACGGAAAAACTATGCTTGAGAACTTTCTGCGCCTTGCCGGCTCGGAGCCGGATTGGACACCGTCCTCACTGATCAAGTCGATTCAAGAAAGCACTCTGGTCGAGCTCGGTGAGGGGCGAGCGATCTTCGGCTTTAGCGGCGGAGTGGATTCGACGACCGTCTCCGCAATTCTCGCGCCGGTTCTTGGAGATCGGTTGCTCGCGGTCACGATCGATGGCGGGCATCTGCGCGAAGGCGAACTCGAAGAAATTCAGAAACACGCCGAGGCCGCCGAGGTGAACCTAAAGATCCTGGATGCTCGCAAAGAATTTAGCGATGTCATGACCGGGATAATCGACGCCGAGGAAAAGCGTCGCCGCTTCAAAAAAGTCTATACCTCACTCTTGGTCAAAGCGGCCAGGGACTTCCAGGCCACAGCGATCTTGCAAGGCACACTTGCACCGGATCGTATCGAATCCGGCGCGACTGGCGGCGCGGTCATCAAATCCCACCACAACGTGGGGCTCGACTTCGGCAACTTGCTCGAACTTCACCCCATCGATCACCTCTTCAAATACGAGGTCCGAGCCCTGGCTCGGGAGATCGGGCTACCCGAGAGCGTTTGGCAACGCCAGCCCTTCCCTGGTCCCGGTCTCTTCCTGCGAGTGGTTGGGGTACCGGCCACGCCGGATAAACTCGAGATTGTTCGTTGGGCCGACGCCCAAGTTCGAGAAATTCTGGTGCGGCATGGCCTTTACGATCAACTCTCGCAGCTCGTTGTGGCCTACCTTGGAGTAAACACCGTCGGAGTGAAAGGTGATGCTCGAGTCTACGGCGGCGCGATCGTGGTTCGCGCAGTCGAGACCATTGACTTCATGACGGCTCGCGGCGTTCACTTCAGTGATGAGATTGAGGCTGAAATCTCGAACATGCTCACGAAGCACCAAGCCATCGTACGGGTCTGGTTCGATCCCACGAAAAAACCTCCAGCCACGACGGAGATGGAATAAGAACCACCAGGGGTTGCTATCACAGCAGATGGCAATCCCTTTTTCTTACTGTAGGGAACGCACTGATCGTTCTCTATGATTTTTACTTGCCTGTCCACGGCCGACGGAATATGATAAAAGTAAAGGTCGACCGACCTAATTAATTTAATATAAAAATATGGCTAAAATTAGAAAAAATTTATTAATAACCGGTTTTTTGGTCTTGGCACTGGTTCTTTCTTTCTCGATTGCTTTAGCTAAAGAAGACGATGTCAATAAATCAAATATTAATAAATCGCAAATTAATGCTAACGAAAATCGAGACAAGACCAATGAGGCTGAGAATCAAGCTGACCGTTTTAAGACCCAAAAGAATGAGAATGAAAATGTAAACGAGGAAAATGCCAATGTTAATGAAAATAATAATGAAAACCAAGAAAATGATAATGAGCTTAATGGTGAAAAACATCGCAGTGCCGTCGCCACGTTTGTCCAGGGATTACTCAAGGTGGCCGACCGAGAAAAAGGCGGGATCGGTGATCAGGTAAGAGCAATCGCCGAGGAACAAAATGACGTCGAAAATCAAGAAGCTGAGGCCATAGATCAAATCGAAAACAGAAGTTGGTTAAAAACATTTTTTATTGGTACCGATTATAAAAATATCGGTCAGTTGCGAAGCACCATGGTAAAAACAGGTAATCGAATTGATCAACTAAAAAGATTACTAGACAAGACCACGAGCGACGCAACCAAGACTGCTCTGCAAACACAAATTCAAGCCCTGGAACAAGAGCAGCAGAAGATCAATGATTTTATCAAAACTAACGAGGGCAAGTTCAGCTTATTTGGTTGGCTGGTAAAACTATTTTATAGATAACTAATCTGTAAAAAATATATAAAGAGATTGCAAAATCATCTCGCGGGCCAGTGAGATAATTTTGCTTACCCATCTAGGGTGAGGTAAATAAAGACAAATTTATTATAACTAACCAGAACCCTATGAAGAAAAAAAAGTTTATCATCCTTCTCCCCCTCTTCGCCCTTTTGCTTCTGGGCGCAGCTTGTCAGAAAAAAACAAAGGAGCCAGCCGTCGAACAAAAGACCGAAACCGGCCAGGCCGTCTCGGGCTCAATGACTGATCTCCTCAAATTGGGCAAAAATTCTCGCTGTGAACTCGTGGCCAAAGAAGATGAACAAGTGATTGCGGGCACGAATTATATTGCCGAAGGCAAGACACGTAGTGATTTTCAGATGAAGATACTGAATAAGACAGTTAATAGCCATTCGATCATTGCCTCGGGTTGGATGTATTCTTGGATAGATGAAATGCCCATCGCGGCCACCAAAATAAAAATAGCCGATCTCCAAAAAAACCAGACTGAAGCGGAAAAAGATTCTGAGAATCTGAAAAACTACAACGCCAAGTATAATTATCAGTGTTTTCCCTGGTCGCCCGATGAATCGAAATTTGTCCCGCCGGCTGGCATTGATTTCAAGGATCTGACTGCCATCTTCACTCAGATCAAGACCCAACTGCCGGCAAACAACAATGCCTGCGCGAGCTGCAATCTGATCAGTGATGCCAAAACCAAAGAAATGTGTCGACAGAGCTTGAAATGTAAATGAAATTTTCTACTCCAGAAAAAATATAGTTTGACTTTCAAAAATCGTCCCGAGACCATTGGGGCGATTTTTGCTTACCAGCCGCTAGTGGGCTATAATGAAAATATGAAGAAAAAACTCGTCTACCTCATTATTATCTTTATTATCCTCGTCATCGCCTTCGGCCTCACTCTGTTCTTTTTTTACCCTCGAAAATCAAAAAACATCGCCAGCTTCACTGATTGCGCCCAAGCCGGCTACCCGGTACTCCAATCCTATCCTCGCCAATGCCGCACTCCCGACGGCCGAAATTTTACTGAGGCGATTGTCGAAAAAGGAATCCTGAAGGGTAAAGTGACGGTCGGACCGATCTGCCCGGTGGAGCGAATCGGCGTCCCCTGCCCGGTTCCGGCCAGCGCCTATACCTCGCGAGAAGTGATTATTTATTTGGCGGATGGCCAGACGATCTACGCTCGAGAGAATTTCAATGCCGACGGCACTTATTATTTTGAACTGCCGCCCGGTAATTACGTCCTTGGTATTCCTCGAACCGGCGTCGGTGGCAGCAAAGATCTGCCCCAAAAAATCTCGCTCGGCGCCGGCGAGGTCATTACTTTTGATTTTGATATCGACACCGGAATCAGATAAAAATAATTATGAGTAAGCTTATTCTCTCACTCGCCATCGTTATCCTGATCATTTCAACTTATTTAATTTTTAAAAATTTCCCGCCATCGACCAATCCGATCCAAAATTTCTCAAACCCATCCACTGGTAATCCTCAAAATGTTTCCATCCCGCCACCAGCCGCGATCAAGAATTCAGCGCCACGAACCCCATCAGCACCAACTGATCTAGCCTTTCCCATCGATCAATTTGAAAAAAGAATCACCAAAAAGCCGTTCGGCATCTTTATCACGCCCCAGAATTCACCGGTCCAACCGGAACGGTTTCAGGGCTATCATACCGGCGTTGATATTGAGTATGGGGACGTGACCAGCAACGTGCCGGTCTACGCCCTGGCCGATGCCACCGTGGTTCTGGCCCGACGGGCTTCGGGCTATGGCGGCGTTCTGGTCATAAGATTTAAAATTAAAGGCGTAGAACGCACGGCACTCTATGGCCATCTTCAGCCCGCGAGTCTACCCAGTGTTGGCCAAAAAGTTAAGAAAGGAGAAACGATCGGCCTCCTTGGAACCGGCTACAGCCCAGAAACCGATGGCGAAAGGAAACATCTGCATTTTGCTATCCTGAATAACGATCGTATCGACCTCCGCGGCTATGTTCAAAAAAAATCCGAACTCTCTGGTTGGCTCGATCCCCTTTCCTTATATCGTTAAACCTGATTCCAAAACAGCTATGATTAAAAAAATCAAAGACAAATACGTGGTGCTCTCGGAAACCACGGGCCGAGCCTTCGGCAGTTATCGAACTATGGCCGAAGCGAAAAAACGATTGCGGCAAATTGAATTTTTCAAATACCTCAAAAGTAAAAAATAATTTATGGCTAATCGAGTAGCCCTGATCACTGGCTCAAGTCGAGGCATTGGGCTCGCCACGGCCGAAGAATTCTTGAAAAACGGCGATAACGTAGTCCTCTTCTGCCGCCACGAAGGTCACGTTGCCGCGGCCAAAGAAAAATTAAATCAAATTGGTCCGCGAAAAAATATCTTAGACTTGGTTGGTGATGTGAGAAATTATCGTGATGTCCAAAGAATTGTTGCTGAATCATTAAAAAAGTTTGGCCGGATCGATGTCCTCGTCAACAACGCGGGAGTGGCTATCTGGAAATCGATCGAGGAAACTAGCGAAACTGAATGGGATGAGGTCCTCGCTACCAATCTCAAGGGTCAATTCCTTTTTCTCCGCGAAGTCCTACCCCTGATGAAAAAACAAAAAAGTGGCGTGGTGATTAACATCTCCTCGGGTCTTGGTGTCCAGGGCGAAGCCAAGTATAGCGCCTACGCCTCTTCCAAATTCGGCATCATTGGCCTCACCGAAGTGGCGGCCGATGAAAATAAAAATACTAATCTCAAAATCTACGCGGTCTTGCCCGGCGCCGTAGCCACCAAACTGCATCTCGACCTTCACCCCTGGGAAGATCCCTCAAATATGATGACGCCGGCTTACGTCGCCAAAAAAATTCTGGCCCTGGCCGAGGGCAAAAAGAAAACCGGCGAATTAGTTGAAGTCTATGACTAGGCCGAGCATTTATTCTCGGGATCTCAATATTAATCTCAAATCAAAAAAAGAAACCGAACTTTTCAAGTGGTTTCTCGCCTCCCTGCTTTTTGGCAAACCGATCCAGCAGACCGTAGCCAAGCAAACCTATTTTGAATTCGAACGAGCAGGACTTCTCTCGCCTGCCAAGATTCTTAAGGCGGGTTGGGATCGTTTGGTCAGAATTCTCGACCGCGGTCATTACGTCCGCTACGATTTTTCCACCGCTACTAAGCTACTCGATGTTTGCCGAGAGCTCAAAAGTAGTTATGGCAGCCTGACTAAACTCTTGAAAGAATCTCGAAATCAAAAAGACCTACGAAAAAGATTGCTGGCCTTCAAGGGCATTGGCCCAGTCACGGCCAGAATTTTTGAGCGAGATCTAAAAAAAGCTGGTTGGTTTCCAAAATAATCATTGGCTGACCCTGGTAGAATTTAAAACAATAATTAGTTATAATATAATTACTTTAATAAAGGTCGAAGGGATCAATTCTAACTAAATAACTATTAATAATATGATGAAATTAAGCGTCTTGGACTGGATCGTACTAGTCCTCGTCATCATCGGCGGCCTAAATTGGGGCTTAGTGGGTTTATTTGACTTCAACGTAGTTGATGCCATCTTTGGCGCCCTGTCGCTCTTATCAAGGATCATCTATGTCCTGGTAGGCCTTTCGGCGATCTACTTGATCTTTGTCTCAGCGAAACTACAGAAGAAGTAGGGCTTTTAAGATCAATCGAGTCAAAAAATTTATTCTAGAAAACCTGGAGGATTTTTAAAAATCAGGTTTGTTTTAAAAGTCTCAAAAATTCAAAGACCGTCCCGACTTTTCGGGGCTGTCTTTTTTAGCCCGATTGGGTTAGAATAAAATAGATACTATCACCTCAGATTATTTCTTATGTCCCAATTCTATAACCCCAGCCGCAAAAAAAATATTTTTAATCCCAAAGATCCTGAACCGTTCAAACTCAGTCGCTCCAAGCTGGATCTCTTCATTGAATGCCCGCGCTGCTTTTATCTTGATCGCCGCCTAGGCGTGAGCCGGCCGCCCGGCTTTCCTTTTAACCTCAATAGCGCGGTCGATAAACTGCTCAAAAAGGAATTCGATCTTCATCGGGCCAAACAAACTGCCCATCCACTGATCAAAACCTATGGAATTGATGCTATTCCCTTTGATCACGAAAAGATTAATGAGTGGCGAGAAAACTTCAAGGGCGTGCAGTTTCTTCACCAACCCACCAATCTAATTGTCTTTGGCGCGGTTGATGATGTCTGGCGCAATTCCCAAGGCGAGCTGATCGTGGTTGATTACAAATCAACCAGCAAGGAAGGCGAGGTAACAATTGATTCGGCCTGGCAAGAAGGCTACAAGCGCCAGCTCGAAATCTACCAATGGCTCCTGCGTCGCAACGGCTTCAAGGTTTCCCGAACCGGCTATTTTGTTTATGTCAATGGCAAAACTGATCGTGAAGCCTTTGATGGTCGCCTCGAGTTTGATGTTAAACTAATTCCTTACCAGGGTGACGATTCTTGGGTGGAAAAAAAGATCCTCGAGGCACACACCTGTCTCAAAGCTAAAACCATTCCGCCAGCCAAACCCGACTGCGATTATTGTAACTACCGCCACGCCGCAGCCCAAGTAACCAAGCTAATCTAATGATAAGTTTAAAGCCATGAGCCCAATAAAATCGTCCGACGACTGGATCCCTAATCTAAACCAAAACCAAAAAATTGCTCTCTTCCTCTTGCGTCTGGCTCTAGGCTGGATTTTTCTCTACGCTGGCTTGACTCAGATTTTTGATCCCAGTTGGTCCGCAGCCGGCTACCTCACCCACGCCGAAACCGCCAGTGGCTTTTTCAACTGGCTCGCGAATCCAACCTTGCTACCAGCCATCAACCTAATTAATAAATGGAGCCTGTTCCTGCTCGGCTCTTCTTTGATTCTCGGCCTCTTCCTCCGCTTGAGCTCCCTTCTCGGAATGGCCCTAGTCTTCCTTTATTACCTACCGATCCTCAACTTTCCTTATGTCGGCAGTCATTTTTATTTAGTTGACGAACATATCATCTATCTTTTCGTCCTGCTTTTCTTTTTTACTCTCCGAGCAGGCCGGATCTGGGGCCTCGATGGCTGGCTCACCAGGCAATCTCTCGGCCGGCTCCAAAAACTCCAAGGCTGGCTCGGCTAAAATTTTCTAAAAATTTTAATATGGCCACTCTAATTTTTGATATCGAAACTGTGGGCGAGGATTTTGATTCCCTGGACGAGACCACCCAGGAGTCACTGACTCGTTGGATCAAAAAAGAATCAGCCAGCGACGAAGACTATCGCATCGCGCTTGAGGATCTAAAACAGGGCTTGGGTTTTTCACCGCTCACCGGCGAGATTATTGTCATCGGCGTTTTAGATTATGAAAAAAACCAAGGCGCGGTTTATTTCCAAGCGCCGAACTCGGATCTCAAAGAATTTGAAGAGAATAGTTTTAGGTTCAAGCCACTAACCGAGAAAGAGATGCTAACGCAATTCTGGCAAGGAGCGGCGAGCTATCAGGAATTTGTCAGTTTCAATGGCCGCTGTTTTGACGCGCCGTTTTTAATGATCCGATCAGCGGTCCATCAAATTCGACCAACCAAAAATTTGCTCTCCAACCGTTACCTCAGTAGTCAAAAATTTGAAGCTCAACACGTCGATCTTTTGGATCAGCTAACCTTCTATGGCGCCCTCCGAAGACACGGCAACCTGCATCTCTGGAGTCGAGTTTTTGGCATTGAGAGCCCCAAAGCGGCTGGCATTACTGGCGACGATGTCGCTGACTTATTCGAGAAGAGGAAATTTTTAGAAATCGCCCGATACAATACCCGCGATCTCTTGGCCACGCGCGATCTCTACCATCGCTGGCAAACTTATCTCAAGACTTGACTTAAATCAATCTTTGATCTAAAATATTAATCAACCTTAAAATTATTATCTTATGTTAGAATCGAAAAGACCCCATTCGGAATTAGAAACCCATCGGGAAGAAGTGGAAAAACTCTGGGAACAATCGGAAAATAATCCGGTCATCGAGCGACTCCAAGCTGGCGAACCAATCCAAACTATCCTGGAATCATTACCTGAGTTTGAAACAGCCTTTGCTCAAATGCCTCAAAGGATCGTTTGCTCGGACGAACGGATTCCGGCCCCGGAGGGCGGAAAAATCGGTATTGCTGGTCAGCTAATTCTCGCACCTGATAAAGAGTGGGAAGAATTTATTAAGAAGTATCGTGGCCGGATCAAAGAGGTAATGAGCCACGAAGGTTGCGGCGCAGCCAAGGTCAAATTCGAACAACTGAAACAAGTTCACGAACTCTCACCGGCCCTTAAAACTCCTGACCAACTGGGCGCTTTTCATACGAGACAGCTCGCTGACGAGCTCGGCGCCAGCTACCGCCACATCACGAGCGAGGAAATGACCGGCCCGATTCATAACGCTCGAATGATTATGATTGATGGCACGAGCCGATTTAATCCCGCTGCCCTACCCGAACTGCCCGCTCATTTTGTTTCGAGTGGCGCTGGTTTTGGCCTCAGCCCCAACTATCTAAAAACTGAATTGAAAATTCTCACGAGCATTGCCTTTGGCGATCATGGCTTTGGACAACGCTTTGATCGGGACCATCCCTTCTACCTGGTAGTCTCGACCAAGGATCAGAACCAACTCAAAGATCTGATGGAGCTAGCGCGAACCGCGGTAGAAGAATTTGGCGATCGAGTGATTGTCCAAGGCTTGGTGAAAAAAATCGAAACCCGCTCCTAATCAGAACACTGATTGGTTAATGTGATCAATGAAATCCCTTGTTCCCTGAAAAATGGAAAACCCCGAATCAATCATCGGGGTTTGTTTTTTGTTTAAATAATTTATTAATCCTACCTTTTGATCAAGTCAATGTTGTCGGGGATATTAAACTGTCCCGGAGCTCGACTGGGCTTGACTGTCACGCCGTATTGCCAAATAATTTGTGGTCTTTTTATCAATCACCGCCACAGATGATTAAACTCATTGTTAGCAATTCTCGGGTTAAGGAGTGGCGATTCAACTTACCTAGTCCGGTCGGATCAAAATATTCCCAAACCACCCAACCACTGCGCCTGATCTCGAATCTTGATTTTCTTGGTCTAATGAATTATGATAAAATAATTGATATGATCCGAATTAAACGCGTCTACGAGAAACCAACCAAGACCGATGGTCAGAGGATTTTGATTGATCGCCTCTGGCCGCGCGGCCTCTCTAAGAGCCAAGCCAAAATTGATTTCTGGCTCAAAGAAATCGCGCCGAGCACCGAACTCAGAAAATGGTTTAGCCATGACCCAGCCAAGTGGTCGGAATTCAAACGGCGCTATTTCAAGGAACTAAATCAAAGCCAAAAAAACCTAGCTGAACTAAAAAAATTATTAAAGAAAAAATCAACTCTGGTTTATAGTGCTAAAGATACTCAATTCAACAATGCCGTAGCCCTAAAAGAATATCTAGAAAAATAAACCAGCGAACAATTAAATCCAACATGGAACCAATCAGAGTTCAAAATAATAACTTAGCCATTGAGGTTCGTAACCTGACCAAAAAATTTGGCGATTTCAAGGCTGTTGATAATATTAGTTTTAGTGTGCCGGCCGGCAGTATCTTTGCTTTTCTGGGGCCAAATGGCGCCGGCAAAACCACCACCATCAAAATTCTCACTACTCTCCTCTCTCCGACCGAAGGTTATTTAAGAATCAACAATTACGATCCGCTCACCGAACAAGAGCTGGTTCGGCAATCCTTTGGTATCGTCTTCCAGGATCCGAGCCTCGACGACGAACTCACGGCCGAAGAAAACATGGAATTTCATGGCGTGCTCTATCACGTGCCGAGAGAATTACGTCGTGGTCGGATCGAACAGTTACTCAAATTCGTTGAGCTCTGGGATCGCCGTCAGGATCTGGTCAAACATTTTTCCGGCGGCATGAAGCGCCGACTTGAGATCGCCCGAGGCCTAATTCATCGGCCTCGGATCCTCTTTCTCGATGAACCCACGCTCGGACTTGACCCGCAAACTCGCCAGCACATCTGGGATTACATCAAAAAAATGAATCAAGACGCCGGCACCACCGTTTTCTTCACCACCCACTATATGGAGGAGGCGGATCAAGTGGCCGGACGCATTGCCGTCATTGATCACGGCAACATCGTTGACGAAGACACGCCGGCCGACTTGAAACGCAAAACCAAAACCACTTCCCTCGAAGCAGCTTTCATCGCCCTCACTGGTTATGAAATCCGAGAAGAAAAATTATCCGGGGCCGACCAGCTTCGGATGCGCCATCGGTTGTGGCATCGTTAATAATCCAACTTCCATGAACCTCGATTATCTCTTCGCCTTTATTGCCGGCGGCACCATCACCTTACTAGTCACCTATTTCGAAGCTAGCGGCCATCCGATCCTCTCGCGTCTGGCGGCTCTCTTTCCGGTCTTCACCTGGCTTTCTTATCTCTTCATCGGCCGACTGGCCGGACCAATCGAGGTCTCCCGTCACGCTCGTTTTGTTCTCTTGGGCACCATCGTGGCTTGGGTTCCCTACATGCTCGTTATTTATCTTTTGGCGCCGCGGCTCGGCTCGATCAAAGCCGTACTTCTGGCCCTGGTCACCTTTCTAATTCTGGTCTCAATCTTTCTTTATTTTTATAACAGTTAAACTATGTCCTCAGTCTACATTCTCTGGCTCAGACAAATAAAACGTTACTATCGTTCCAAATCAAGAATTGTTGGGTCGCTCGGCCAACCACTCCTCTTCCTCATCGCCCTGGGCTTTGGTTTTGGACCCATCTACCAAAAAGCCGGCGAGGGTAATTACATTCAATTTTTGGCGCCGGGAGTCATCGCCTTATCGATTCTCTTCACCGCTATCTTCTCCGGCATCGAAATAATTTGGGACCGACAATTTGGCTTCCTCAAAGAAACTCTGGTCGCGCCGGTTTCACGCTTCAAGATAATGATTGGTCGAAGTTTGGGTGGCGCCACTGTGGCCACGGTGCAGGGAATAATCGTTTTTCTAATCTCCCTAGTCGTCGGCTTCACTCCCGGGGAAACTCTTTCGGTCCTGCTCGCCTTCCTGATCATGTTTTTGATCGCCCTACTTTTTACTTCCCTCGGCACGGCCATTGCCTCGCTCCTCGACGACATGCAAGGCTTTCAACTGATCATGAACTTCTTGGTCATGCCGCTCTTCTTTCTTTCTGGCTCGCTCTTTCCCCTAGCCGGCCTACCCAAGACCATTGATCTCTTGGCCAACCTTGATCCGCTTTCTTATGGCATCGATGGTCTCAGAGCAACACTCACGGGCGTGGTCCATTTCGGCCTGCCTACCGATCTCTCAGTCCTAACCATCGTCACCTTACTCCTACTCGTTATTGGTGGCTATCTCTTTTCTAAAATTCAAATCTGATTCCAAGCCTAATGTTTAACCGATCAATCTTAATCTCGAGATTGACAAAAAATTTCTGGCCCCTGGTCATCGCCGGCCTTCTAGGATTAATCCTCACCCTGGGTTTTACTCTCACCCTCGGCCTGCTGCTTTTGAAAACGAGATCAATCTTGACTTTTCTACTAATCTGGCTAATCTCGATCTTGATAATCTATCAACGTAACCGATCGATTTTGCTGATGATCGCTCTAACTTTTATTTTACTCGGTTCCTTGGCCATCTTATTTCCGATTTTAGTTTTCTTGATTCTCAAATTCCAGCCCGTCGGCAGCGAAAGTGGTTTTGGTCTGATCATCTTAATGATCGCACTTCTTCCTTACTTTGTTCTGGCCGGAATTGGCCTCTGGCTACTCGGCTTGATTAGCTACCTGTTGGCTAGAAAATTGGGTAGAAATAAAAATCCTTAACTAGAGATAACACTCTCAAAACGAAATCAAGAAAAATCGAAATCCATCAAAAGAAATTCGAGATCAAAGAAAAAAATTAAAGTCAGATGCTGCTGTAATTATTAAATCTATTAAAGGATTCTAAGAAAAACAAAACAGCCTAAGCGAATCCGAGGCTGTTTTGTTTTTAAAAATCTATAGTAAAGAATTCTGCCGGCCGGAACCAATTTCTCCTTCTTTAAAAATTTTTACCTTGCCGTAAACGCCATCGTAACCCGGCTCAATGAAGAGCTTGCCTTCGCGCACTCGCCTAATTCCTTCCACCACCAAAGGCAGAGTAATTTTACTTAGCTGATCATAATTCAAATTCAAAAGAACATTAAATTCACTTTCCCCTCGACTAATCAGCTGATCATATTCTCGAATCACGCCCTTGGTTTTTTTGCCTTGGCCCAAGGCTTCAGCGATGATCTCGGCCAGGGGTACCAAACTCTTAAAGGGGATACTATCGGCTGGTGTTACTTTTTCCGGCCGATCGGCCAACTCTTCCACTCGATTTAAAACTCCGATCACGAGGGGCTTTTTACAAACCGGGCAAAACCCTTTATTCTTTTTCGATTCCTGGGGCGCGAAACTAACTCCACAACTCGCGTGGCCATCAAAATGGTATTTACCTTCTTCTGGGTAGAATTCAATGGTGTAAAGAAACTTATTTCGATCCTTTTCTTTGATGATTCGCCTAAATTCGGCATAGAGATCTGATGTTCCAGGATCGAAATTAAAAACATTAGCCTCCCGACCCAAGTTCTCGAGCGAATGAGCGTCGGAGTTGGAAATCAAAGTAATCGAATCCAGTTTTTTCAGTCGCCAGTTCATGGCTGGATCTGAAGAGAGACCGGTTTCGATGGCGTAGATCTGCGGCGTGAGTTCGTCGAAACACTCCTCGAGTGTATCAAAACCGGATTTCGATCCAAAAACTGAAAACCAAGGTGTCCAGGCATGAGCCGGAACAATCAAGCAATCCTCGGAAACGTTTAAAACTATTTTGGCCAATTCTTTGGCATCCAAGCCCAAAATTGGCCGACCGTCGGAGGCCAAATTCCCTCGAGCCGATAATTGTCTGTTAATCTCTTCAGCCGCCTCGATCGAGGGAGTGAAAACCAAAAGGTGCACCCGCCGAACCTTGCTGCCCTTGGAATAGATACATGAAATCTCGGCCGTTAATAAAAAATATGGTCGGCTCCTCTCTTGGTCGCTAGCTTCCTGAAGCAATGAAAATTCCGGCCTCAATCTGAGCAGGCCATCAGCTTTAATCAACTTTGATTTTATTTCCTTGAACCAAAGCGGATGAGTAAAATCGCCAGTGCCAATAATATTAATTCCCTTGCGCTTGCCCCAGAATTCCAGATTTTCTAAATTCAAATTCTTACTCGTGGCGCGAGAATATTTGGAATGAATGTGGAGATCAGCGATTGCTTTCATAAAATAATTCTAAAACTAAACTTAGTTTATCATTGTCACTAAATTTAAACAAACGCTGCCGAAAAAACAAAAGAGTGCCAATGTCCTGGCGATGATCCGCCTGAGCTCCGCTTCGGCGGACAGGCCTACTTTTCTCTCGAAAAGTATTGCCTGCCCGCCGAGAGTGAAATACAAGGTGTTGGCGACGACCTACTTTCCCTAAAAAAAGTATCATCGGCGCTGACTAGTTTTACTTCTGAGTTCGGGATGGGATCAGGTAGGACCTAGTCGCTAGAATCACCAACACTTTATATTCCACCGATAACTTGCGGACAAGCAAGTATGGGATCAGGCCTGCCTGCCGAAGGCAGGTAGGACCTAGTCGCTTTTAATCCGCCGCCATCCCGCAAATGTGGGATGAAGGCGGATAGAATCACCAGGATACTGGCACCCTTTCTAAAAAATTACTTTCAAAGTTCTTGTGGTTAAAATCGACTGATTAGTACGGCTCAGCTCAAATCCTTGCGGATCTTACACTTACCGCCTATCAACCCTATCATCTCTAGGGAGTCTTAATGAAATCTAATCTTGAAGACGGCTTCACGCTTAGATGCTTTCAGCGTTTATCCGTGCCGAACATAGCTACCCAGCGATGCCCTTGGCAGGACAACTGGTACACCAGAGGTTCGTTCTTCCCGGTCCTCTCGTCACATTCTTCTTCTGTTTCCAAAAGTGTAGACTATATCTTCGCCCTCTTGTCTTCTAAAATAAATATAGAAGAGTAGGGGTCGGCGTGTGATAGAATTAAGGATTGTTATTTTACTCTATCTCAATCCGATAAAATCGGATATCAGTCGTTACGGGGTCAAACCTACAGTTGAACGAAATTCATTTAGTGTTCTTTTCTTATGCGTCGCATAATTGTATTTTTGAATTTGCACCAAACCTTGGCATATCTTTTCTTTTTCTGGCAAAGTCAGTCTTGCAACCGGTTTTCTTATTAAGATCGCACATAGGCGACAAATTATTTCCGCTTGGGGTTTCTTAAACCGCAAATACGGAAGCAACTTATTAAGAATCCGAAAGACTTGTTCAAAACCATTGATTCTTATTTCAGTAATGCCGTCTTTCCGACGCGACACATAACCAATACTGAACTTTTCACGAATCCAAAAAAGTGGTTTTTCATGACGAGTATCCTGATAAAAACAGATTGTCGCCATAAACCGCCATCCCTTTCTTGTATCTTTTCGTTTCTTTATTTGGAACATTACACTTCCATCGCCATCTAGAAATCCGGCGATATATGCAAGTTCCTCTTTTGTAGGTCGACTTCCCACGGTATTATCTTAAATAAGTAAATTACGGTCCTCAAATACATGATACCACCTTCCTTGGGACCGTCCAAGAAGAAGATATCCACAAACCGTATACTTATATGAAGACTTCACCGTTATTAGCCGAATTGTCAGTCCCGATTACTCGGGACAGTAGCAGGGCCCTTTAGGGCCTACTAGGGAAGAGCCTTCTCAAATTTCTACGCCCGCGACAGATAGGAGACCGAACTGTCTCACGACGTTCTGAACCCAGCTCGCGTACCGCTTTAATTGGCGAACAGCCAAACCCTTGGGACCTTATTCAGCCCCAGGATGCGATGGGCCGACATCGAGGTGCCAAACCTCCTCGTCGATATGGACTCTTGGAGGAGATCAGCCTGTTATCCCCGGAGTAACTTTTGTCCGATGAGCTTCGACCATCCTATAATGGATCGTCGGATCACTAAGTTCCGCTTTCGCGACTGCTCGACTTGTAGGTCTCGCAGTAAAGCTGGCTTGTGCCTTTGCGCTATCCCCCGAATTTCCATCTCGGGGTAGCCAACCTTTAAACGCCTCCGTTACCTTTTAGGAGGCGACCGCCCCAGTCAAACTACCCACCAGATACTGTCTTCAGAGCCGGATTGACGGCCCGGAATTAGAATTAAAGTCAAACAAGGGTGGTGTCTCATTGGCCCCCGACGTAACGTCGGGGTCCCACCTACGCTCAACAGGTTTGACCTTAACCCAATATCAAGTTGTAGTAAAGCTTCACGGGGTCTTTTCGTCTAGCCGCGGGTAATGAGCATCTTCACTCATCTTGCAATTTCACCGAGTCCCTCATTGAGAGAGTCGCTCTGTTGTTATGCCATTCGTGCAGGTCGTAACTCACACGACAAGGGATTTCGCT